>MGTE01000052.1:9404-24897 GCA_001799275.1 Deltaproteobacteria bacterium RIFOXYD12_FULL_57_12
TTCAGACCATTTTTGATCGCATCGAACTGATCCGCCACCGTATGGAAATCCTGAAAAGGGATATCGAGATTAATAATCTGAAAAAACAGCTCGGCATGACAGACGAGGATGCGACGCTGTCGGACAGTGGTGTCGATCTGGCCAATCTGGAGCAGGGACTGGCCTTTCTTGAATCGGTGAACATCGGCGGCGAATTCCTGAAGGATGAGAGCGTGAACCGCATCAAGGAACTGGCCGGTCTGTCTTGCCGGATCAACGGCAAAACCGTGCCGTTGCTTAATGAAGACGAGATGATCAATCTTTTAATCCGCAAGGGAACCCTGTCGGACAAGGAGCGCGATATCATCAACAACCATGTGAATGTCGGCATCAAAATGCTTGAGAGTCTGCCGTTCCCCAAAAAGATGCGGCAGGTGCCGCAGTACGCCGGCATGCATCATGAGAAACTGGACGGTGGCGGCTATCCGCGCGGGCTTACCCAGGAGGAGATTCCGGTCCAGGCCAGGATTCTGGCGGTGGCGGATGTGTTCGAGGCATTGACCGCTGCCGATCGGCCCTACAAGGAAGGGAAAAGGCTTTCCGAATCCATGCGGATCCTCGGGTTTATGGTTAAAGATCGGCACCTGGACGGCGACCTTTGTGATTTTGTTGTCGAGTCGGGCCTGATCGAGGAGTATGCCCGGCAGTATCTGAGTGAGAAGCAGTTGGACGATTTCGAGTGGAAAGGCCGGAAATATTCTTTCAGTAGGGTTTGATGAATTTTTGCGACGTCATCAAGGGTTAGATGAGGTCTGTCTCAAGTCGAGAGCAGGTGGACAAGGAATTCCCGGTTGCCCTTTGGACCCAGAATCGGCGAAGGGATCACCCCACGGCTTTGCAGCCCGGTCGCTTCGGCAAAGTCAAGAATATCGCGGACGACCTCGTCGTGCAGCGCCGCATCCCGCACCACGCCGCCTTTGCCGACCCGGCCTTTGCCGACCTCGAACTGGGGTTTGATCAGGGCGAGGATGGATGCCTGCTGTCGGAACAACCCCAGGAGCGGCGGAATTAATAGTTTCAGGGAGATGAAGGCAGCGTCGATCACCGCCAGGTCTAGAGGGTCGGGCACCTGCGTCGCGGCAAGATGGCGGGCATTGGTTCTTTCCAGCACCACCACCTTAGGATTCTGCCGGAGTTTCCAGGCCAACTGGCCATACCCCACATCAATGGCATACACCTTGTCGGCCCCGTGCTGCAGCAGGCAATCGGTGAAACCGCCGGTGGAGGCTCCGATATCCGCGCAGATAAGGCCGGTCGGGTCGATTTGGAAGCCGGCGAGTCCTGCTTCCAGCTTCAGGCCGCCGCGGCTGACATACCGGCATGTCCCGCGGATTTCTATCTGGCAGTCCAGAGGGAAGAGGCTGCCGGCCTTGTCGGCCCGGAGCTGGTTGACATAAACCTGGCCAGCGCCGATCAGAGCCTGGGCTTTCTGCCGGGTAGGCACGAGATTTTTCTGAACCAGCAATTTATCGAGTCGCAGCTTCATTCATTTTTTTCATTGATTCAGATGGCGGGCATCCCGGTTTCTTTTTTCTTGACGACCTCCCTGCTGCCTTGTATGAGACAAAGCCCGTGGTAATCAAACACGAAAAATATCACTATGCCAATCCCAATCTCGTGCCCGGATCGGACTCGGCTGCTTTCAGAGGGGGACAATGATCCCACACGCAACAGACCAGTTATCTACCGCTGAATCATATAAACAGAGGCTGCTGCGCGATTTGGCGGTTTATGCCGACCGCCGGATCTCCACCATCCTGTTTCTGGGTTTTGCCAGCGGTCTACCGCTGGCTTTGACTTTTGGGACCTTGTCCATCTGGCTGGCCGAGGAGGGGGTCAGCAAGACCACCATCGGTCTGTTCGCCATGGCCGGCATCCCGTACACCTCGAAATTTTTATGGGCGCCGCTTATCGATCGGCTGGCGCTGCCATATTTTACTCGACGTTTTGGCCAGCGGCGCGGCTGGATTATAGCTATCCAGCTGACCCTGATCGCGGCGATTGTCGCACTTGGCGCCACTCGGCCGGCCGTCGCGCCGATTGCGACCGCTTTTTTTGCCTTTGTAGTGGCCTTTCTTTCCGCCACCCAGGATATTGTCATCGACGCCTACCGGGTGGAGATTCTTGAACAGCGGCAGTACGGGGCCGGGGCGGCGGTCATTGTGTTGGGTTATCGACTCGGCATGCTGGCCTCCGGCGCCGGTGCCTTATATCTTGCTTCATTTTTCGGATGGTATGTCACCTACTCCGTGATGGCGGGCCTGATGCTGGTCGGGGTTGGCGTAGTCCTTCTGAGCCCGGAACCGGAGAGGCAAATAAACACGGAAGTGCGGGGGCAGGAAAAAAAGATCGCCGATTACCTGGCGGCTCGTCCTTTCCTGTGCGGCCGTAGAGCCAGGATTGTCGCCTGGCTCTACGGAACGATTGTCAGCCCGTTTGCTGAATTCATGGGCCGCCAGGGCTGGGTGTTGGTTCTTCTTTTTATCTTGCTCTATAAGTTCGGTGATGCACTGGCCGGAGTGATGAGCAATCCATTTTTCGTGGAACTTGGCTTTACGAAGATCGAGATTGCCAATATCAGCAAGGTGTTCGGGCTTGCCGCCACCATCGGCGGCGGCATCATCGGCGGGGTCATGGTCAGCCGATTGGGAATTATGAAAAGTCTGCTCATCTGCGGGCTGCTGCAGATGTTCTCCAATCTCGTGTTTGTTCTGCAGGCCATGGCTGGTCATGATCTGCGCGTTCTGACCCTGACGATCGGCGTAGAAAATTTCAGCAGCGGCATGGGGACGGCCGCCTTTGTTGCCTATCTTTCCAGTCTGTGCAATGTTGCCTACACCGCCACGCAGTACGCTCTGCTCTCCTCCTTCATGGCCTTTGGCCGGACGATTCTATCCTCGGGCGGCGGTTGGCTGGCTGAGCAGTTGGACTGGGTGCCATTTTTCCTTGCAACGACAGCAGCCGCTCTGCCAGGCCTGTTGCTGTTGTTTTGGATGGCTGGCCATTTCGGAACCGGACGGGCCGCGGCAGAGGAGGGAAAAAGTGCCCGCGGGGCGCCATCATAAGCGATGACTGCCAGCGGCGGCTACGGCCATGCACCGCACCTGCCACTGGTATAAAAAAGATGGTTTGGGGTGAGGAGGGGCCGGAAAATCATCCCCGTACGCCTCGTTCCGCCCTTACTTCAATGCATCCAGGCGTTTTTGGGCGGCCTCCTTCTGGTCGCTGTCGGGATAGTCGGCCAGGAGTTTCTGGAAAACCATCTTGGCGGTGTCCTTGTCTTTGATCTTTTCAAAGGAAAGACCCTGTTTCAGTAAAGCAGCCGGCGCCTTGGCATGCTTCGGGTAGTCGGCGATCACCTTCTGGTATTCCAGGATGGCAAGTTCGAATTCCTGCTGGTTGTAAAGGCAGTCGCCTACCCAGAAACGGGCGTTCGCCTTCATCTTGCCATCAGGATGCTTGGCAAGATAGGAGGTGAACGTTTCATGGGCCTCCTGATACTTCTTGTCGCGGAAGAGATCGAGTGCCTTGTCGTAGAGGGCCTGCCCCGGATCGTCTTTTGATTCCTTGGCGTCCGCCTCGTCGTCTTCGCCCGCTTTTTTCTTGTACTGGTCCGGCTGGATTTCCTGGGCGCCACCCTTGGCACGGGTTTTGTCCTTGCCTTTGTCCTTGCCGGCTTTTTCCGCAGCCTTGGCAGCTTCCGTGGCGCGTTCGGCTGCGTCTTTGGCGCGGCGCTGTTTTATATCTTCTATTGCCGTTTCTGTCTGGCTGATCTGGATCTCAACCTGGGTGATTTTATTTTCCAACTGGGTGATGCGTTCGTCCTGTTTGTCGATTCTGCCAGCCAGCATCTGGGTCTGTTTCTCGACCTGTGTGCGGAGTCCGGCCAGGATTTCCTTGTTTTCCTCGTGGAGTACCCGGTTCTTGTGGGCGCTTTCTTCAAGCTGTCCCTGCAGGTTCAGGATCTGAGTCTGCAGGTTGTCGATGGTGTTATCCACCTTGGCCTGCTGGGTCTGCACCTGTTTTACGGTGTTGTCTTTTAATTCCTTGACCCGCTGGTCAACCGATAGGACTCGGAGGTTGGTGCTCTGCACGTCCTGGGTAGTGGCGCAGTTCTGGAGAAATGGGGTCAGGCAAAGGATCAGCAGCAGGTGGAAATACTTTTTCATGGGAAACCTCATTCGTCTTAGTACCTTAGAAATAATATTCTGCGCGTTTTTGGCAGAATATTATTTCTAAGGTACTTATCCCGTTTATCGGGGTTAGGACACAGACCGGTGCATTATGCCATGCCGGTGATACGTACACGCATATCTAACAAATTCAGGGGGGTTGAGCAACAAGATACCTGCCGAAAGGGAATCATGGGGTTATCCAGGTGGACCACTGGGGATAGCTCTGTTTGCCCTTCAGCTTGAATAAAGTGCGCAGCCCTGTGCCGTTCTTGAAGATGGCGCAGATCTGTTGGTCGCTGTTGCTGCGTTTCCAGGTGAAGGCAATCTGTCTGCCGTCCGGCGACCAGGTGGGTGATTCGTGATTGCCGCTGTTCGAGGTAACCCTTGTCGGCAGACCGCCTTCCGGTCGGATGATGAATAGCTGGTAAATTCCTCCTTCCAGGCCGGAATAAGCGATCCAGTCACCCTTGGGCGACCAGCTCGGCTCGGAGTTGTCCGATCCCTGAAAGGTGAGACGGGTGACGTTATTGCTCTGCATATCCATGATGTAGACATGCGGCCGGCCGCTGCGGTCCGAAACAAAGGCGAGTTTCGTGCCGTCCGGCGAGAAGGAGGGCGAGACATTGAGCCCGGCGTTGGTGGTCAACCGTCGGAGAATCTGACCCTGGGTATCCATCAGGTAGAGATCGGGGTTGCCGTCCTTGCTGAGGGTGACAACCATGGTCTTGCCGTCCGGTGAAAAGGCCGGCGCCAGATTAAGGCCGCCCTTGGTTGAAATCGCCTTGGTGATTTTGGACTGCGACAGATCGGTGATATACAGATTCGGATTGCCCGGATGATAGGACGTGTAGGCCAGCAGGCGGGCATTCGGCGAGAACCGGGGAGAGATAGCCAACCGGTTGTGTTTGGTGACCTGCCGGACCTCCTCACCCAAAGGATCGGCAATGTAGATTTCCTTATAGCCCGTGGCATCAGAGGCAAAGGCGATTTTAGTAAGACTGACCCCGGGTTCGCCTGAGAGCTGCTGAATTATTTCGTCGCAGAATTTCAGGACCATTTCCTTGCGTTTTTGCACGGTGCCGCTGTAGCGCTTGGCAAAGATCGTCTGGCCGTCCAGCACATTGAGCAGTTTCAGCTCCATGGTCAGACCCTCGGCCGAGGTCTGGTACTGACCAAGCACCGAAAAATCGACCGCCAGACTTCTCCAGTCAGCATCCTGGCCGCCGCCGTAGGAACTGGCCGGCACCACCGTAATGAAACCGTGAAACTCCAGCCCCCTGGAGAGCAGGTCTGCCATATCCCGGCCGGTCTCCTCCGGCTGCCCAGGCTTGGACTTGTTGATGAAATAGGGCACCGCCACGGGCATCTTGCGAAAATCCGCCGCGGTGATGTCAAGATAGACCCTGGCTTCGGCCCAGGAGAATGTCCCGAGCAGCAGGCTGAACAGAATAAGGAACAACGAGATTTTTTTCATATTTTTATTTTCTGGCAAGGCAAGTGGTTGTTGGTCAGAATATTCCGCGATCGATGAAATAAATTACTGTATGTCTGTGCCACCCGGATCAAAGTTTAAGCCGATTTCAAGGGAGGTCTCATCGAGTCCCGCTGGAAAAGGCGGCAGGGGAGTGGCCTCCCGCATCGTCTTCAGGATAAATTGGTTGAAATAGACGTTGTCCGACGATTTTTCAAAGGCGGTATCCGTAATCGATCCATCGCGGTGTACGGTGATTGCCAGGGTGGCCTTCAGCTTATTGTCCCAGTTCTGCGTGTCGGGCAGAATCCAGTGGGCTTGAATGTGATTTAGGACAGCGGCATAGTACCCTCGCAGGATAGAATCGGTAACAGCCGACGATCCGCCGCCGGTCGGGCCGCTGCCACCACCACCACCGGCCTGCGCCGCTGTCCCGGTTTTGGCTGGCGTCGTGGTTGAAGGGGGGGCTGTTCCCGTCGAGGATGCCGGCCTCCGTAAGTTGGCCGCGATTTCCTTCACGGCTGCATCCCGCAACTGCGCGGCCTTTTCCCGGGCCACTTTTTCTTTTGCATCGGCTTCGACCTTGGCCTGGATATTTTCCAACGCCTTGTCGATATTGCGTTGATCCTTGACCTGCACCTCTTTGGGCGTTGGTTCTTCCTTTTTCGCGATCTTTTGTTTGAGCGGCTCAATGGAGATGGCCTTGGTAGGAGTCTGCGGCGCCACTTCCGGAATCGGCACGATTTTTGGCGGCGTTTCCGGTTCAATCGCCACCTTGGGTTTGGCCGGTGCCGCTGGTTCCGGAGGTGCTGGCGGTGCGCTGGGTGCTTCTTCGGGTTTTGGTTTGGCCGCCACCGGTGCAGCCGGGGCGGGTCCAGCCGGACCGGCCTCCTTGAATTCGGCAGCCGTGTACAGATTAACGGAATAGACCTCCGGCATGAGGGGACGGCGTTCGCACAGGGCGGGGCCGAAAAAGGCTGCGACCAGGGCAAGGAGGTGCAGGACGAGGGCCAGGTTCAGCGGACCTTTCCACTGGCTGGTCAGCAAGGATCTTGAAACATAGCCGCCGTTGTGTTCTGCGATGTTCATCGACTCAGGTTTTTTTGTCGGGAGGCTGGGTAATCATGCCCAGCTTGTTGAAACCGGCATCTTTAATGTCCGCCATCACCGTGACCACGATGCCATACGGCACCATTTTGTCAGCCTTGAGAAAAATTGGCTTTTCCTTGTCGTTGTTGGCCAGGGTGAGCAGCTGTTGTTTGAGCATCGCTTGATTGCACTGGACATCATTCAGCTTGATTTCGCCCTTCTTATTGATGGTGACCACAATAATCTCTTCCTTCTGGCGGAGCGGCTGCGCCGTGGTTTCCGGCAGATCCACGTCAACGCCCTGGGTCATCATCGGCGCCGTGACCATGAAAATGATCAACAGCACCAGCATGACATCCACCAGAGGGGTCACGTTTATCTCGGAAACAAAACCTCTCTTCCCGTTACCTCGTACCGTGCCCATTCCCATCACGACACCCTTGACAGCAGATCTCTCTCAACGAGATTGAGGAAATCCGTGGAAAAGCTTTGCATCTCGTTTTCCAGATCGGCCAGCCGATTGGAAAAATGGTTGTAGAAAATAACCGCCGGGATGGCAACGGCCAGGCCGGCGGCCGTCGCCACCAGGGCCTCGGAGATGCCCGGCGCGACAACGGCGAGCGATGCCGAGCCGCGCTGGCCTATATCCTGAAAGGAGGTCATGATGCCCCATACCGTGCCGAAGAGACCGATAAAGGGGGTCGCGCTGCCGGTGGTAGCCAGAAATGCCAGGGATCTGCCCAGTCTGGTCACCTCATTGCTTTCCGCCTTGCGCAGGGTTCTTTTCAAATTGTCCATGGTGGCTAGCTGCATATCGAGGGTTTCTTCGCCGGTTCGGATGGAAGACCGGCTTTTTGCCAGTTTCTGTAGTTCGGCATACCCGGAGGTGAAGATGGCCGCTTCCGGACTGATGGTGTTTTCCTTGGCCGACTTGTTGGCCTCGGCCAGATTTTTGCACTGCCAGAAGCTTTCCAGGAAATTGACTGATTCCGCCTGCGCCTTCCTGTACAGCCGGTATTTCATGATGACAATAGTCCAGGAGATAATAGAAAAGACGAGAAGGAGAAACATGACAAATTTCACCATTGGCCCGGCGCTTAAAATCATGTCGAATAAATTAAGTTTTTCCACCGCGTGGTCACCATTTTGGATTAGTTGTTATTGAAGTTTGATAGCCGGAAGTAAAACAGGCTAACATTTAAATTGTTTTATGGAACATGTCAACAGTGGACAAGGGAGAATTTGTCAATGTTCATGGGGAAAAATCAGTAAGGCAGGTTGGCAGGGCAGGCGGTGTTGCGGACCCTGTTCCCGGTTTGCAGCCGCTCGTTTTTCCAATAAGCCAACCAAAAAATCGACCCGAACGTTGCCACTGAATCGGCAGGTCAGAGAGGCGCACGGCGTGGCGGCCGCGGCTATGAGCAGCGATGTTCTGTGAATATTGTATCATGTTTCAGGAAAATTTACTCTGGCTGGCCTTACTCCTGCTGTGCATCCTCTAGAAGTTTGCAGCAGAATTCTATGGTGAGCGCCTTTTTTTCATTCACCAGCGCCCGCCCTTTAAGGAACCAGGCTGACCCTACGATTTCGCTGATCGCGACCTGGATGGTGATAGTCTCGCCGGGCCTAATTTCCCGTTTGAACTTGGCGTTGGCGATACGGGTCAGCACAGGGATGCCGGCCGGCAGCGTCCCGTCAGCTGTCTGGTCATGGGCGATCAGAATGGCGCCCGACTGGAAAACCGCCTCGCAGAGCAGCACGCCCGGCAGGATCGGGTAGTTCGGGTAATGGCCCTGAAACACCTCCAGGTCGACCGGGATATGTTTCTCCGTGGTGATGCTTCCCGCCTCAATGGCCACTATTTTATCCACCCAAAGAAAGGGCGGCCGGTGCGGGATATGGCGGAATATTTCTTCCTTATCTTTAGAGTCCACCGGTGACCTCGAGGACACTGCCCGTGATATAGGAGGCCTCGCGGCCGGCCAGGAAGAGCACGGCCGTTGCCACCTCCGCCGGAGTGCCGAACCGCTTGAGCGGCACCAGCCGGCGGTATTCATCGAGTTGCGCCGGTGGCAGGCCGTCCAGTAGTTCAGTGGCGATGAAACCGGGCGATACGCAGTTGATGGTAATGTTTCGCTTGGCGGTCTCCTTGGCCAGCGACCGCATCATGCCGATCTGGCCGGCCTTGGAGGCGGCGTAATTGGCCTGGCCGGCAAAGCCGAGATGAGCCATGGGCGACGTTATGTGGATGATCCGGCCGTATTTCTGCTTCATCATCAGGAGCACCGCCTGTTTTGACATGAGAAAGGTGCCAGTGAGATTGATATCAAGGACGCGCTGCCAGTCCGCGGCCGGCATCATGGCCAGCACCGCATCGCGGCGGATGCCGGCATTGTTGACTAGAATGTCGACGGTGTCGAACCTTTCTTCGACCTGCTGGTAAAAGGCGGCCACCTCCGACTCGCTGCTGATATCGAGCCGGTACAACTGCAGGCGATCAGTATGGGTATGACATTCGTCCCGAAAGGCGGCGGCTGTCTCTTCGTTAGCCGTGTAGATCCCCAGGACCGTGGCCCCAGCCTCCAGGAAGGCGGTGGCAATGGCCCGGCCGATGCCGCGGGTGGCACCGGTGACAATGACTTTGCTGTTCTGGAAAGCGGCCATGATTTTCTTCAGCTCCGTAAAAAGGCGTCGGCATCGTTGGCAACAATGACCCCGTAGTTGATGGCGCCCAGCCAGCCCGACATGATAATGCCCACCGAGCCCACATGGAACAGCCCCTGGATAACCTTGAAGATGCTCCGCGAGATGTCGAGCCCCTCGAACTTGGTACCGAACGAGGTGCCCCTGGTGTGCAGGGTGTAGCGCTTGAAGGTGAGCGGAGTGGCCGCTTCCAGCCAGTCGCACTTGTTCGACACGCCCGGCAGGTATTTTTCCAGATCAACAAGCGTCCGTTTGATGAGCGCGTCCTTTTCCCTGGCGTAATCCGCTTCGGATAAGACGGCCCAGTCGTCGTAGCGGCCGTTCATGGAGGCGACGATTGTATAACGGTTGTGGCCGGGTCGAGTCCTGGGATAGTAGAGGGAGAAAGTCTTGCTTTTTGTGTGCATGTCCAGGAGTTCCTCGGTCGCAAAGGTCTCGGCCCGGGAGGTGAACAGCAGATCGCCGACATCGTCGATCTGTTCGTCCGCTTTAATGCCGATATATACCTGGCAGCTCGAGTTGTTAACCCGCACCTCTTCGGTTTTTTCGAGAAAATCCCGGGGGAATGCCTCACGGCCGGCCAGATCGTAGATCGTGTTGAGCAAACCGCTGTTCGAGATGACGCAGTTGGTAGCGATGAAACGTTCGCTGCCGGCAACGCCGGCCATTACCCCGCGCACCCGGCCCTTGTCAATGACAACTCTGCCGACCTTGCTCCGCATGCAGATGGTGACCCCGTTTTTTTCGAGTTCCGTTGCCATCATGGTGATAAGGCGGTCGGTGCCGCCCTGAAAGGTGAAAACCCCTTTGTTCATGAAATTGGAAAAGACAATGCCGTAGGTGATGGCCGGGTCGTCCAGGGTGGAGCCGTTGGCATAGGTGATTGGCTCCATGAGCAGCCGGTGCACGTCGCTACGGTTCGGAAAGAATTTTTCAAAAAGCTCCCGGGTGGTCATGGTCCGGTCGTCATAGAAGTTCATGCCGCCAACCGTGGCAAAAAACTCGTTGATCACCGAATCTTCGATCTTGAATTTTGTCTTCAGGATGTTGGTGAAGTCCTGGCGGTCGAATGTGGTGGAGAGTGAAAATTGCGGGTTGTCAAAAACGATTTTCTTCAACTGGACAATGGAATCCATGATCTCTCGGTTCCAGTATTTTCGGCAGGTCTTCACCATACCGTACGGGAAACCGTGCAGGGAGATGTCGAAAATGTGCCCCTGGCGTTTGAACCAGGTGGCCAGACCGCCCAATTGGTGATGGTGTTCGAGCAGCAGCACCTTATGGCCGCCCTTTGCCAGACGGTTCGCCGCCGTGAGACCGCCGAGGCCGGAGCCGATGACCACCACGTCATACTTCTCCTGTGCTCCGTCAATGGATTTGAATGGCATGGTTCCTTAGTTCCTCGTGCTGTCCTGCCCCTGAAGAATACACTGATTGACAATACTCACCCCGCTGAGCATCGAACCGACAATGCCCAGAAAACCCTGGTCCGTGCCGGCAATGAACAGATTTTCGTACGGAGTCCGGCCGTCTTTTATTTTACGAGGGCTGCCGTAAACAGCCCCCTGTGACCTGGCCGTGAACCGTTCAATCGTGAGCGGGGTGAAGGAGTCTTCATATACAACGTTTTCCGGGTAATTCCCAATGATTTTCCCTACGGTTTGCCGGGAGCGTTTGATCCACTCCTCTTTGAGCTGCCGGTATGCTTCCTGTTTGTCGGCCGTCTTTTTCCAGAGATCGTAGTTGGCAAGATGGGTGACGCGAATCTGTATGGTATCCGTGGTTGGGAGTCCCTGAAAATTATCAGGAAAGCAGATGACGCCGCTGGCTAGGTCGACTGCCTCTTCAGGACGGCCGTAAAAGAATTTTTCCGCCAGGTTATAGAAGATGATGGTCCGGTCATTTCTGATATGGCCGCAGGCGGCGCGGGGTAAAAGCGCGATCGATTCGATGAAGCTGACCCGGCCGGCCAAGGCCGCGGTGTTCTCCGTGGCGCCGTTGGGGGGGGCCGGGATGAGAGCAAGGGTTTCCGGATGGCCGATGGTGGAGAGCAGAACGTCGCAGGTAACAACCTCGCCGGACGCGAGCCGAACGCCGTGCACGCGACGGCCGTTCTGTTCCGAAACCTGCATGATTTCAAGGACCGGAGCCCGCAGGCGCAACTCGCCGCCAAAGGTCTTGTACTGGCTGATGAGCAGTTCAAGGAAATCCTTGATCGTGCCGGCCGGTCGGAACATGCCCTCCAGAAAAATGGCGCGGAACATGATCGCGAACTGCGTAAAATCCATGTCATGCTCTTCGCTCGCCCCGTAGAACATCAAAGGGCAGAGCAGCAGCTCCACCAGGAGTTCGTCGTCCAGGGCCGCCAGCAGGCGGGCGCGGGTTGGCATCCTCGGTTGGGGGCGGAAGGCGTCGAGTTCTTTTATCTCCATAACGAGCTGGAGAAATCGGTCGATGGCGCGGGGAAATTTGTCGCGGATTTCCTCAAGCAGCCGGTCAAAGGAGTTGGAAAAAGAGAGGCTGGCCCGGCCAGGAAAAACAACTTCCGAGCAGAGTTGCTGGTGGATGGGGAACTGCTGGCGGGAAAGCTTCAACTGCCGGAACAACCGGTTTAAGGGGGCGTGTTTTTCCTCGGGCCCCGCATAGTTGGTTATGGCATGCAGTCCGGTTTCAAATAAACGGCCCTGGCGGGTATAGTACGAATTGAGGCCGCCGGGCTTGGAGTGCTTTTCCAGGATCAGAACCTTCTGGCCAAAGCGTGCAAAACGGATGCCGGCGGCCAGCCCGGAAAGGCCGCCGCCGATTATGATCAGGGGATAATCGCTCACCGCCGCCTTCAGACACCCTGCAGCAGCGGCTCCAGGTAAGTTATGCAGCTTTCCAGGGTGGCCAGTCTCGGGTAGTCTGCTTCAGGAATCTGAATTTTATAGCGCTTGCGCAGCTCCATGACGATATCCAGGAAATCCATGGAATCAAGATCCAGTTGATCCCGGAGCGCCTGGTCTGGTTGCAGGGTCGTCAGGTCCGCCTCTTCGTCAATATCCTGTATTATTTCGAGCAGTACATCCTTGATCTCTTGCAAAGTCATCAGCCATTCTCCTTATGTCGTTCTCCCCGGAGTGCACGCCTTCGGGTTATTCGTCGTTATCTCATTAGTTTTTCCCGAGATCGTCGTCGCCTTTTGGTCGTCCTCAGGCAGCGCGAGATTACAGGTCTGCAATGTGTACTTAATTTTTGTTCAGATTTCATCGATTTTTTTTACAATCACCACCGAATTGATACCGACCATGCCAAATGAGTTGTTGAGGATGGTGGTAGCGCGTTTAATCCGGCGTGGTTCACCGGCCACCAGATTCGGCAGTTCGCATTCGGGATCGATCGTGTCAAGATTGATGGTGGGATGCACATAATTATCCTCGAAGGCCGGCAGATTCCCGGCCAGTTCAAGGACTCCGGCCGCTCCCATGGCATGACCGATGATGCTTTTCGTATTATTAATGAAAGTGGTATCGCAGTTCCGGAACACCTGGCGGATGGCCGAACATTCCTCGATATCCCCCTGTTTGGTGCCAGTGGCGTGGGTGTTAAGGATGTCGATGTCCGCAGGCGCCAGCCTGGCCCGCTGCAGGGCCAGGGTCATGCACTCCGCCTGCCGCGGGCCATACGGCAGAACAAAATCGCGGGCATCGGAGTTCATGGCGTAGCCGACCAGTTCGCCATATATTTTCGCGCCGCGGGCCAGGGCTCGGTCGAGCCGTTCCAGGGTAAAGATGCTGGCGCCTTCCGAAACCACGATGCCGTTGCGGTCAAGATCAAAGGGCCGGCAGGCCTTGGTGGGACCATCCGGGTGGGAGGCCAGGGCGCCCTGCGCCCTGAAACTGGCAAAGATCCCGAACGAACCCGTGCTCTCCGAGATACCGCCGGCTAAAGCCAGATCAACCTCGCCCAGACGCAGCATCTGCACGCCCTGGATCAGAGCGGCGTTGCCGGCGGCGCAGGCCCCGCCGATGGAATAATGCGGGCCAGTGATCCCCAGGCTCATGGTGATTTCACCGGCTGGGTTGTTGAGCACGGTTCTAGGATTATGGTGATGGGTCCAGAAATCGGTATTGTAGTTGTACTGGCTGATATTGTAGATTTCGTTTTCGGTTTCCACCGTGCCGTGTTCGGTCAGGCCGATATAGACGCCGGTGCGGTCAACAGGATATGTTGCCTGATCAAGACCGGCATCCAGCAACGCCTCGTGGGCGCAGTAGACCCCCAGGCAGCCGGCCCTGGTTCCCCGTTTGTTTTCCTTTTTTTTCCGGTATCTGGTTTCTTCAAAGGTGCAGATGCCGGCCGGGACCCTGCCGACATAACGGAGATCTATTTCATGAATTACGCTGTGACCTTTGAGGAGATTGGCGCGGAACTCCTTCAGGTTACTGGCATTCGGCGCCACCAGTCCCACGCCGGTGATAACGATTCTGTTGTGCTGTGCCTGATTGTCCATCGTTGCCCTGTCGGTTTATTTTTGCTGGAAACTGCCCAGCCGGCGTCGTCGTGTTCAAATTATTTGTACAAAAAAAAGTATATTAGCCGATAATTCCTTTTCTGTCGATATGTTGGAATGCTTGACCGGTCAATTTCGTGCCAAATGAAAAATCCAGAATAATCCTGTTTGATTAATAATGCTTATTCAATCCTGATCGGGTAATAAACAACTGTTTTCGGCTTGCTGAAAGTTCTGTGACATCTGTCGCAGGACCATTAGTTATTATTAGGAGGGAAAGGTATGCCTGCTGAGCTAGTGGATGTTGTGGTGGTGGGGGCTGGGCCGGGCGGTCTGCAGGCTGCTCTGCATGCGGTTCGGAAAAAAGCATCCGTGCTGGTGCTGGGCCGTCCCGAAAGAAGTAGTCTCTATCGGGCGCATGTGGAGAATTATCTCTGCGTTGGCGAGGTGAAGGAGGGCAGCGAACTTCTGGCCACCGGTCTTGAGCAGGTCAGGAGGTTCGGGGCCGAGGTCTGGCCGGAGGATGTTCTGCATCTTGCCCAGCAGGAAGATTTCTTTGAAATTCGCGTTGAGTCCGGGCGACCGATTGTGGCAAGGACCATTATCATCGCCACCGGCACTTCGCGAAAAAAACTCAAGGTCAAAGGGGAAAAGGAATTGAGCGGCAAAGGGGTCAGCTATTGCGTGGACTGCGATGCCAATTTTTTTCGAAATGTGCCGGTGGCAGTAGTCGGCAATGAGTCCGCCGCGGTGGACGGTGCTTTAACCCTGACCAAGTACGCCTCCCAGGTTTATCTGATTACAAGGGAACTGGCTGTCTCCGAGGAGTTGCATAAAAAACTTCTGGCGAGCGGCGTCCAGTGTCTGACCGGAACCTGGGTCAAGGAAATTCTGGGTGAGACCGCGGTGCATAGCCTGCTGCTGGAGGATGACCGCACTCTTGCCATTGAGGGAGTTTTCATCGAACTCGGCGCCAAGGGCGCCCTTGAACTGGCCACCAATCTCGGCGTCCTGCTCGACTCGGAGACCTTTACCCATATTGAGACCGACAAAAAACAGCGAACCAATATTCCCGGCATCTATGCGGCCGGCGATATTGCCGGGCATCCCTACCAGATGGCCAAGGCAGTAGGCGAGGGTTGCGTAGCCGGCCTGGAGGCGGCGAATTATGCCCTCAGGCAGAAAAGAGATGTTGCATAGAAAATCGTGGATTCGCCGGACGTCCAGTCATTAGAATTGCTGGCCCTGCCAGGAATGCCGGCGCGGTCGGTACCCGTGCCGATGACGGGCAGCTCCGCTTCCTGCTTCCAAGTAACTTAAACTTAACTTGTTGAAATTGCGTGTTTCAGGTTTTTAAAGAGAATATCGAATATCGAACAAAGAATTTCGAATCATGAAGTTTTTTTCGGGTTGTGGTTGTCGATTTTTGTCTTTGCCAGGTCTCGGCGGTTCGAACTATACGAACGGCAAAATCAATCAACCATTCCTCAATATCGAACTCCCTGCTTCCCTTCGACATTCATT
>MGTE01000052.1:24906-38024 GCA_001799275.1 Deltaproteobacteria bacterium RIFOXYD12_FULL_57_12
CGAACTCCCTGCTTCCCTTCGACATTCATTATTCCTTGTTCGATATTCTCTTCTGCCTTTTCCAGGGCATGAACTGGCGAAAAGTTACTTTATGATAAACCGCCGCCCGCGGCGTGAGGCGCTAACTCGTAAGGAAAAGCATGATCAATTCGAGATATACATATACGGCCATAGCCGGAGCAGTGGTGATTCTGTTCTGGTTTGTTGACGCAGGACTGGATGCAGCATTTCATTATGATGAAGGATTCTGGCATGTTTTAGTTATCAACAAAAGGGAAATTTTATTTCGGCTGGTCGCTAGTTTTTTCCTCGTGGCCTTTGGACTGCTGGTTGATTTTGTAACGGCGGCACGGCAACGTGAAAAAACGGCCCTGCAGAAAGCCAGGGCAAGTATTGGGCTGGAAAAGGCCAGGGCGGACGCCATTATCGCCGCCATGGGCGAAGGCCTGAGTATCCAGGATGTCGATTTCCGGATTCTGTTCCAGAACCAACGAAATAAGGAGATGATCGGCGGCAGTCATGAAGGCGAGCACTGCTATCAGGCCTATGAGCAGCGGGATGCGGTCTGCGATGGTTGCCCCATGGCTCTCTCCTTTGCCGACGGGGAGATCCATACGGCCGTCCGTAGCGGGCAGACGGCCGCGGGGCCGATTCAGGTCGAGATAACCACTTCCCCCCTGCAGGATGACTCAGGCAAGATAATCGCCGGCATCGAGATCGTCCGTGACGTTTCAGACGCCAGAAAAACGGCGGAAAAGCTGCAGCATGAACGGGATTTCATCTTTGCGGTCATGAACACCGTTGACGCCCTGGTGGTGGTTCTGGACCGGGAAGGCCGCATCATCCGGTTTAACCGGGCCTGCGAGACCCTGACTGGCTTTACCTATAAGGAAGTGTTGGGCCGGCATGTCTGGGATTTTCTTTTGATTCCGGAAGACATTGAACCGGTAAAGAGGGTCTTTGCCTCGTTGCAGACCGGTCAGCAAGCGAGTACGTTTGAGAACTACTGGTTGACTCGCGCGGGCGAACGCCGGTTGATTTCCTGGTCAAACTCCATCCTGTTTGATCAGGATGGCGTAGTCGAGCATCTCATTGCCACCGGCATTGATGTTACCAAAACTCGTCGGGCGGAGATCGAAATCGAGCAGCACAGCATGACTCTCTCCGTGCTGAACAAACTCCTGCATCTCTCCCTTGAAAATCTCGCCCTGCCTGAGTTGCTTGAACGGTTCATCCATTACATCACCTCGCTGCCCTGGCTTATTCTGGAACCCAAAGGAGTTGTTTTCCTGGTGGAAGAGGGACGTGACCGTCTGGTCATGCAGGCACAGAGAAATCTTGTCGAGCCTCTGCTTACCGGCTGCGCGCATGTGCCTTTCGGCTATTGTCTTTGCGGTCGGGCTGTTCTTGGCAGCGATATTCTTTTTGTTGATTGTGTTGACGAGACCCATGATATTGCTTACGAGGGCATGAAGCCGCATGGCCATTACTGTGTCCCCATAGTCTCGGCCGCCAAGAAACCGTTGGGCGTTTTCACCGTCTACACAACGGCCGGCCGCCAGCGGGACAAGAAGGTAGAAGAGGTGCTGCTGGCCGCGGCCAGCGTAGTCGCCGCCATTATTGAGAGGAAACGGGCCGAGGAGGCGCTACGGGAGAACGAGGAGAAATATCGGGCCATCAACGACTCGGCCCATGACGCTATCATCATGATGGATGAACAAGGGGCGATTGCCCATTGGAATCCGGCGGCTGAAAAGATATTCGGCTACACCGCGCCGGAGGTGATCGGGATAAATTTGCATGCCCTGTTGAGCCCCCGGCAATACCAGGCCGCGGCCCGGCGAGGAATGGAGAAATTTAAAGCTTCCGGGGAAGGCTTTCTGCTGGGCAAGAGTTTTGAGATTACCGGACTCCGCAAGGATGGGTCCGAATTTCCCCTTGAACTATCGCTGGCCCGGCTTCGATCCGGTGAAGCCTGGTGGGCGGTGGGCATGATTCGCGACATCACGCTCCGTAAGGCGAGCGAGGAGGAAAAATTACGTCTGGAGGCCAAGTTTCTGCAGGCCCAGAAGATGGAGGCGGTCGGGCAATTGGCCGGCGGCGTGGCCCACGATTTCAACAACCTGCTCACCGGCATTATCGGTTTTGCCGAGATAGTGCTGGATGATCTCGAAACAGATCACCCGTTGCGGACAGAGGTGAAAGAGATCGTCGATCTGTCGCAGCGGGCGGCGAAACTGACCAGGCAACTCCTGGCCTTCAGCCGTCGACAGAGCCTGAATCCTGAATATGTCAAGATCAACGAACTGGTCAGCCATCTTCTGAAAATGCTGAAAAGGCTTATCGGCGAGCATATTGAATTGGAATTTATCCCTGATCCTGACCTGGGGCCTGTGCACGCCGACCCCGGCCAGATCGAACAGATTCTTGCTAACCTGACAATCAACGCCCGGGATGCCATGCCTGACGGTGGCCGGATCGTCATCAGGACAACCGGTGTCACGCCCGAGGCGATTTTAGCCAGAGCGCCGCACCAGCAAGTGGAAATCCCGACCGGTTCCTATGTCTCGTTTTCGGTCGAGGATACCGGCTGCGGCATGGATGAACAGGTGTTGACGCAGATATTTGAGCCGTTTTTCTCCACCAAGGCAGTGGGCCGTGGTTCCGGCCTCGGCCTTTCCACGGTGTACGGGATTATCAAGCAGCATCATGGGTTCATCTGGGTGACTTCCGCGTTGGGCCAGGGCAGTACATTTGAGGTGTGGCTGCCGGTTTTTCTTGAAGATGATGAAAAAGTGGTGAAGGATGAGGATAAAAAGATTGTCGCTTCTAAAGCCGGAGGCACCATTCTTCTTGTCGAAGATGAGGAACCGGTTCGACGGATAACCAATCTCATGCTGGGAAAACTCGGGTACAATGTTTTGTGCGCCGCGAACGCCGGGGAGGCAGAGGAGATTTTCGACCGGCAGGCCGGGGCGATTGATCTGCTGCTCACCGATGTTATCATGCCCGGCAAAAACGGCAGGGAACTCTACGAGAGCCTCGCGACATTGAAACCGGACTTGAAGGTTCTGTACATGTCCGGCTACATGGATGATATCGTGGCCCGCAAGGGCGTGGTCAGGGAAGGGGATTCGTTTCTCAGCAAGCCGTTTTCCTCTCAGGAGATTGCCATGAAAGTTCAATTAGCAATGGCACAGGATTAGATCGATGGACATAATTGTCGAACACAATGCCGGTCAACCTGCCGGACCCACCAGAATACTCATTGTTGATGATGAACTTTACATCTGCAAGACCATTTCCCGCTGGCTGGAAAAGGAGGGGTATGAATGTCTGGTGGCGGCCAACACCGACGAGGCTCTGGATTGTCTTGAAAAAAATCGGATAGATCTGCTGATATCCGATATCAACATGCCGGGCAGATCAGGCATTGAACTGCTGCGGATCACCAGGGAGCGGTTTCCGCTCACCGCGGTACTCATGGCCACTGCGGTTGACAGCCGGGAGGTGGCGATCCGGGCGCTGGAGATCGGGGCCTACGGCTACATGATTAAGCCCTTTGATAAAAACGAGTTCATTATCAATGTGGCGAACGCCCTGGAACGGTTGCGCCTGACCCTGCAAAGCCTTGAGTACGAACGCCGCCTGGAGCAGGAGGTCCACGAGCGGACCGTCGAAATCAGAAGCCGCGAGGAAGAAATCGCCCTGCATTTGGTCTGGGCCTCGGAATATCGGGATGATGACACGGGCGAGCACATTCGGCGAATCGGGTTGTTTTCGGCGGAGTTGGCCAGGGTGCTTGGCTGGGGGCAGGCAGAGATCGACAACATCCGGGTGGCCGCGCCCATGCATGACGTGGGCAAGATCGGCATCCCGGACAGTATTCTGCTGAAGCCGGGCAAGCTGACGCCGGAAGAATTCGCGACCATGAAAACGCATACGGTGATCGGCGCCAACATCCTTGGCCATTCCAAGGTGCCGCTCCTGAAGCTGGCCAGCACCATTGCCCTGTCGCATCATGAAAAGTGGGACGGCAGCGGCTATCCCAACGGCCTGCGCGGCGAGGATATACCGATGTCGGCTCGCATTGTCGCCATTGCCGATGTCTACGACGCCCTGGTGTATGACCGGGTTTACCGGCCGGCATTTTTAGAAGAAGAGGCCCTCCGCATCATGCAAGAGGAGAGCGGTAGCCATTTCGACCCGAGCATTTTTGCGTGTTTTCTGTCCGCCTTGCCGGTCTTTCGAGAAATCAGGAAAGACATCAGCGAAACCAAAATGTTCTGATGGTTTTTCTATTTTTTTTTGGCGTTGTCGCAGAATTTACTGTGCAGGAATTCACATTCCCGAGGTGAAAGGTCAAAACGGATTTCAGCCTCCCGCATAACCTCGTGTCTGTTTTTCTGCGGGCAGGACTGGATCTCTTCGCTGAACCAGCGGATGGCCTGCCGCATCTTTTCTCCAGAGGGCTGCAGTTCATTGCCTGCCGACATTGGGGCCTCCTTCTTTTCTGTTGCTATGATTCCGGTGCGTAAACAGGTTGCAAAATAATTCCTCCCAGTGGTGGGACGGAGACGGTGATGTGGTACGGCGCCTCTCCCCAGGACTCATGATGCGGGATTTCCAGGAGAGGGTTGCCGGTGTCGGTACCGCCGAACAGCCTGGAATCGGTATTCATGATTTCCCGATAGGGCGCGGCGGTCGGCACGCCGAGCCGGTAACCGTGATGTACCTGGGGCGTGAAATTCAGCAGACAGATCAGATGATCGCGGCGGTTTTTCGCAAAGCGCGCAAAGGCGATAACCGAGTTGTCCGCGTCCTTGAAATCCATCCACTGGAACCCTTCGTGCGTAAAATCGATTTCCCAGAGTGACGGGTTGGCCCTGTAGAGTCGATTGAGTTCTTTTACCAGTTCCTGAAGGTGGCGGTGTCCGGGGTTCTGCTCCGGCAGGTGCCACTCAAGGCTCGTTTTACAGTACCACTCCGACCACTGCCCGAACTCGCCGCCCATGAACAGGAGTTTTTTTCCGGGGTGGGTCCAGAGGAAAAAGAAGAGGAGCCGCAGATTGGCAAACTGCTGCCAGGGATCGCCAGGCATCTTGCCGAGCAGGGAGCCCTTGCCGTGTACCACTTCGTCATGGGAAAGCGGCAGGATGAAATTTTCGGAAAAGGCGTAGTATAAGGAAAAGGTAAGGGCGTTGTGATGGAATTTTCGAAAGAGGGGGTCCTTGCTGAAATAAGTGAGCGTGTCGTTCATCCAGCCCATGTTCCATTTGAAGCCGAACCCCAGTCCGCCGATATCCGCCGGTTTCGAAACCCCGAAGAAACTGGTCGATTCCTCGGCGATCATCAGCACGTTGGGAAATTTTTCATAGACCACGCTGTTTAAATGTTTAAGGAATTCAATCGCCTCGATGTTTTCGCGGCCACCGTAACAGTTGGGCATCCATTCCCCATCCCGGCGGGAGTAGTCGAGATAGAGCATGGAGGCCACCGCGTCCACCCGCAGGCCGTCTATGTGGTATTTGTCGAACCAGAACAAAGCATTGGCAATCAGGAAATTGCTGGTTTCCTTGCGGCCGTAATTGAAGATGAGCGTTCCCCATTCCGGGTGGGCGCCCTGCCTCGGGTCCTCGTGTTCGTACAGCGCCGTGCCGTCGAAATTACCTATGCTGTGGCCGTCGGTTGGAAAGTGGGCCGGCACCCAATCGAGGATGACCCCGATGCCGTGTTGGTGGCAGAGATCCACGAAATACATGAACTCATCCGGAGTTCCGTAACGACTGGTAACGCTGTAGTAGCCGGTCACCTGATAGCCCCAGGATTCGTCCAGGGGATGCTCGTTGACTGGCATCAGTTCGATATGGGTAAACCCCATCTCCTTGACATACGGGACTAAACTGTCAGCCAACTCTTTATAGGTGAGAAAGCGCTCTGGATCGGCCGGGTCGCGCCGCCAGGAGCCGGGGTGGACCTCATAGATGGAAAGGGGCCGGTTGTACGGCAAGACACGGGCTCGGGACTGTAGCCATTCGCCATCCTGCCACTGATATCTGTGCAGATCCCTGACCACCGAGGCGGTCCGGGGTCGGAGTTCCCCGTAAAACTGAAACGGATCGGCCTTTTCCAGGAGATGGCCGTGCTGGGTGCGTATTTCGAATTTGTAGATCTCATTTTCGCCAAAACCGGGAATGAACAACTCCCAGATACCGGAATTGCCTAGAACCCGCATCTGGTGGACACGACCATCCCAGGCGTTGAAATTACCCACGACACTGACCCGGCGCGCCGCAGGCGCCCAGACCCGGAAAACGGTGCCGGAGATACCGCCTACGGTTACCAGGTGGGCGCCCATCCTGTTGTAGGCCTCGTAATGGGTGCCGCTGTTGAACAGATAGCGGTCCATGTCGCCCAACAGGGGCATGAAACAGTAGGGATCGACAAAGATATGCGTGCCGTTGTTGTAATATGTCGCTTCAAGCTGGTAAGAAAAAGGCTGAGAACGGTCGGGAATAATAATTTCGAAAAGCCCTTCGGCCCGCATTTTATACATATGCCGGCGTTCACCGTCCACGAGAATGCGCATGGACTCGGCATGGGGCTGAAAGGCGCGGATGATGGCAGCCGGCGGTTCGCAATCGATGAGATGCAGTCCCAGCACCTGAAAGGGATCATGCTGGTCAGCATGCAGCAATCTTTCCAGTTCTTGTTCTATGTCAATGGCCATTGTGCGTGTTTCCCGTGCTCAGAATATTTTTTTCTCGATCTCGCTACGACGTTCATTTTGCAAGAGGCTCTATGAAAAAGACCGCTTTCCCGCGACAGTATTAATTGATACAGTGTATCTGCATGCACCGGGCGTTTTTTGGAATACAGTATCCTATCATATCCCGACGAACAAAGAGTGAAAAAATTTCAAGACGCAGGACTATCGGCCAAACATGACACCGATTCTGCCTGGCCTACCTCTTCCGGCTTGACTGGGATTTGTTGACGATGCTACACTCTGGAATCATAAATAAATTGACAAAAGCTGCACTGCCGCTCCTTCATCCGGAAAACTATTCATGGAAAGTCTCAAGGGCTATTTTCTGATTTCCACCCCGCAGATGCCGGACCCCCGGTTTCAGAAACGGGTGGTCTATCTCTGTGTCCATTCGGAAGAGGGGGCCATGGGGCTGGTCGTCAACCAGTCGCTGCCGGATATCCAGCTTGTCGATATTCTGCAAAGCGCTGCCATCCAGGTGCCGGCGACAATCGTCCTGCCACCGGTATATATGGGGGGGCCGGTTGGGCTGGATACGGCCTTTATCCTTTATACCTCGGCTGGTTATACGACCGAACATACCCTGGTGGTGTCGGAAACGGTGTCTCTCTCCGCCGACCCCCAGATTCTCAGGGATATTGCTCAGGGTCGGGGGCCGCGTGATTATCTGTTCACCCTCGGCTATTCGGGCTGGGCCCCGGGTCAGCTTGAAAACGAATTGACCGTAGATGGCTGGCTGCCTCTGCCGGCGGACGATGAGATACTGTTTCATACGCCCGATGAACTCAAGTGGAAAAAAGCGGCCGAAAAATACGGCATAAATATTACCCTGTTTGGCGAGATGGTTGGTTCCGCTTGATTCTTTTATTTTTTTTTGTTGGGGTGCTTTTCAGTTATGGTGCAGGAATCGGAAATTTTTGAGTGTCAGCAATGCGGCCATTGTTGCCAGGGACAGACAACTGTTTCCCTTGACCCCGCCGATATGGCGAGGATGCTGGCCGTATTGGGTATCAGGCGAGAAACGGCCGAAGAGAAATATTGGCGGGTGACCGGTGCGGTCGTGCAGATGAAGACACCGGGCGGACACTGTGTTTTTTTTGACCGAGGCTGTACTGTGCATTCGGGCAAGCCGTGGCGTTGCGCTCAGTGGCCTCTCCACCCCAGCATTCTGGTCGACGAGGCCAACTTGTCAGCCATCAGGGAATCCTGCCCGGGGATCAACCGGAATCTGAGTTATGAGGAGTTTAAAATAAAATTGGCCGCCTATCTGGCTGGCCAGTGATGACCTGCGGCCCTACTGAACGCCTACAATTCGAGGGTTGCAGCACGTTTGTACTTATTCGGTAAACGGTTAGAAGACGCGGTGGCGGTTGCTTGTCTATGAAACTAGAGCTGCTTTTTCTGGGTAAAACCCGTGAAGCCTACCTGGAAGCAGGGATCAATGATTTTGCAAAACGACTTGGACGTTACGTGCCGGCTGAGATCAGGGTTCTGCGAGATGTACGGCGACTGGGCAGGGGAGATTCCGACGCCAGGGCAATGGCGGCAGAGGCCGAAATCCTGCTGGCTGCCGTACCAAAAGGGGCGGTGCGGGTGGTGCTGGACCACGGAGGGCGGCAATTCAGTTCCGAACAACTTGCCCGCCAACTGACCAGTTGGGAGGAAGAGGGCCGGCGGCAGGTCGCCTTCCTGATCGGTGGTCCGACTGGCCTGGCCCCTGCTGTTCTGGAAGGCGCCGATCTGGTCATTTCGTTATCCAGGCTGACCTTTACCCACGAACTGGCCAGGCTGATTCTTCTGGAACAACTCTATCGGGCCTACACCATCAAGGCCGGCGAGCAGTATCATAAATAGCTCTATACCGCTTCCACGGATTTGATGCCCGGCACCTCGCTTTTCACAAACTGCTCGATGCCGTTTTTCAGGGTCATCTGGGACATTGGGCAGCCCTTGCAGGCGCCGGTAAGCTGCACCTTCACCACCCCATCATCGGTGACGTCCACCAGGATAACATCGCCTCCGTCCCGCTGTAATGCCGGCCGCACCTTGTCGATGGCCGCTTGTACTTTTTCTCTCATTATCCGGATCTCCTGTAGAAAAATATGGCGGGGCCGTTTCGTCGCTCTCGATTATGTCTTGCAGAGGGTAACCGTGACGAGCCCGTAAAAGTCCATGGTCCCGTTCTATAGCACAGTCGGCGGCAGGTGACAACTGTTATAGGCGGTGCCGCAGATCCTGATACCGCCTGTTGAGCATGACTGTTATTTTTGTGTTGTAGATTTCGATCAATTCGAATAATTTTGTACGCTCACGGCGCAACATTGCGCTGGAGCGTGCAGGTTTTGAGAGGGACATGCGTGCAGTTTGAGACGGATACGGACCCGGGCGTTGGCAAAATTAATGTCGCCGGTGTTTGTATTAGCTAAGAAAACGTACCTGCCGGATTTTTTTTATTCCGCTCGACACGTCAGAATACAGTCTCGATCATCAGCTTATCTCCCTAAGGAATGGGCCGTACCGGTTCTGGCGGTCCTTCTGAGTCCGAAAACATACCGCTCTCATCCTGGTTTCAGGGGATATTTTTTTCAAAATCCTCGCTTGAAAAAGAAAAAAAAATTAGTTAGGTTATTCGGTTCATTTTCAGGGATGTTCTTGTCACCCTTGGTCGTTACCGATGACAGCGCAGTATTCTCTGCCGGCTAAGGGTATTATAGGGTTAAAAAATTTTATTGTCGCAATGAAAATATCTTTTAAGGAGAACAACATGACCGCCAAGATCATCAGCGGCACCGAGACTGCCAAGGCCATCCGCGAGGAATTGAAACAGGAAGTTGACCAGTTGAGGGAAAAGCACAATGTGGTGCCGGGGCTGGTGACCATTCTGGTCGGCGAAGACCCTGCGTCCCAGTCTTATGTCACGGCCAAGACCAAGACGGCCAAGGCGTTGGGCATCCATTCCGAACAGGTCACCCTGCCTGCCGAGACCAGCGAGCAGGAACTACTGGCCATCGTGGACAAGTATAATAATGATGTAAAGATCAACGGCATTCTGGTGCAGCTGCCGTTGCCCAAACATATCAACGAAGGCAAGGTGCTCTTTGCCATCAATCCTGATAAGGATGTGGACGGTTTTCATCCGGTCAATGTCGGCAAGATGATGCTGGGCGAGCAGTGCTTTCTGCCATGCACGCCGCACGGTATTCTCGAACTGCTCCAGCGGAGCGGCACCGAGACCAGTGGCGCCGAGGTGGTAATTCTCGGTCGCAGCAACATCGTGGGCAAACCCATTGCCAACCTGATGCTCCAGAAACGTAAGGCCGGCAATGCCACGGTCACCATCTGTCATACCCGCACCAAGGATATGGCCTTTCATACCCGCCGGGCCGACATCATTATCGCCGCCGTGGGTGTTCCCAAGATGGTGACGGCTGACATGATAAAAGAGGGCGCGGTAGTGATCGACGTCGGCGTGAACCGGATCGGCATGACCAGCGAAGGCAAGGCTATCCTGGCCGGCGATGTGGATTTTGAATCGGTCAAGGAAAAGGCCGCCGCCATTACCCCGGTTCCTGGCGGTGTCGGTCCCATGACCATTACCATGTTGATGAAGAATACGGTCCAGGCTGCCAAACAGGCTGCCGGGCTCATCTAACGTTGCATTTGCGGCCGGGGCGCCGGGGTGTTGGTGAAGTGTCTCCGCTGATCAAACAGGGCCGGTGCTCGATTCTTGCTTGTAATAACGAGGTGAAATAATGGCAATCATGAGAAGTGGATGCGAAGGCTGTACAGAAATCACCTGTACTTCCTCCAAGGAAGTTCTGGCGCAGGACGTGGCCAAGAACGTCAGGACCGCCTATGACCGGGTGAAAGCGCGCGGCGTGGCAGCATGTTTGTTCGGTTCCGGCGGTACCTGTTGCCGGCATTGTAATATGGGCCCCTGCCAGATCATTGACGGCGTCGAATCCATGATCGGGGTCTGCGGCGCCACGGCCGATACGGTGGCCTCCCGTAATTTCGCTCGGATCGTTGCCGCCGGCACCGCCGCCCATACAGACCATGCCCGTGAAATGGTTCGCGGTTTTATCGAGACCGCCAAGGGGGAAGGTCCGCACCAGATTCAAGACGTTGGCAAACTGCTGAGTCTGGCCAAGGTATTCGATATCGCCACTGAGGGCCGGGAGGTCAACGACATCGCCCTGGAACTGGGTAAGAAGGCCTTGGCCGAGTTCGGGAATCAGGAAGACACGCCGCTTTCCATGCTCAAGCGGGCGCCGGCCAAGCGACAGGCCATCTGGAAAAAACTGGGCATCGAGCCGCGCGGTGTTGACCGTGAGGTGGTGGAGATGATGCACCGCACCCATATGGGCGTGGATCAGGACTACGAAAACATCATGCTGCAGGCCTCGCGTTGTGCCCTGGCGGATGGCTGGGGTTCTTCCATGCTTTCCACCGAACTTACCGACATCATGTTCGGCACACCGGTACCGCGACGCGCCATAGTCGACTTGGGCGTGCTCAAACCGGATCAGGTCAACGTCACGGTGCACGGGCATGAACCGCTCCTCGCCGAGGCCCTCTGTATCGCCGCCTCGGAACCGGACATCCTCGATCTGGCAAAAAAAGCCGGAGCCAAGGGGATCAACCTGGCCGGAGTCTGCTGCACCGGCAATGAAATCCTGATGCGGCGCGGCATTCCGGTGGCGGCCAGCTTTGTGCAGCAGGAGATGGCCCTGGCCACCGGAGCCATCGAGGCCATGGTCGTTGATGTGCAGTGCGTCATGCAGTCGGTTGCCGAGGTGGCCAAGAATTTTCACACGGATATCATCACCACCAACTACCGCGCCAAGATGCCAGGCGCGGTTCATATCCAGTTTGACGAACATGAGGCGCTCAACTCGGCAAAGCGCATCCTGAAACACGCCATTGCCAATTACAAAAAACGCGGCGCCTTTTTTATCCCGGAAAAAACAAAGTTGGACGTGGTGGTCGGTTTCAGCCATGAAACGATCAACTATATGCTGGGCGGCAGGTTCCGGGCAAGCTACCGACCTCTGAACGACAACATCATCAATGGCCGGATCCGCGGGGTGGCAGCCATTGTCGGTTGTGACAACTTCAAGCTGTCCGATGATGCCCATGAGATCATTGTCCGGGAACTGCTCAGAAATAATATTCTGGTACTGGCCACCGGCTGCGCCGCCACCTCCCTTGGCCGGGCAGGGCTGGTGCGGCCCGAAGCGGTTGAGTTCTGCGGCGAAAGTCTGGCCGAGGTCTGCGAGACCGTGGGCATGCCGCCGGTTTTGCACATGGGATCCTGCGTTGACAATAGCCGTATCCTGATTGCCGCCACCGAGATGGTCCGCGAAGGCGGTCTGGGCGATGATATCTGCGACCTGCCCGCTATCGGCACCGCGCCCTTGTGGATGAGTGAAAAGGCGGTAGCCATCGGCCAGTATTTTGTCGCCAGCGGCGCCCAGGTCGTGTTCCAGAGCCTGCCGGTATCCGGCGCCAAGAAATTCAATAAATACCTGGTGGAAGGGCTGATGAACCAGGTCGGTGCCCATTGGAACATTGCCGAAGATCCAATGGAGATCGCCCGGCTGATGATCAGGAAGATTGAGGCGAAACGGGATGCCTTAGGGATAAACAAGAAGACGGAGCGCGTGCTGTTCGATATGGCCATGCGTCGGGATCTCGGCACCAAGACCATCGGCGACGTCGGCTGTACCGGTCCGGTTCAGCCGTAGGATTTTTAGGACTTACCCAGCTCCGCTGGGACAGGTATTGATAACGCCAAACTGATTACCCAACTTGAAGATAAGGATATAAGCACCGATGAAATCGGCGAGTCGATTAGAACGTATCTTAACTGCAGGGCATTTTGCGGTTACTGGCGAACTGGGTCCACCCAAGAACAGCGATCCCGAGGTGGTGCGCAAAAAGGCTCGGATCCTGAAGGGTCATGTGGACGCGGTCAACATCACTGACTGTCAGACCGCGATTGTCCGGATGTCCAGCATCGCGGCCGGCCTGCTCGTCCAGTCCGAAGGCCTGGAGCCGGTCATTCAGATGACCTGCCGTGACCGGAACCGGATCGGCATGCAGAGCGATATTCTGGGCGCGGCAGCACTTGGCCTTAAGAATCTGCTCTGCCTGACCGGCGACCACCAGAAATTCGGCAATCATCCCGGCGCAAAAGGCGTCTTTGACATGGATTCCATCCAGTTGCTCGGGATGATGAAAGGTCTGCGGGATGACAAACGATTCCAGTGCGGTGAAGAGATCAAGGGTGAGCAGCCGCGGCTTTTCCTGGGGGCGGCGGCCAATCCCTTTGCCGAGCCTTTTGAGT
>MGTE01000052.1:38099-41186 GCA_001799275.1 Deltaproteobacteria bacterium RIFOXYD12_FULL_57_12
TCCGCCGAAATCTTTGGGCATGGCCCGGTATATGAAAAAATTTGTGCCGGGCATGGATGTCACCGATGAGGTGATTGCGCGAATGCAGTCGGCCAGGGATAAAGAGGATGAAGGCATCAACATCTGCGTGGATGTGATCAATCAGGTCCGCGAGATTAAAGGGGTGGCCGGTGTGCATGTCATGGCCATTGAATGGGAAAGCGCCGTGCCGGAGATTGTCAGCCGGGCCAAGCTGGCGTCGAGACCGGTGTTTGACGACGAACCGCTCGCGGTAGCGGCGGTCAAGGTAGCACCGTCGATTGAGGTCAGCACCGCAACACCCGACTCAGAGGCCATCCTGGCGGCAGCAAAAGCGGAAGCGGAAAAAATACTTATCGCGGCTAGGGAAGAGGCGGGCAGGCTGCAGGCGCGGCCCGCCGCTCCAATCGGCGCGGAATCGATAGAAACTGTGGATGCGGGAGAAGATGAGATGAATGAGAGAGAACGCCAGATGGCGTTGGAATCTGTTCGGCAAGGCCTGGAGTCACTGAAGAAATCATTTGGCTTGACGGATGATCAATTTGCCGCCCTGGCGAGTTTTGCCGGGGCAGAGGCTATCCTGCAGAAGGAGCCGGCCGTAAAGGTCCCGACCGCGGCGCCTGTCGCTCCTAGCCCGGCAGCCCCACCAGCCACCCCGCCGAAACCGGCGGTTGAGCCGGCCGCCGAGGTCCAGGCCGCGGCAGAGGCGAAAAAGGTGGCCGAGGCAAAAGCTGCCGAGGAAGCGAAGAAGGCTGCGGAAGCAAAGGCTGCGGAAGAGGCGAAAAAGGCCGCTACGGCCAAGGCCGCGGCTGAGGCAAAAATTGCCGAGGAAGCAAAAAAGGTTGCCGAGGCAAAGGCTGCCGAGGAGACGAAGAAGGCTGCCACCGCAAAAGCCGCTGAGCCGAAAGCCGTAGCGCCGGCGCCAGCTCCGGCAGCCCAGGATCTCGGAGTTGCCTCGCTCGCCGTGGAAAAGACAACGCTGGCCGAACGGGCCGCCAAGATTCCGGCCGACACCTACAAGGCCCAGTACAGCGGCGCGATTCGCGAAACCACTCTTGGCAATGAAGGGCACACCATTGTGGTCGGCGGCACCAAGACTTTGCCGTTCCAGCTCTTTGAGGGTGAGATGGCGAGAAAGCCGCTCATTGCCATGGATATCCTGGATGTCAGGCCGGATGAATGGCCAGAGACATTGACCCGCCACTTCGCCGATGTACTGGACAATCCGGTGGCCTGGGCTCAGAAATGTGTCCAACAGTATCAGGCCGAGGCGATCTGTCTCTCCATGGTCAGCACCGATCCCAACGGCATGAACCGCAAGGCTGGCGAGGCCGCCAAGGTGGCCGCCGAAGTGATCAACAGCATTGAGGTGCCGATCATCATCTGGGGCTGCGGCAATGCGGACAAGGATACCGAGACCCTGCGGGAAATCACCGCCATGATCGGCAACAAGAAGGTCTGCCTGGCCCCACTCTCCGATGCCAACTACCGTTCGATCGGCGCCACGGCCATGGCCTTCCAGCATCCCATGGTCGCTGCCTCGCCCATCGATGTCAACCTGGCCAAGCAACTCAACATCCTGCTCGAAAATCTCGGGGTACCGCTCAACTCGGTGTTGATCGATCCGTCCATCGGGGCCTTGGGCTACGGTATCGAATACACCTATTCGGTCATGGAACGGATCCGGCTTGCCGCACTAACCCAGAAGGATGAAAAGCTTCAGGTGCCGTTTATCTGCAACCTGGGTCGGGAGGTGTGGAAGGCAAAGGAATGCCGCCTGCCTTCCGATCCCCTGCTGGGCGACCAGGAACAGCGCGGCGTGCTTATGGAGGCTATTACCGCCACCTGCATGCTGCTGGCCGGCGGCGAGGTGTTGATCATGCGGCATCCCAGGGCCATTGCCTTGACCAAATCGATGATCAACGGTCTGGTGGGATAGTGGCGGAACCTCACGAAACAAACTAGTTTATTCTGTAATAATATTTATTTTCGAGGAGTCTCCAATGTCAAAAATTATCTGTTCAGCCGCCATTCGTGGTGCCCACAAGATTGTGGACATGGCCGAAGCAACGTATGAAGAAGCCCTGAAAAAATACGGTCCTGAACAAGAAGTCTCTTTCCCCAATACCGGCTATTTCTTGCCGATTATCTATTCCATGCTGGGTGCCAAGGTGGAAAGACTCGGGGATATGAAGGACATCTTCCTGGAGTGCCGCAAGCTCTTGCCGGCTTTGGTCAGCGACCGGAACTGGCTGCCCTATCTGGCGCCGGCCCTGGACGCGGGTATGGCCACCTTTTTCGCCGAAGAGATGTACGAGTCAATCCGCTACCTGAACGAACCCAATTTTTACACGAAGACCGAAGAACCGGCCGCGGACAACATCTGGCTGGGGGCAGCCGACGACATCATCTTCCGGAAACGCGGTGTCGAGTTCGTGGACGGCACCGCACCGGGTTTTGCCGCGATCATGGGGGCGCCGCCCAGCAAGGAGGTAGCTAGCAAAATCGCCCTGGAACTGCAGGAAAAGAATCTTTACATTTTTATGCATGACCATGATCATGCCTCCGGCATCAGCATGCCGGAACAGCTGCAGGCGAATGGCGTGCAGATCGGCTGGAACACCAGACTGGTGCCCTTTGGCCGGAGTTACACGACAGCGGTGTTCGCCATCGGCTTCGCCTGCCGGGTGGCCATGGCCTTTGGCGGCATCAAGCCCGGCGACTACCGGGGTAATCTGATCTACAACAAGGATCGGACTTTTGCCTTTGTCATGGCTTTTGGTTCGGTCTGCGACGAGTGGTATGCCAATGCCGCCGGCGCCATCAACTGGGGCTTTCCGACCATTTCCGACTACGACATTCCCCAGGTCTTACCCACCGGGATATGCACTTACGAACATGTGGTCAGCAACGTGCCTCACGAGGAATTCGTCCAGAAGGCCATCGAGGTGCGCGGCCTTAAGGTCTCGGTATCCAAGATCGACATTCCCATGTCCTTCGGCCCGGCCTTTGAAGGGGAGCGGATCCGCAAGGATGATCTGTTCATGGAGTGCGGCGGCGGCCGGACCA
>MGTE01000052.1:41198-46574 GCA_001799275.1 Deltaproteobacteria bacterium RIFOXYD12_FULL_57_12
TGCTGATTTCCAAGGATCTGCACGAGGTACAGGATGGCCTGGTCACCGTCGAGGGGCCGGATATCAAGGATATCCAGCAGGGCAAAAATCTGCCGCTGGCCATCCTCGTTGAGGTAGCCGGCCGCGAGATGCAGTCCGACTTTGAACCCATCCTCGAACGGCAGTTCCATCATCTGATCAACTACATCCAGGGCATCATGCACATGGGTCAGCGGAACATCATGTGGCTCCGCATCGGCAAGGGAGCGGTGGAGAAGGGGTTCTCGCTTACCCACATCGGCAAGATGCTGCACGGCAAGCTCCACCAGGAGTTCGGCGCCATTCTCGATAAGATCCAGGTCAAAATATATACCGAACTCGACAAGGTGGAAGAGGTGCATAAACTGGCCCGCCAGGTCTATGCCGAGCGCGACGAACGGCTGGGCACCATGACCGACGAGACCGAGGAAATTTTTTACTCCTGCACCCTCTGTCAGTCCTTTGCGCCAAGCCATGTCTGCGTCATCACCCCGGAACGGGTCGGCATGTGCGGCGCCTACAACTGGCTCGATGGTAAGGCCTCCTTCCAGATCAACCCCACCGGCCCCAACCAGCCCATACAGAAGGGCGAATGCCTTGACGACTCCCTCGGCAGCTTTGCCGGGATCAACGCCTTTGTCAATCAGGCCTCCCGCGGCGCCGTGCCCGACGTCAGCTGTTATTCGCTGATGGTCAGCCCGATGACCGCCTGCGGCTGTTTTGAGGCGATTGCCGCCATGCTGCCGCAATGCAACGGGGTCATGGTGGTGAACCGCGACTTTATGGGCATGACCCCCAGCGGCATGAAATTCACCACCCTGGCCGGCATGGCCGGCGGCGGCGCCCAGACCCCGGGCTTCATGGGGGTCAGCAAGCACTATCTTACTAGTCCAAAATTCCTTAAGGCTGAGGGCGGTCTCAAACGGCTGGTCTGGCTGCCCAAGATGCTGAAAGAGGAAATCAAGGACAAATTGATTGAGCGCTGCAAGACCGAGGGCATGCCGGAGTTCTACGAAATGATCGCCACCGAGGAACAGGGGACCACCGAGGAGGAGATTCTCAAATTCCTCAAGGAAAAGGGCCATCCAGCCCTGACCATGGCCTCGGTTGTTTAGTCCCTTATGCGTTGATTGTGAACAGATTGCGGTCAAAAATATTCTAAACCTTACGCCCACAGGACATACAGGTGTTCATGGTGTTAAGAGACTTATCCAGCTTCGCTGGGCTAGAAAACTGCTGATTCTCTGTTTTCAGGCGGCTCACCTGAAATACGGTAATTCGAATTTTTTGATAAAAGTGGAGGAACGGTAATGGCTTTAACTGGTATTCAGATCCTGAAAATGCTTCCCAAGACTAACTGCGGGGAGTGCGGGATACCGACCTGTCTGGCCTTTGGCATGAAGGTGGCGGCTGGCCAGATGGAAATCGGCGCGTGTCCGTATGTGAGCGACGAGGTCAAGGAGACCATTGGCGAGGCCTCGGCACCGCCGATTCGGACGATCAAGATCGGGGCGGGTGACGCCTCCTTCAGCGCCGGCGGCGAGACCTGTCTGTTCCGTCATGAAAAGCGTTTTGAGAATCCCACCGGCATCGGGGTGCTGGTGACCAGCGATATGACAAGCGCCGAGGTTGATGGCCGGATCGAGCGCTTTAATACCCTCCGTTACGAGCGGGTCGGGGTGTTGATGAAGGCGGACGTCATTGCGGTCAAGGACAGTAAAAACGATGCCGCCTCCTTTACCGCTTTAGTCCGGAAAATGCTTGACGGCGCCACCGATGCCAAGCTGGTTCTGATGAGCGACAACGCCAAAACCCTGGCCGAGGCGGCAGCAATTTGCGGAACACGCAAGCCACTGCTCTACGGCGCCACAACGGCCTCTGCCCAGAATATGGCGGCTGTGGCCAAAGAGGCTGCCTGTCCGCTGGCAATTAAAGGCGCCAATCTGGACGACACGGTTGCCGTGGCGGAGACGCTGATTGCCGCCGGCATCAAGGATCTGGTCATTGATACCGGAGCCCGCACGTTGCGCGCCGTGTTTGAAGACAACGTCGTGGCCCGCCGGGCGGCGGTGACCAAAAAATTCAAACCACTTGGGTTTCCCACCATCACCTTCCCGTGCGAGATGACCGACGATCTGCTCATGGAGGCGATGATTTCCTCGGTATTGATTGCCAAGTACGCCGGCATCATTATCCTCTCCGATCTACAGGGCGATGTGCTGTTCCCGCTCTTTCTCGAGCGCTTGAATCTGTTTACCGATCCGCAGCGTCCCATGGTCGTGAAGGAGGATGTCTATCCGGTCAACGGCCCGGATGAGAACTCGCCGATTCTGGTGACCTGTAATTTTTCGCTTACCTACTTCATTGTTTCCGGCGAGATCGAAGGCAGCAAGGTGCCATCCTGGCTCCTTATCAAGGATACCGAGGGACTGTCGGTGCTGACCGCCTGGGCGGCTGGTAAGTTCGGCGCCGATCTCATCGCCCAGTTCATCAAGAAGAGCGGTATTCTGGACAAAGTCAAACATCGTGAGCTGATCATTCCCGGTTATCTGGCCACCATCAAAGGTGAGCTTGAAGAGGAACTTCCCGACTGGACGATTACGATCGGACCGCGGGAGGCTGGCCATCTGCCCGCCTTTCTCAAGGAATGGAAACCGGCCGCCTGATCCCTCTTGGCGGAACGATCAGGCCGAGTAAACTTTATCAACGCGACATTATCTTAGAAATAAATCGATGGCTGAACTTAATATCATCATCAATGGACTGCCGGCCGTGGTCGAGGCGGGGATCACTATCCTGGAAGCGGCGCGGCGGTCGGATATCAACATTCCGACCCTCTGCCATGTTGAGGGAAAGAGTTCCCAGGACCCGTGCGGTCTTTGTGTAGTGGAGATCAAGGGCCAGGATGAACTGGTCCGCGCCTGCTCGACTGTTGTGCAGGAAGGCCAGGAGATCGTTACCGACTCCCAAAAAGTGACCGAATACCGGAAGGAACGGCTGGCCAGACTGGCGTCGACCCATTTCGGTGACTGCAAGGCCCCATGCAATCTTACCTGTCCCGGTCAGATCAATGTCCAGGGCTATATCGCGCACGTGGAAAAGGGACAGTACGAAGAGGCCCTGCGGCTGGTGATGGAAAGAAATCCCTTTCCGTTTTCCGTGGGCCGAGTCTGTCCTCGCTTCTGTGAAACGCGGTGCCGTCGGATCTTGGTGGACGAACCGGTTTCCATCAACCACCTGAAAAGATTCGTAGCCGACTGGTGCATGACCAGGAACATCGATCTGGCCATCGAACGACAACCGGCCACCGGCAAGCGGGTGGCGGTCATCGGCGGCGGACCCGCCGGCCTGACCGCGGCTTTTTATCTGACCCGCCAGGGTCACGATGTCACGGTCCTGGAGGCCATGCCCAAGCTGGGCGGCATGCTGCGCTACGGTCTGCCGGAATATAAGATCCCGAAAAATATTCTCGATTACGAGACTACCATGATCCTGCGCATGGGAATATCGGTCCAACTCGGCCAGCGGTGGGGTACAGACTTCACCATCCAACGCCTGCAACAGAAAGGCTATGATGCGATCTTGCTGGCCACGGGTACCTGGTTTGACCAACCCATGGAGATCCCGGGTCACACCCTGCCAGGCGTTATCACCGCGACAAAATTTCTACGGAGCATTAACGAAGGGAAAAAAGGTAGTTACGGCAGCCGGGCCGCCGTAATCGGCGGCAACAATATTGCCATGGAAGTGGCTCGCTCCCTGCACCGGTTGGATGTCCATGAAGTAACAGTGGTCTATCCCAGGCCAAAAACCGAAATGCCGGCCAACCAGCGGAATATCCGGGAGGCGGAGAGGGAAGGGGTGCAGTTTCTGCTCATGGCCTCGCCAGTACAGATTCATAAAAAGGCCAAAGGGCTCGATGTGGAGTTGATCCGTATGCGGCTCAGTGAACCGGATGAGCGCGGCATCCGCCATCCGGAGGCCATACCCGGTTCGACCAACATCATTCAGGTGGACACGGTTGTTTCTTCGCTGGGCCAGATGGCCTGCGCCGACAGGTTTACCGGCGGAGAACTAGAGGAAAGTCTGGAGTTTTCCTCGAAAAATACAGTGAATGCCAACCCCCGCACCTCTTTAACCAATATTCCCGGCGTGTTTGCCGCCGGCGACATGGTGAGCGGGCCCCGGTCGGTGATCCAGGCGGTGGTGTCGGCGCGGCGCGCTGCTGAAAACATCCACGCCCACATCATGGGACTTGCCAAGGACGGCGGCGAGAGCCGCTTCAACTTCACCCGTGGCAAGAGCTTTGATGATGTGGATTTGAAAAACTTCGACGGGATCACAGTCAAGCTCCGCGAAAAGATGCTGGAACGGGCTCCTGAGATCGCGATTCAGGATTTCGATGAAATCAAGCTTGGCTTTTCCGAAAAAATGGCCCGCAAGGAAGCGGCCCGCTGTCTGTCCTGCGGCTGTACCGCTTTTGACCGTTGTGAACTGAAAGACCAGTCCATTGCCCATGACCTCAACCTCAACAAGACCGGCATGGGCACCACGGTAACCTATGCTAAGGATTTCTCCCACCCGGTCATTGCGGTGGACCTCAACAAGTGTATTTTTTGCCAGCGCTGCCAGAACAGCTGCGAGTATAACGCGCTGGAAATCAAGGCGGCCGGTTTTGACAACCAGGGTCGAGCCCGCGGTCTGAAGCTTTCATTCACTGAACAGTGCATTTCATGCGGCAAATGCGTGGACAACTGCCCCACCGGTGCCCTGAACAAGAAGGACCAGATCATCCCCGTCGTCAACGAGGAAATTCGAGAGGTTCCGACCACCTGTCCCTATTGCGGGGCCGGCTGTCAGATCGTGCTGCGGGTTAAGGGCAACACCGTCATCGAGGTGACTGCCGATCCAAACATGCCGCCGAACCATGGCGCCCTCTGCGTCAAGGGACGATTCGCCTTTCATTTTATTCAACATAAGGATCGACTGACCCAGCCGTTGATCCGCAAGCATGGACAGTTGATCGAATGTAGCTGGGACGAAGCCTTGGAGACGGTCGCCAAAAAGTTTTTTGATTTGAAAGCCATGTACGGCCCCGACTCCATCGCGGGTTTTTCCTGCGCCCGGGGGACCAACGAAGAAAATTACCTGATGCAGAAGTTCATGCGCACAGCGATCGGCACCAACAATATCGATCACTGTGCCCGACTCTGACACGCCCCAACGGTGGCCAGTTTGGCCCTCACCTTTGGCAGCGGCGCCATGACCAACTCCATCGCCGACATGGCGCAGACCGAACTTTTTTTAATGATCGGCAGCAACCCGGACACCAGCCATCCCACCATTGGCCTGCGGGTG
>MGTE01000052.1:46627-49931 GCA_001799275.1 Deltaproteobacteria bacterium RIFOXYD12_FULL_57_12
CAGGCCGTGGACCGGGGCGCCAAATTGATCGTGGTCGATCCCCGCCGGACCAAGCTGGCAGAGCGAGCCCATCTGTGGCTGCGCATCAACCCAGGCACGGACGTGGCATTGTTGAACGGCATGATGCACATCATTCTGGAGGAAGATCTCTGGAACAAGAAATTTGTTGCGGAGCGTACCGAGGACTTTGATGAACTTGTTAAGGTCGTAAAAAAATATCCGCCCGACCTGGTGGAAGAAATCACCGGCATTTCGACGGAACAGCTTCGTCAGGCAGCCCGGATGTATGCCGCAGACGGACGGCATGCCATTTTCCACGGCATGGGCATCACCCATTACGCCACCGGCACTGACCGGGTTAAGAGCATCGCCAGTCTTGCCATGCTCTGCGGCAAGGTCGGGATTGAGGGCGGCGGTTGTAATCCGTTGCGCGGTCAAAACAACGTCCAGGGCGCCTGCGACATGGGGGCGCTGTTCAATACCCTGCCCGGTTACGGCGGTCTCTCTAACGAGGAATTGTTCGCCCAGTACGAAAAGATGTGGAAGGTCAAACTGCCTCGACGGCCCGGCAAACCGGCCACCGAGGTGTGGGAGAACATTTTCAAGGGAGATATTCGCGGCCTTTATGTCTTCGGCGAGGATCCGGCCCTGGCTGACACCAATCTTGGCCATGTGCAGGAGGCTTTGCGGGAGGTGGACTTTTTGGTGGTCCAGGATATATTCCTGACCGATACCGCCAAACTGGCGGATGTGGTGCTGCCAGCAGCTTGCTATGCCGAGAAGGACGGTACCTTTACCTGTACCGAACGTCGGGTGCAGCGGGTCCGCAAGGCAGTGGAACCGCCTGGTCTGGCCAAGCCTGACTGGAAGATCTTCTGTGAGTTGTCCCAAAAGATGGGCTATGATATGTCCTATGGCTCGGCCGAGGAAATTTTCGAAGAAGCCAGGCAACTGCTGCCGCAGTATGCCGGCATCACATACAAGCGCCTGGATAAGCATGGTTTGCAATGGCCGGTTCCCGACGAGAACCATCCGGGCACACCGGTTCTGCACAAGGAAAAATTCACCCGGGGCCGAGGGTTGTTCATCCCGGAGGATTATCTGCCGCCTCGTGAGCCGGCGGACAACGAGTATCCCCTGCTGTTCACTACCGGCCGGGAGTATGCCCGGTACAATTTCAGCAGCATGACCGGCAAGACGCCGGAAATCGATGTTATTGCTCCGGAGGCCCTGGCGGAAATCAACCCGGCGGATGCCGACCGGTTGGGTATCAATGAGAAAAGCCTGATTAGACTCACATCCAGGCGCGGATCGGTGACCATGCGCGCCACGATCACCGACCGTTCCCAGGAGGGGACTGTTTTTGCCTCCTACAACTTTGCGGAAGTGCCGGTGAACAACCTGACACTTGACGCCCTTGACCGGCTTTCCAGAACCCCTGAGTTCAAGCTCTGCGCCATCAGGGTAGAGGTGCTGCCGGAAGATCAATAATGACAGTAACTGAACGTGGAGAAGATTATGGCAGAAGCACAAAAAAGCAGGGCAGGGTCCGTCATGATTGTCGGCGGCGGGATTGCCGGCGTCCAGGCGGCCCTTGATCTGACCGAATTGGGATACTATGTCTATCTGGTGGAAAAATCCGCTGCTATTGGCGGCGTCATGGCCCAACTGGACAAGACCTTCCCGACCAACGACTGTTCCCTTTGAATTCTGGCGCCGAAGTTGGTTGAGGCCGGTCGGTCTCCAAATATCGAGATTCTCACAAACGCCGATTTCCTTTCCTTGAGTGGGCAGGCGGGTGATTTTGCCGCCACGGTCCGGATCAGGCCGCGCTATATCAACGCGGACGACTGTACCGCCTGTGGTCTGTGCACCACCTATTGCCCAAGGCATCAGGTCGATGAGTACAACGAGGGTCTGGCCATCACCCGGCCGATCCATATCGACTATCCGCAGGCAGTGCCCGCAACATATTATATTGATCCGCGCAGCTGTCTTTATCTTCAGCATGATACCTGCCAGATCTGTGTGCCGGTCTGTCAGAGCAAGGCCATTGATTTCAGCCAGCAGCCTGAAGAGCGGCTCCTCAATGTGGGAGCGGTGATCCTCTCCCCGGGATTTGGCCGTATTCCCGACGAGGCCATGACAAAATACAGCTACGGCAAACATCCGGACGTGGTGACCAGCCTGGAATTTGAGCGGCTGCTCAATCCCTCTGGCCCGTTCAAGGGTGAGGTGCGCTGCCTGTCCGACCAGCGGCACCCGCACCGGCTTGCCTTTATCCAGTGTGTCGGTTCCCGGGATCTTGGCTGCAACAATGGCTATTGCTCATCGGTCTGCTGCATGTACGCCATCAAGGAGGCCATGGTTGCCAAAGAGCATGACCCGGAGACGGACATCACCATCTACTACATGGATATCCGCACCCAGGGCAAGGATTTTGACGCGGCCCAGAAACGGGCCGAGGACATGGGCATCAAATTCGTCCGCGCCCGGGTTGCCGATGTCATGCCCTGGGGTGATCATCTGCGGCTGACCTATTCCACCCTGGACGGCGGCCATCGTTTCGAGCCCTTTGACATGGTTGTGTTATCCGTCGGTCTTGATTCGCCGGCCGATGCCAGGCCTTTGGCCGCGATCTCCGGCATCGAACTGAATAACTATGATTTCTGCCAAACTGATACCTACGCGCCTTTAGCCACATCCCGGCCCGGGGTGTTTGTGGCTGGTGCCTTCCAGGGTCCCAAGGACATTCCGGAAAGCGTCACCCAGTCCAGCGGGGTTGCCGGGATTGTTTCCTCCCTGTTAAAAACGGAACGCGGCAAAGGCTTTATCCACAAAACCTACCCGGATGAAAAGCCCCTGGGCGACGAGGTGCGGATCGGCGTCTTTGTCTGCCACTGCGGCATCAACATCGGCAGGGTTGTGGATGTTCCCAAGGTGAGCAACTATGCCGGCGACATGGAAAACGTCGTCTACTACACCGAAAGTCTCTACAGTTGCTCCCAAGACGCCCAGGAAGTGCTTAAGGAGAAGATTAAGGAACACAATCTGAACCGGGTGGTGATTGCCGCCTGTTCGCCCAGGACCCACGAGCCGCTTTTTCAGGAGACCTTGAAGGATGCGGGGCTCAACCGTTCCCTTTTTGAGATGGTCAATATCCGGGATCAGTGCTCCTGGGTGCATGCCAACGAGCCCAAGGCCGCCACGGATAAATCCATGGATCTCGTGCGGATGGCGGTGGCCAAGGCCCGACATATTCAGCCGTTGCCCGAACAGACCGTACCGGCCCTTGCCAAGGGGC
>MGTE01000052.1:49953-57657 GCA_001799275.1 Deltaproteobacteria bacterium RIFOXYD12_FULL_57_12
GACCAAACTGATCGAGTTGTTCACCAGTGCCGAACTCGTTCAGACTAACGGCTTTGTGGGTAATTATACCTCGATCGTTAAGACGGCCGAACAAGAACATTCCGTTGACCACGGCGCGGTGATCATTGCCACTGGCGGCAGGGAACATCGGCCGGATACGGTGCTTGGCAACCAGATTGTTTATTCCGACGCGGTCATCACCCAGAAAGAATTTACCAGCCGCCTGGCTGGTAAGTCCGGGAAGGCGGCGCCGGATTCGGTGGTCATGATCCAGTGCGCCGGTTCCCGTGGGGACGATTTGCAATACTGCAGTAAGATATGCTGCAACAACGCGATCCAGAATGCCCTCAAACTGAAGGCGTTGAACCCGAAATCCCAGGTGGTTGTCCTGTATCGAGATATCCGGGCGTACGGATATAATGAGGATGCCTACCGGGAGGCCCGGGAGCTGGGGGTGCTCTTTGTTCCCTACACCATGGACCGCAAGCCGCTTATCAATCAAAAGGGGAAGAAAATCGGGGTTTCCTTTTTCGATCCGATCCTGCAGGAAGATTTGACCCTGACCCCGCAACTTCTCGTCTTGAGCGTCGGAATCGTGCCTGGAGATACCGACGCCCTGAGCAAGTTATTGAAGGTGCCGGTCAACGCGAACAAGTTTTTTCTGGAGGCCCATGTCAAACTGCGGCCGGTCGAGTTGCCGGTGGATGGCGTCTATGTCTGCGGGTTGGCCCATTCGCCAAAACCGGTGGACGAAATCATTGTCCAGGCCCAGGCAGCGGCGGCCAAGGCCGCCATCCCCATGGTAAAGGGGTATGTCTCTGTTGACCCGATTGTGTCGAACGTCAACAAAGATCAGTGCATCGGCTGCGGTCTCTGTGTCAGCCTTTGCCCCTACCAGGCAATCCAGATGTTTAAGGGCGAAGACAACAAGAAGAAGGCTGAAACCATCGTGGCCTCCTGCAAGGCCTGCGGTATCTGCGCGGCCCATTGTCCGACCTTTGCCATTTCCATGGGCGGCTTTACCAACGAGCAGATCATGTCCCAAATCAAGGCGTTTGGCGAGATAACAGAAGAGGTAACCAAGGAATAATATGATTCAGGAAGAATACAATCCCAAGATACTGGGTTTTCTCTGCAATTGGTGCTGTTACGCCGCCGCCGACGCGGCCGGTGTCTCACGGTATCAGTATCCACCGAACCTGCGGACCATCCGGGTCATGTGCACCGGACGGATTGATCCGCTCTTTGTGCTACGCGGCTTTGCGGAAGGGGCGGCCGGTATTTTTACCGGTGGCTGACAACTCGGCGAATGCCATTACCAGGTTGGTAATTATGATGCAATGGGTGTGGATGCTCTGGTACGGAAGGTGCTGGGCGAAATCGGGATCAACCCGGAGCGGTTCAGTCTGCAGTGGGCCTCGGCGGCCGAGGCGCCGCGGTTTGTCAAACTGATCACCGAGTTTACCGCCAGGATCAAGGCGCTGGGCCCGCTGGGCCAGGCCGAGGGCATCGCGCCCGCCGAACTGAAAAAACGGCTCGAAAAGGCCATGGCCGTGGTCAGCGACCGCAAGGTGCGAATGGCCTTCGGAACCACCACCAAGGCGATCCGCAAGGATGGTGTGTTCACCCGGGAAGCGATCATGGGTGCGATCGAAAATAAATTGAGCAAATCCGTAACCGAGGCCTTTTCCACAGATAAAGAAACGGGGAAGCCGGCTCCTGAGGAAAAGGAAGGTAAGCCTTCCACTGCGCTGAGCGCCGCAGTTAACCCCGTGGAAGAATCTGCCCCTGCCAAGGATCGGGCGACGGGTAAAGGACAGAGCGAAAAAAAATCAACCAGAAAAAAAGGTCGATAACCGTTACCGTGACCATGCCGGTAGTTATGCGGTGTGGCGGCCTGAAGGATGTTTTTTGAAAGCCGGCCCGCATCTCAGTGAGGTGCGGGTTTCTTTGTGTTACAGATTGCCGCAATCTTCAACGAGTTCTTGAATATCACGTCATCAACTAGTAAGTATTCTACTGAGTGTTGCTGAGTACGAATAATCAACGGGTTGTGCCATCACCTGACTGTAAGTGAAAGGGGGGCTTAAATGAAAAAATTCCTGCTGGGATTGTCGGCTGCCATGCTGCTCGTTGTTTTTGTGTCTTTTGAGGTCAAAGCGGCGGGGCATCTGCAGATCGTCGCTGAACCAGGAATTCGAATCCGGCTGAATGACGAGGCAAAGGGAGAGACAACCCAAAAGGCGGGCGGCATGTATCTCGAAAATTTGGCCGCCGGCTCTTACAAGTTGAAAGCGGAGAAGGCAACTGGTGACCTTCTTGTCGCATCAATTATGATCTACGACGAGCGCACCGTTGCAGTTAAACTCGTTTTCAACAATGATTCCATGGTGGCTGAAAACATGGTCGTGAACAGGACGGTCCTGCCGGCCGGCAATGGCGGTCAGCTTGTTTTGCGCAGTGTGCCGCTTGGTGCCAGGGTTTTTGTTGACGGCAAGGAGATCGGGTCGGCAGACCTGCTTCTTCACAACGTGCCTCCCGCCAGCCATTCTGTCAGGTTCCAATTGCAGGGCAAGGAACTGAATAGCAATGTGGAAGTTAATGCAAAGGAACAGATTACGCTGACGGCCGATTTTCGAGATGGCCGGATTATCAATTCCTCATCCCGAGGGAATCCAAAAATAACGGCACCGGCAGGTGGCGAATCCGGGCCGGAAGATATTATCATCCAGTCGCTTTCCGCAAGCAAACCAGCCCGGTTCCCTCACAGGAAACATCAGAAAAAATTTGCCTGCGGGGAATGCCATCATGGGATGGATGAAGCCGGGCAACAGATACCGTATGCAACGGGAATGAAAACACAACACTGCATAAGCTGCCACAACGCTGATATGATGCCGGACAACAGCCTGAATACGGTAAAACTTGCCGCGCATGCCAAGTGTAAGGGCTGTCACAAGATAGTCGCAGAAAAGGATGCGCACGCCGGCCCCATTGCCAAATGTGGTGGGTGTCACATTAAACAGACAAAGTAGGTTGTAACGAACTCGGCTGACGCTGTTTCATGCCGAAATCCATACCCTGTTTTTTGGGGGCGCAACCAGCAATCTTAGCGGGGCGGAATAATGAGCAGATTCAAAATTCATCCGATTGTTATGGGAACAAAGGTTTTTGACAAGGGAATGATGACCTATCAATACGGGTATGGTGCACCTTTTACCATTCCCATTTATTGCTGGTATCTGGAAGGTGGCGATAAAAAAATTCTTGTTGATACCGGCGAAATGAGTCCTCTCCAGTCTGCGGAGCGCGAAAAGGCCATAGGCGGGAAAATATACACATTTGAGGAGGGGTTGGCGCGCTGGGGCCTGAAAGCAGAGGATATCGATGTGGTCATCCACACCCATCTGCATAACGACCACTGCGAGAATGACTACAAATGCACCAACGCCGTTTTTTATGTTCATGAGAAGGAACTGGAACATATTCACAATCCACATCCCCTGGACTTCCGGTATCTGGAGGATTACATCCTGGAGGTGGAGGAAGGGGGGCAGATCAAAACCGTGCGCGGTGACCAGGAAATCGTTCCCGGCCTTCGCGTGATGCACACCCCTGTCCATACTGAAGGCGGCTTAACGGTTCTGGTCGATACTGAAAAAGGCCTGGCAGCCATCACCGGATTCTGTCTCCTCATGGAAAATTTTTTCCCGCCGAAACAGATTACTGCCATGGAAATGGAAGTTATTCCGCCCGGGACCCACGTCAATGTCAACGACGCCTACGATATTATGCTCAAGGTCAAGAAAATGGCGGACATCCTGCTTCCTCTCCATGAACCGCAATTCGCTTCCATGGATACTATTTCTTAGCAGATTCAATCGGATCTTTTTGTGGCACAATGTGGTAGTTGTCGCTTGACATCTTCTCGTGTTTTACTTATGTTATACATCGTGAAGGCAATGAGGTTGTCGGTTCGTAATGCAAAAAATATTTTATGCAATAAAGGAGGGATGTCATGGCACAGAATATTTATCAACTTCTTTTAGGGGATGCCCTGATGTATTCGGTGCTCGTGGCGATTGCATCGATTTTTTGGTACCGGCTGGAAAAAAGAGAACACCAGCTTGGTGACGGATCGGAAGTCTTTTAGTTTTTTGCTTACCCCGCGTTTGAAAGAGGAGCCCTGTTATGGGCTCCTTTTTTTGTGGTCATTCACACGTTTGCCTGACATGTGAAAAGCGTTGACTGAATGCATCTTTTTTATTACGCAATAAGAAGGAGAGAATATGGTCACCATCACCTTCGAGACCTACAGGTTCATTCAGAAGCTTAAGGAGTCCGACATTCCGGAACGCTTGGAGAAATAAAGGGGGATTTCTTTATGCAGACAGTGAGAGAAAAAATCGCAGAAATTGTTTTGGCTCAGCCGGAAGATGCTACTTACGAAGAAATTGTGCGGGAACTGGCATTTGAAAGAATGATTGAGCGGGGGCTGAATGACGTCCGATCTGGACAGGTTATTTCGGACGAAGAGATGTCTCACCGGATTCGCACATGGCAGAGTTGAGATGGACCAGGGAAGCCGAACAGTGGCTGAAAGATATCCTGGAATATATCGCTCGTGATAATCCGGTCGTTGCGGGAAAGGTCGTTGCTGGTATCGAATAAGCCCCGCGTAGTTTTGCAAAAGATGGTTGCTCTGCCCTTGCCGCTGATTTAGGTGGATTGGATGAAAGAAGCGTCTCCTCCAACCAAGACTGAAATCCTTTCAAATATCGACCCTCGCTACCTCGGTGAGTACATTGAGTTTTCGGGGCAGCTCCGCGAATATGTGAGTAACACCCTTGGCAAAGCCTTCCGAGCCGATCCAAACCCCGCGCGTCGAGCCTACCATATCGTTAACCTGGTTCAACTCGAATACGCCGCATACGAAGATGCCGCCGCGATACTGAAAGCCCTAATCTCGATGCGGCAGGGAAAGACCAACAGCGTTCTAGAAATACTGGAGAGCTATAAGCCAGGAGAGGCCGTTCTGGCCTCCATCCTTGATAAGTCATCCGCCGAGACCGCAGAGAAACTATACGCAGCTCTTCGGCTGGAAGAGGCAATTCCAGCCGAGTGGGCTTCCTGGCAACCGAGTCTCGATCTCAAAAAATCGCTATTGCTCGCATGTCGGTTCTTCGCGTCGGATTGTCGCGCCAATCAGAAGAAACTCGGAGTAGCTGCCTACAACAAGTGTAAGCACGGTCCGCTGGTCATAGCCAAGGGTGACTTGTTCGGAACGACAATAGGCCCAGTGCCCTCTATGTTCTTCGCGAACAACGCGAAGAAGTGGGGCGAGAAGTATGGAACAGACCCGGTCATCGTTTACTGCTTTGCCAGCTCGGACGAAGAGATCGAGAATCGCGAGCGCTCTATTCACGTTGTGCAGAGTTCACTGCGCCTCTTTATTGCAGTACTTTTGGGGCACATGTACCCAACTGAAGTGACGCGGCGCTGGGGGTCGCTTGAGTTGATGTGGCATTCGGATCGCCTCCGCGACGTCGTCGAATTCGTTGCGGAAATCACAGTCAAGAAATAGCATGTGGCACATACCACCTAATTGGGTAGTCGGGGGGCTCCCCCAGTTACCCAATTGACAGCACAGAATGAGAATTCCGAGAAGTGATACTTCGGGAATGGCAGAAAGTTTTTTTACGGGGTACCGCTTTTCTTGAAAAATAGCTAATATTTCAATATGATGCTGATAGGAGCCCGGTGTCGAAAATCGATTTTCGACACCGGGCGTCGCTTTGTCTGCGACAAGGCAAAAACACTTTTTAAGTCAAGACGATAAGGGTGGACGATTTCAATACTCCTTGCCGTCTTGTCGAAAATCCCCATCCCCAAGACATCTTCAGGCCATTTTCTTTTGGCAACACCATCTCAACCGGATATTTTTTTGCATTTTGTTGCAAGCGCCACGACTGAATGTCTGGAAAGATCGGGCCGGACTCAGGTCAGAACTGACCCTCCATTCTTTCCGTGCCGGCTTTGCCACCACCCTGTACGAATCGCAGCGGGATGTTCTCTTGGTGGCGAAAGCCTTGGGGCACCGTGATTTCCGGTCAACATTGCGATATGTTGTGACCCCTCCAACCTCCATCAGAATGGTGCTCGAACTGAGTTTCGGAGAGCGTGTGCGGGTTCAGCCCGTTTGTCTTCGAAACATGGCTCCGTATTACGGGTAATCCTCCTGGAGAGAAGCCCCGCGGTGACCTCGGGCTTGACAAAGTCAATATGGCGGGCTAATCAAGCAGTATCGGTACATTGTTTCAAGAATGTTATCAGAGTGGAAAAGTCGTTTTATGCGGGTGGACGCCAACCAATGGCCAAGATTTCATCATTCCAGAAACATGTTGCCCGCTATGATGCATGGTTTGATGCCAATCGCTGGGCATATGTAGCCGAACTGAAGGCGGTCGGCGCGCTTCTCCCTGTCGAAGGACGACGGGTCGAGATCGGTGTGGGGACCGGCCGCTTCGCAGCACCTCTGGGAATCAACATAGGCATTGAGCCGGCGGCCGGCATGGGGGCTGTGGCCAGGAAGAGAGGAATTGAAGTCGTGGCTGGTGTGGCCGAAAAGCTGCCGTTCAGGGATTTTTCCTTTGATAGCGTTTTGATGGTAACGACAGTCTGTTTTGTTGATGATATCAGGCAGACCTTTCTGGAGGCCGCCAGAGTTCTTGCTGACCACGGTTGTTGCCTGGTGGCGCTGGTGGACAAGAACAGCGCTCTTGGCCGGAGTTATGAGCAGCGTCGTCGCAAAAGCGTATTTTATCGCGAGGCGACTTTTTATTCGGTTGATACAATCGTTGCCCTCATGTGGCAGGCTGGATTTCATGACTTTCAATTTACGCAGACAATTTTTAAAATGTTGTCGGCAACAACCGCGGAAGAACCTGTTGAATCAGGGTATGGCAGGGGGTCTTTCGTGGTCGTGCGGGGCATAAAAAAGCCGCTGACCTGAGATGAGCACCTATGACGAAATAACCAACGCGAGAATACTGCTGGCCTTGCCCGAACGGGCGACTCTCGCCGAGATACGAAGCAGTTATCGGAAGTTGATCAGGAAATGGCATCCGGACCGTTGCCGGGAGGAACAGAGCCGTTGCCGGGAGATGGCCGCTCGATTGAATGCCGCCTACAAGCTCCTGACCGCTTACTGCGCCGCCTATAGATTTTCCTTTACCCTGGAAGAAGTGCAACAATACGCAACCGATGAGGAGTGGTGGCTTGATCGGTTTGGCGACGATCCCCTGTGGGGGAAGAATACCAAGAAGTAGAGAGTCTCGCGAATAATACGACCGATCGGCCACCTGCTGACTGGTGATGAGGAGCGGTTGTTGATCAGGCCGGCGGCTTAAAACCGGCGTTGTTTCTGATGATGAGGCCGAACAGGTTGTATATTAAACGGGCCACGGTGAAATCCGGGGCATGCATGCCAACGATGGGCGCCAGTTCAACCACGTCAAAACCGAGAATCTGCCTGGCCTGCAACACTGACTCCAGGGCAGCCAGCATCTGATACCAGGAGAGACCGCCCGGTTCAGGGGTACCGGTGGCCGGCATGATGCCCGGATCCAGGGCGTCAACATCAATGGTCAGATAGATTTTTTTCGGGAAATCCAGTGGCAGGATTTCTACAGGCAGGCCGGACCT
>MGTE01000052.1:57671-91766 GCA_001799275.1 Deltaproteobacteria bacterium RIFOXYD12_FULL_57_12
CTTTCTCCCGTCGGAATATCTCTTCTTCGTAGGAAAGGCTTCGCACCCCGATCTGGTACATGGGTATTCCGAGGTCATACGCCCGACGCATGACGCAGGCATGGCTGTACGGGGAGTTTTCGTAGCTGTTCCGCAGATCAGCATGGGCGTCGAATTGGACGATACCGAAATCCGCCTTTTTTTTCTTTAACGCCTGCAGTGCCCCCAGGGTAACCGTGTGTTCGCCGCCCAGTAGAACCGGGATCTTCCCCAAATCCAGGATAGCACCGACTCCGGCGGCGGTCGTCTGAAGCATTTTTTCCGCCTCGCCCTGGCAGGGGAGTGGGGGATGGGTATAAATGCCATATTCAGCCGGTACGCTGGTTCCGTCATACAACTCGAGTTGTTGCGATGCCTTGATGATGGCAGCCGGACCAGCCGCGGTGCCGCAACCGTAGGACACGCTTTTTTCAAACGGCACTGGCAGAATGTGGAAAAGGGCCTCTGTCGGGGAAGGGTTGGCCAGTTCAGAGCCTAGAAAGAATTCTGATACGCAATCTGTCGGGTTGGTTGGTTGCACCGCGATTACTCCTGTGGATCAGGAAAGCCGATTTTTAAAATCCTCGTAACCGAATCGGCGTATGATGATAAATTCGTCGGTTGCCGGCCGGTACAAGGCGATTGACGGCAGTTGCATACCGTTGAAGGTGGTGGTTTTCACCATGGTGTAGTGGGCCATATCGAGAAAGAAGAGCTTGCTGCCGACCCGGAGCGGTTCGCTAAAGGAGTAGTCGCCGATCACGTCACCGGCCAGACAGGATTTGCCAGCCAGCCGATAGGTTTTTGTTTTTGCCTGTTCGCCGGGCAGCCCGGCGCCGGCCACCTCCGGCCGGTACGGCATCTCCAGGACATCCGGCATGTGGGCGGTTGCCGAGATGTCGAGAATGGCGATCTCGACATCTCTTTCGATAATATCAAGCACCGAGGCCGCCAGAACCCCGGCATTCAGGGCCACGGCCTCACCCGGTTCCAGATAGATCGTCAGATGCGGATATTTTTTCGCAAAATCGGTGAGCAGCCGGCAGAGCAGATCAACGTCGTAATCAGCTCGGGTGATATGATGGCCTCCCCCGAAATTAACCCATTTCATTCCGTCAAGATAGCGCGAAAATTTTGCCTCAAAGGCCTGCAGGGTCAGGGCCAGGGCGTCGGCGTTCTGTTCGCAGAGGGTGTGGAAGTGCAGGCCCGAGATACCGTCCAGGGCCGCCGGGGGAAAATCGACCGCCCGGACCCCGAGCCTGGAACCGGGCGCGCAGGGGTCGTAAAGGGCCACCTTGCCGGTGGAACATTCCGGATTAACCCGGATGCCGCAGGCGATAGCGCGGCCGCTCGCCGCAATGAGCGGTTTGAACCGTTGCCACTGGGCAAATGAATTGAACACCAGATGATCGGTGATCGGCAATAACTCAAAAATATCAGCTTCGGAATAGCCGGCGGCAAAGGTATGCACCTCGCCGCCAAATTCCTCGCGGCCGAGCCTGGCCTCGTGGGGAGAGCTGGCGCATACCCCCTGCAGGGTCTGGCGCAGCAGCGGAAAGACACTGAACATGGCAAAGCCCTTCAGGGCGAGCAATATCCGGCAGCCGCTCCGCTGTCTGACCTGTTCAAGTATGGCCAGATTGCGCGTAAGCGCCGCCTCGTTGACCACAAAACAGGGGGTCGGAATCCGGTCGATGGCAAGACCTACAGGATAACCTCGGTCCATGGCAGTCCGTGCTTCATCAGTTTATCCATAAATGGGGCAGGGTCGAATTCTTCCATGTTGAAGACCCCCTTGCCACGCCAGGCACCGGTCACCATCAACAGGGCGCCGATCATCGCCGGCACGCCGGTGGTGTAGGAAATAGCCTGGGAACCCACCTCTGCATAACATTTTTCATGATCGCAGATGTTATAGACAAAATATTTTTTTGCCTTGCCGGCCTTGATGCCCTTGATTAAACAACCGATGCAGGTTCGGCCCTTGGTGAGCGGCCCCAGGCTTGAGGGATCAGGCAGCAGGGCCTTTAAAAATTGCAGGGGAACAATTTCCTGGCCGTTGTACAGAACCGGGTCGATGCGGGTCATGCCGACGTTCTGCAGCACCTCAAGGTGTTTCAGATAGTTGTCGGAAAAGGTCATCCAGAACCGGGCCTTTTTGAGATGTTTTATGTTTTTGGCCAGGGACTCCAGTTCTTCGTGATACATCAGATAAATCTTACGCGGCCCGATTCCCTCGGGAAAATCATAAAGTTCCGACACGGATAAAGGGGCGGTTTCCACCCAGGCGTCGTTCTCAAAAAAACGGCCCTTGGCAGTCACCTCGCGGATATTGATCTCCGGGTTGAAGTTGGTGGCAAATGGTTGGCCATGGTCGCCGGCGTTGCAGTCGATGATGTCGAGCTCGTGAATCTCGTCAAAATGGTTTTTCTGGGCCCAGGCGGTAAAGACGTTGGTAACACCGGGATCGAAGCCGCTGCCAAGCAGGGCCATAAGACCTTTTTCCTTGAAACGCTCGTTGTAGTCCCACTGCCACTTGTAGCAAAAACGGGCATCGTCGGGCGGTTCATAGTTGGCGGTGTCCAGATAGTCGACGTTGGTTTCCAGGCAGGCGTCCATGATATGCAGGTCCTGATAGGGCAGGGCGACGTTGATCACCACGTCCGGCTTGAAGGACTTGATCAGCGCCACCAGTTCCGGCACATTGTCGGCGTCCACCCGGGCGGTCCGGATCGGTCGCGCAAGCTGGGCCGCGATGCGGTCGCATTTTTCCTTGGTCCGGCTTGCCAGGCAGATATCAGTAAAAATTTCGGAGACCTGGGCGCATTTATGGGTGACGACCTGACCGACGCCACCGGCGCCAATAATAAGCACTCTGGACATCTTGTTACTCCTTTGGTTTGAATGGCGCGTCGTTATGGCTTGAGGAATGGATACTGAGAAATCCCGAGGCCCTGGTTAGAGGCGGCAAGCAGCGCGGTCAAGAAAAATCACCGCTCGAAATAGGTATAGCCGCGCAGACCCGCATCGTAGGCCTTCATGATTTTCTTGCGCTCCTGGGCGGTGATCAGTCCCTTGCGAATGGCCTGTTCGGCGATCTCCCTGAACTGGATCAGCATGACCTTGGGATCATACTCAACATAAGATAGTACATCGGCCACCGAATCGCCCTCTATTTCACGGGTAAACTGGTAGTCGCCGTTCTCTTTAACCCGGATGCTGACGACATTGGTGTCGCCCAGCAGGTTATGCAGGTCACCCAGGGTTTCCTGGTAGGCGCCCACCAGAAAGACGCCCAGATAATATTCCTCGTCGTTGCGCAACTCGTGCAGCGGCAGGGACGAACGCACCCCGTGCAGATCGATAAACCGGTCTATCTTGCCGTCACAGTCGCAGGTGATATCGGCGAGCACCGCCTGGCGTGGCGGTTTTTCCTGGAGGCGATGCACCGGCATGACCGGAAAAAGATGGTCAATGGCCCAGACGTCGGGCAGAGACTGGAACACGCTGAAATTGCCGTAATAGATGTCGGATAACGCGATATCGATGTCGCGGAGTTCCTTGGGCACGTGTTTCAATTTTTTGCTGTCGCGGGCAATCCGCTTGACGATATGCCAGAAGATGATCTCACCGAGCGAACGTTCCCGCAGACTGATATTGCCGTGTTTAAAGTGCTGGCGGATTTCATCGCGATAGTAAAGGGCGTCGTTGTAGCACTCCTGCAGATTTCTGATGCTCATGGATTTCAACACCTCATGAAGATTCAGAATCAACTCCGGCGTATCTTTTGGAAATTTTCGGGGCAGGGGGCGCGTTTCAAAGCGGCTGACATCCAGAATATTGAATAAAAGAACCGAGTAGTAGGCAACCGTGGCCCGTCCGGATTCGGTGATAATGATCGGGTGGGCGATTTCCTTGTCGTCGAGGGTGGCCATTATGGTCTCGATGATGTCGGCGCAGTATTCGCCAATGGTATAGTTGCGGCTGTTGGTGAAGTTGGTGTGGGAGCCGTCGTAGTCCACGGCCAGACCGCCGCCGAGGTCAAGATAGCCCATTGCCGCCCCTTCATCCACCAGACCGGCGTACATCCGGCAGGCCTCGAGCGTGGCGGCCCGGATATCGCGGATATTGGGGATCTGGGAACCCAGATGGTAATGGAGCAGTTGCATGCAATCGAGCATGTCCTTTTCCCGGAGCCGATCGATTACGTCGATTACCTGAGTCGTGCTCAGACCGAAGATGCTGCGATCGCCGCCCGATTCGGTCCAGTGGCCGCCGGCCTTGGTGGACAGCTTGACCCGGACGCCGATATTGGGCCGGATATGCAGACGCTCTGCCCGTTCAAGAATGAGCTCCAGTTCGCTTGGCATCTCAAGAACAAAGAAACACTTGATGCCCATCTTGCAGGCATAAAGACCGAGGTCGACAAACTCTTCATCCTTGTAGCCGTTGAGGACCAGACAGGCCTCCCGATCCTTCATCACGGAAAGGGCGGCAATCAATTCGGCCTTGCTGCCGGCCTCAAAACCGTGATGGTAACGGGAACCAAACTGGGCCACCTCTTCGACCACCTGTTGCTGCTGGTTAACCTTGATGGGGTAGACGCCCTTGTATTGGCTCTGGTAGCCGACCAGCTCGATGGCGGTCCGGAAGCTTTCATGCAGTCTGGAGAGCTGGGAATCGAGGATGTTCTGAAAGCGCAGCAGAACAGGCATGTCAAGGCCTCGATCCTTGATGCCGGAAATGATGTCCATCAAACTGACGGCAACGTCTTTTTTTTCCGGAAGCGGGGTGACCACCACGTCGCCGTTCTTTGAGACATTGAAATATCCGGCGCCCCAAGTGCGGATGCCATAGAGGTCCACGGAGTTTTCAATGGTCCAGCGTTCCAGGGTATCTTTTTTTAACACATTAGCCACCATCCGTTGCGCTCTTGAAATGCTGTTCGGATCTTCTACTGAAAAAATGCTTCGAGTCAACTCAAAAAAGAGACAGTCTTATACATGATTACGCCTGATAAGTAAAAAAAAATCATCTGGCAGCCTTAAAAAATAACATGTGCATTTATATATTGATTCAAGCCGGTTGCCACCTGATTGCCGGGATTGCTTTCATATTTTTTGGCCCAGGGAAAGATTGCCGGACTTTTTTTGCGCTTTCGTCAGGATTGGCAAAAATTTCAGCCTGGGCTAATATACAAATTTTGCATGCACGAATTCCAACCGTCTGGCCGCCGGAGTGTCGGGAGGGGATATGACCGAATTCATCCAGGTGATGACCACTTTGGAAAGCAAGGAAGACGCGCAACGACTTGCCCGAACCCTGGTGGAACGAAAAGTCGCGGCCTGTGTTCAGATCGTCGGCCCGCTGACCAGCATCTACCAATGGCAGGGGAAAGTGGAAGAGGCCGGCGAATATCTCTGCATCGCCAAGAGCCGCCAGGATCTCTTTGACGAATTGCGGCAAATCATTGCCGCAAACCATCCCTATGAGGTCCCGGAAATCCTTGCCTTGCCGATATCGGCCGGCAGCGACTCCTATCTCGCCTGGCTCAACCAGGAACTTATCATGAAAACACCAGAGAAATCATGACCGAGGAAACACAAAAGCCCGCCGGCCGGCAACGGCGTCGGCGCGAATTTCAGTGCCACTGCTGCAAGAGCAAGCTGCCATTCTGCTGGAACTGTCCCTGCGGCTTCCAGATCTGCGATGCCTGCTTTCAGGAAAACAAATGGGGCATCACCAACGGGCCGACCTGGATTTGCCCTGATTGCGGGCAGATAAGGATGATGGAGTAATCAGTCGGCCAGGTGGTGGGAGAGCGGCCCGGCCCCGTTGCCCAGGCGGAACGGGGCGCTGCGGGTTAAAAGCGCATCCATGAAGAACACGGCCTTGCGGAAGGCGGCAACATAGTCGTTGTTCAGCAGATGATAGGCGGTAAAGGCTGACGCAAAGGTGCAGCCGGTGCCATGGGTATTCACGGTGGCAATGCGTGGATGCTCCTGGCTGACGATCTCCACCTCGCTACCGGTGCGGCGCACCAGCAGAGAATCAGTCACCAGGGCGTCACCCGGTCGATGCCCACCCTTGATGATAACGCAACGCAGGCGGGGAAACCTTTCCAGCAGAAGGCGGCCGGCGGCAAGTTCCTCGTCTGTTCCGTTACAGTTTCTGTCGGCGAGGGTGGCCAGTTCCTGGAGATTCGGCGTCAGGACGGTGGCCCGGCCGAGAATTTCTTCGCGATAGACGCTGAATGCCTCATCCTGCAGAAGCGGCAGACCGGCGGTTGCGGTTAGCACCGGATCGCAGACGATTTCCCCGGCAAAGCCCTGCAGAGCCCTGCCGATATGTTGGGCGATGGCGGCGGTGCCGACCATGCCAATTTTGACGTGGCTGACCGGCAGATCCTGCAGAACCCGAACGATCTGCTCCTGCACGAACAAAGGTTCCACTGGCAGATACGAAAAAACCCCTTGCGTGTTCTGGGATGTAAGGCAGGTGATCGCCGCGCCGCCGTACACACCGATCACGCAGAAGGTTTTTAAATCAGCCTGGATGCCGGCGCCGCCGGAAGGATCAGAGCCGGCAATGCTCAAAACCATGGTCTGCTGATTGACTGCTGGTATGGCGGCGGTTGGTAGCATAATCTTCTGTGTGCTTTTATCCCTGCGGAGTGCAAAACGCGAAATGTGGCTGGTCAAATTACCGGCACGCATCATTACCGGAAGCATACCAGATACTCAGCCGATCCCGGAATGATTTCCAGCCTGGCTCTCATGGTTCGATATTGTTTTTTTGGTTGCCCAGCCACAACATATTGTGTATAACTTGCAATATTTGTCAATATATAGTGTTCCAAATCCTTGATTTTTGGTCATAGCATGCTGCGGGGCATCAAAAAAATGTCTGCCACTCGAACCGATATCCCCTGTGTTGAATTTAATCCGAAGAAATGCACACGATGAGCCTGCCTGCCCATAATTACGACGAAAGCAAGATAAAGACGTTAAGTTCCCTTGAGCATATCCGGTTGCGGCCGGGGATGTACATTGGCCGACTTGGCACCGGCTCCCACCCGGATGACGGCATCTACATTCTTTTGAAAGAGGTGATCGACAATGCGGTGGACGAATTCATCATGGGGGTTGGCAAACGAATTGATGTCTCCATCGCGGCAAACGGTCAGGTGCGCGTTCGGGATTTCGGGCGGGGCATTCCCCTGGGAAAACTGGTTGAATGTGTCTCGGTGATCAACACCGGCGCCAAGTACAACACCGACGTCTTCCAATTCTCGGTTGGTCTGAACGGTGTGGGCACCAAGGCGGTCAACGCGTTATCCGAGACCTTTCAGGTCACCTCGTTCCGGGACGGTCAGTATGCCAGCGCCATTTTCTCCAGGGGGGTTCTGGTGGAGGAACAGCAGGGTCAGGCCAGGGAAAAAGATGGCACCCTGGTGGAGTTTCTGCCGGACTCCGTCCTCTTCGCCGATTTTGCCTTTGACCTGGAATATGTGCAGCAGCGGCTCTGGCGCTATGCCTATCTCAATGCCGGCCTCAGTCTCTATCTTGGCGAAGAGCGTTTTTTCTCCGCCAATGGCCTCAAGGATCTGCTTGATCGCGAAATCAACGGCAGCCAGCTGTATGTACCCATTCACTTCAAAGACAGCACCCTGGAATTTGCCTTCTGTCATACCGACAACTACGGAGACAGCTATTTTTCTTTTGTAAACGGCACCTATACCAGCGAAGGCGGCACCCATCTGTCCGCCTTCCGGGAAGGGGTTCTCAAAGGAGTAAACGACTATATAAACTCCAGCAAAAAATATTCAGGCAATGACGTGCGGGAGGGGATTGTCGGCGCCTTTGCCGTGAAGATAAAGGACCCGGTCTTCGAATCCCAGACCAAGAACAAGCTGGGCAACACCGATATCCGGGCCTGGATCGTCAATGTGGTTAAAGATGCGGTCACTGCCCATTTATACAAAAACAAGGAAACCGCCGAACGTTTTCTGGAAAAGATTCAGCAGAACGAAAGGGTCCGCAAAGAATTGCAGCAGGTCCGCCAGGAGGCCCGCATCAAGGCCAAGAAGGTGGCGATCAAGGTTCCGCAGCTCAAGGACTGCAAATACCATCCCACCCGCGAAAACCCATCGCCTCCGGGCCGGGAGAACATGCTCTTCATCACCGAGGGCCAGTCGGCGGCCGGCTCCATTGTCAGTTCCCGAGACCCCATGACCCAGGCGGTCTTTTCCCTCAAGGGCAAACCGCTGAACGTCTTTGGGCAGCAGCTTACCCTGATGTACAAAAACGAAGAGATGTACAACCTGATGTGTGCCCTCAACATCGAGGATTCCGTGGGGAATCTCCGCTACGACAAAATCATCCTGGCCACGGATGCCGATGTGGACGGCCTGCATATCCGCAATCTGCTTCTGACCTTTTTTCTGCACTATTTCGAACCGATGGTCAAACTCGGTCACATATTCATCCTTGAAACCCCTTTGTTTAGAGTGCGGAACAAGAAGGAGACGGTTTACTGCTATTCCGAGCAGGAGCGGGATGAGGCGTCCAGGCATCTGGCCGGCAAGGGAAGCACGCGCCTGAACGTCGAAACTACCCGTTTCAAGGGCCTTGGCGAGATTTCACCCACCGAGTTCAAGCAGTTCATCGGCCAGGACATACGCCTCCGTCAGGTCACCATCGACCGGCTGAGCGAAGTGCCCAAGGTGTTGAGCTTTTACATGGGAAAAAATACGCCGGACCGGCGTGAATATATCATGAATCATCTGGTGTAAAACGCATGGAACTGCCGGAACAAGTAGGCAAACTGCACCAGCTTTTTGATCGCAACTTCATGGAGTATACCTCCTATGTGATCAAGGAGCGGGCCATACCGGACATCAACGACGGTCTGAAACCGGTTCAGCGCCGTATTCTCCAGACGCTGTTCAACATGGACGACGGCCGCTTCCAGAAAGTTGCCAACGTGGTGGGTGATGCCATGAAGCTTCATCCGCACGGTGACAGTTCTATTTTCGGAGCCCTGGTCAATCTGGCCAACAAGGGCTTTCTTATTGACCGGCAGGGGAACTTCGGCAACATCTACACCGGTGATCAGGCCGCAGCCCCCCGGTACATCGAGTGTCGCCTCTCGCCGCTTGCCCGCGAAACCCTCTTCAACAAGGATCTGACCGAATATGTGCCGTCCTATGACGGTCGTCTTCAGGAACCGGTGACGCTGCCGGCCAAGCTGCCGTTTCTCCTGCTCCACGGCGCGGAAGGCATTGCCGTGGGCATGGCCACCAAAATCATGCCCCATAATTTCTGCGAACTGCTTGAGGCGCAGATCAAGATTCTCAAGAATGAATCTTTTGAGATCTATCCGGATTTCCCGCAGGGCGGCCTGTTGGATGTCTCGGGCTACAACCATGGCAACGGCCGTCTTAAATGTCGGGCAAAGATTGTCGAGGCAAACGAAAAAACAATACATATAAAAGAGGTACCATACGGGACCACTACCGAATCCCTGATCGACAGCATTGAAAAAGCGACTCGCGCCGGCAAGATAAAAATCGTTTCCATCAACGATTACACCGCAGAAGAGGTGGAGATTGAGATCAAACTCGCCCGCGGGGTCTACGCCAAGGATACAATCGAGGCGCTCTACGCCTTTTCCGACTGCGAGATTCCCATCTCGCCGAACCTGATGCTGATTAAGGACAACACGCCGCAGAACCCAACGGTGGAGGAAGTCCTCAGCTACAACACAACAAAACTGGCTGCGGACCTGGAAAAGGAACTCGAGATCGAACTGGGCAGGCACAAAGAAAAGCTGCACCTGCGGACCCTGGAAAGAATCTTCATCGAGGAACGGATATATAAACGGATCGAGGAATGCACATCTCTGAAAGCCATTACCGATACGGTTGATCAAGGCCTGCAACCGTTTACCAGTGAGTTGCAGCGACCGGTATCCAGAGAAGACATCGACCATCTCCTGGAAATAAAAATCAAGCGCATCTCGTTGTATGACCTGCAGAAACAACTTAAAGAAATAAAAGAAATCAAGAAGGCGATCAAGGAAGTTGAGAACCACCTCAAGGACATGGTCTCCTTTACCATCAAGTATCTAAAAAAATTGCTCGACAAATACGGCCCGCTCTATCCTCGCCGCACCACCCTGCAGGCGTTCCAGGAGGTGGAGGTCCGCAAGGTCGCGTTATCCAATCTCTTGGTGGGGTATCACCGGGAAACCGGGATGCTGGGTCACCAGGTCAAGACGGATTGCGATGTCGCCATCGCCTGTTCGGAATATGATCGGCTCCTGCTTATTTTCCGGGATGGACGCTTCAAGGTTATTAATGTCATCGATAAGATGTTTGTCGGGCATGATCTGTTCTGGGTGGATAAGGTAGACGAGAAAATCGTGTTTAACCTGATTTACCGGGAGGGCAAACACAACGTCGCTTATATTAAGCGGTTTCTTACTCCAAAATTCATTCTTGCCAAGGAATATCGTTTGTTTCCAGAGCATAAAAAATCCTGGATACTCTTTCTGCAGACAGGAGAAAATGTCCGGGCTCGGGTGGATTTCATGCCCCAACCCCGGGCCAAGACAAACTCCATGAGAGTCCAGTTTGACGACTTTCTGATCAAAGGCATCGGTGCGATCGGCAAACGACTCTCGTCACGGGTTGTCCGCAGGATCAATGCCCTGAGCAGTCAAGGCTCTGAAGAAGAAGGAAAGCCGGTAATGGCGGAACAACAGAACGCCTCAGGGCAAGCGGACGTCTCAGCAGTTGACCTCATGCCACCCGTACCAGTCAGGCAGGAAAATTCTCAAGCCACCCAACTGACCCTATTCCAGATCAAGAAAAAGGAGAAGGAGGATTGAGCCGCAACAGCTTGTCATAAAACCATTTGTTATCTCTACCTTTTTCGTTCTTTTCTTGCTTTTTCTCGCAAAATCAAATAAAAAGACCAAAACCTTACAGAAGAACCATGTAAAAAGACAAAAAAAATGAACAACAACTTATCATTTGTCGGGACAAATCATAATCGGGACCAGCAGGTTGTTCGCGACCTGAGTCCTCCACGGATGCTTTTCGGCGGCAAGCATCTTGACACTCGTCTCGTTGCTTCCGGCTTTGTTTTTCTTCTCGCCCTCCTTGTCTCCCTTGCCATTATCATCTCTCCCGCCCAAATTCCGACCTGGAGCATTATACAGAACAAGCCGGAAACGCTCAAAAAGTCGAGCCAGTCCAATGCGGCCATTGAAAATCAGCTCAACAGACTGCAAGAGATAACCCAACAGGAACTCGAGCCGGACACCATCATCCAGTCTGTTTATCTTGACAGACTGCCGGAACTTTCTGCCGGCCTGAGAGATAGCTCCGGCAGGAAGAAAGCCTTTTTACATGCCATCCTGCCAGCTGCCCTGGTGGCCTTGGAAGAAGTGGATCTGGAAAGAAAAATCCTCATGGCAATTATCGATAAGATCGGTCGCCAGCCTGGTGATCTTATCTTTTCTGACGAGCAGAGAGAGCGGCGGCAAAACCCTTGGCAACTCGCTCTTACCGAAGAAGAAAGCGAATTTATCGCCCGACTCATCCAGAAATATCGTACCAATCGCGCCGAACTGCTTCTCGCTCGAGTCGACACCGTGCCGGTCAGCCTCCTGCTTGCTCAAGGCGCCATCGAGTCGTCTTGGGGCCGATCGCGGTTTGCCAGGGAAGGGAACAATATTTTTGGCATACTGACCTGGGGGGAGCAAGGTCTTGTCCCGAACGAACGGGGTGAAGGGGAAACGCACAAGATGATGAATTATGATAACGTCCTCGACTCGGTGCGCGATTATCTCCTGACCATCAATTGCCAGGACGCCTATAAACCTTTACGGCGTATTCGGCAACAGACCACGGATGTCATGTTGCTTGTCGAGGGGTTGGAGAACTATTCCGTAAGAAGAAACGAATATGTCGAAGATGTAAAGGAGATGATCCGCCATAATCGACTGCAGGAATATGATCGCTCCATAAACAATTTCATGAAACGCGCTGCGGTCATCGATCTTTCCCGTGGTCTTCTCTAGGAGCAGCTGATTCCAGAAAGGCTGTTGGTGACAGCGGGGAAGGAGAGGGGGGCAACTCAGCCGGATTTGTTTGTTTTTCTCTCGACCAGCTCGGCCATATCCGTCCTGATTTTTTCGTAGCGACTACGGCTTAACCCGGCGCCGAGCGCCACGAAAGCCGCCATCTCCATGGTCAGAAAATCACCAGGACCGTGGGCATCCGCATTTACCGCCAGCAGCGCCCCGGTTTCTTCGGCTACTCTGGCCACATGGCCGTTGGTGAGCGAGTGGCCCTTCCGGCCGGAAAGCTCGAGAAACACCCCTTTGGCCGCGGCCAATTCCGCTTCCGCCTGGCTGATGAAACCAGGATGGGCAAGAATGTCGACCCCAGCTTCAATGGCCGCCAGGTTGGTGCCCGGCGCCACCGGCTCCACCACGGTTTCCCCATGGCCCACAACGATTTCTGCCCCAAGTTTTCTGGCCCGCCGGGTAAGCTCGGCAAACATGGCCGGCGGCACATGGGTCAGCTCTATGCCGGGAATCAATCTGGTACGGGAATAACGATTGAGGTCAGCAGCGACCCGCACGATTCTCGGAATGATAAAATCCAGATTCGAGGAATCGGCATGGTCGGTAATGGCCACTGAACTGTAGCCCAAGACTTCGACCCGGCGCAGGTGCTCGGCAGGCACGAGCGCTCCGTCGCTGAACAGGGAATGGGTGTGTAGATCAATCATAAATTTTCCTTTGGCAACGCATCGTGTCGCCAGGAGATCTCAATAAAATTGCCGCGGCTCAATCTGCCAGGGATCCCCTGAGGGAATGTAGACAGGCTTCTTCGATCCTGATCTTGACCATCTGACCCGCTTGCAGTCCCTCTGCTGTAAAATTGACAACATGATTGGTGTCGGTCCGGCCGCTCCACTGGCCACGTGACGTCTTGCTGCTCCTGCCTTCCACCATGACCGTCAAGCAGGAACCGACATGCTGCTGGTGTAATTCCAGGTTGATTTGATCCTGCCTATCCTGGAGACGGGCCAGTCTTGCGGATTTGACATCCTCTGGCACCTTGTCCGCAAAGTCCGTGGATTTTGCCAGGGGCCGGTCGGAATACTTAAAAGAAAAGGCGCCGTGATAACGCACCTGTTCCAGCAGTTCCATGGTGGCGCTGAAATCCTCATCGGTTTCACCGGGAAAACCCACGATGATATCGGTGGTCAGGGAAATCTCAGGAAGCATCTTCCGAAGCGCCTCTACCTTATCGAGGTAGCTTTCAATCGTATAGCGGCGGTTCATCATTTTCAAGACGCGGTTTGATCCGGATTGAACCGGCAGATGAAAACTTGGGCACAGCTTGTCGACCTCGACAAAACAGCGCATCAATTCATCCGAGAGATCTTTTGGGTGCGACGTAGTGAAACGGATACGTTGAATACCATCAATTTCCGCGACCTTCCTGAGCAGTTCGGGAAAGCGACCGCCAGCCGTGTCGGAGGTCTTGCCGTACGAGTTGACGTTCTGGCCCAGGAGAGTAACCTCTTTGATGCCTTGGCCGGCGAGGTCTTGAATTTCTGAGAGGATGTCATCCATATCCCTGCTTACTTCCCGACCTCTGGTATGAGGCACCACGCAGTAGGTGCAAAAATTGTTGCAGCCCTGCATGATCGTCACAAACTTTTTAAACGGACGTTTCTCTGACGCGCTGGCTACGACAGCTCCAGGAGGGGAGGGCAGGTGGCGGGGAATGACAAAGGAAGGGGAGAGGTCAACCGCCACCCGCGAACAGCGTTTCGCCTCCACCTCTTTAATCAGAGAAGGCAGGCGATAAATATTTTGAGTCCCCACCACGATGTCAACCTGCGGCATGCGGGCCGGCAGTCTTTCACCTTCCTGTTGGGCCACACACCCGGCGACGGTGATAATCAGGCCCGGCTTCCCGTCCTTGATTTTCTTGAGACGGCCGAGCAGGCTGTAGACCTTCTGCTCTGCCTTGGCGCGGATGCTGCAGGTATTGACCACCACAAGATCGGCCCGGCTCAGTTCGCGGGTCGGCAGATAATCGACCTGACGGAGAAGTTGCTCCATGATCTCCGAATCACGCTCGTTCATCTGACAGCCGAACGTTTCGATATAGACTAATTTTTCAGTGCTCATTGATTCGCAGAATTGCTGCGGCCCAGGGTTCCGACTGCCCACGCCAGCGTGGTATCGGAAATATTATAGTCATAAAGGGCATTGTAGTAATTGGTTCGGGCCTGGGTCAGCAGGGTCTGGGCATCGAGCACCTCCGTTGAGGTGGCAAGCTGAGCTCGATATCTTTCCTCGTTGATCCGATAATTTTCTTCTGCCTGTTCAATGGCCTTTTCGGTTACCTTGATATTCTCTTCGAATTGTTTCAAGTCTAGGAAGGCCTTCCGCAATTCCATGGTTACCTGATCAGCAGCCTGCTCCAGTGCCTTTTCCGCCTGAAAGACCCGGGACTTGGCCTCGGCAATTTTATTCTGACTCTGACCCCAGGTAAAAAACCGCCATTGGAGATTGGCCTGAGCTGTTCTGATCTCACGGCTTCCACCAGGATAGTAATCAGCAGCCGGCGTGTCTCCTTGCTTCATATAGGTGGCAGCGAGGGAAAGGGAGGGGAGGTAGGGGGCGCGGGCCATGATAATATTTTTGTCCGCCTGGGCAACGACCAGCTTCCCCTTGTTGATTTCAGGCCGACTTTCTTTGGCCTGGCTCAACAAATCTTCCCAGTTGACCTCACGCTCCTGATAGGCCAGGACATCGGCAAGCTCCAGTGGTGCTGCCACGTCATTCTCCATCAGAATATTCAGCGTTGCCTTGGCTACAGTCAAGGAGTTCCGGGCCGCAAGCAAGTCCTGTTTACCTTGGGCTAGGCGAACCTCGCTGGTTAAAAGATCGTTTTTAGGAATTAGACCGACCTCGTAAAAAGCCTTGGCATCGTGCAGGTGAGATTCAAGTCTCGATACCGCCTGGCTGGCGACATTTACCAGTTGCTGTGACTTCAGTACTTCAAAATAGGCCTTATGCACGGCAAGAACAAGATCGTTGACCGCTTTGGCAAGGTCCATGCCGGAAGCATTCAGGCCTAATTCATTCAATTCGGTGGCTGTCATTAAGGCCCTGCCGCGATACAACGGCTGTTCCACAGAAAAAGCATAACTGTAATAGTCCTCAGGAACGATCAGGCGGTTCGCATCCGGCTGTCTTGTGTAACCATATTTGACGGAAAATGTTGGCAGCAGGTCTTTTTGTGAACTCTGCAGAGTTGCTTCCTGAATCAGCACATTTGCCTTGGCCTGGGCATAGACGGGATTTCTTGCCAGGGCAGCAGTCACACACTCCTGCAAAGATACAACCGGAACATCGGAGTCATCAGCTTGTCCACTACCTGTCCCGACCAGAAAAAAAGCAACTATTACTAAGCACGAGGCAACAATTTTCATGAGGGCTAACCAGAGGTTATGGCAAGGTCTGCGTCATCGCAAGGTCAAGGTGTGTTAGCAGGAGATTAAGTTCCTCTTGCACCTCAAGGGGAAAATACAACTCAACAATTCCCGCTGTTTGATCAATGGTGGTTAAAACGGCCAAGCCGTCATAACCCTCCAGAATAAATTTCAGGAAATGAATGCGCTCCGTGGGGATTTGGAAGCGCATTTTTGAACAATTAGATATTTTTTGCATACTAGCACAAACGAATTCAATCAGCAATAAAGACGAGTTATCACACAAAATCAAACTGTAAGAGTCGCGTCGATATTTCCCAGCAAGTCACGATACCCAGCCAGCCGCGGGGCGACAAATTCATCCAAAAATTCATCGGTTTGTGCAGCGGCACGGCCAGTAAACTGACTATAGTCGCCAATAAGATTCAGCAGATGTTGACGATCAAAGGGAATGCGCGGATCATCTGCCAATCGATCAAGAAGGTCATTATCGCTTCCCTCTTGTTTGACCACCAGGCCGGCGGCGATGGAGTGGGTCTTGATAACCTCGTGCATTTCCTGCCTGCTCTTGCCTTGTTCAACGCACTCCATCAAGATTTTCTCAGTTGCCATAAATGGCAACTCCATGCGCAAGTAACGCTCAATTTGTTTCGGATAAACGACCATATCCTTTGTTATATTAAGGTACAACCTTATAATGGCATCAGTAAGTAAAAAAGCCTGGGGGATATCCATTCGCCTGATGGCTGAATCGTCCAGGGTGCGCTCAAACCATTGGTTGGCAAAGGTGGCGGCAAAATCACCGGGTAGACCCATAAGTTTGCGGGCAAGGCCGGTCATGCGCTCGGAGCGCATTGGATTGCGCTTATAAGCCATAGCAGAGCTGCCGACCTGATTCGCGGCGAAAGGTTCTTCCTGCATTTTCAAGTTTGACAACAGCCTGAGATCAACGGCAAACTTGTGCGCGGAAGCACCAATTCCCGCCAGGGTTTCAGCGATCTTCATGTCAAGCTTTCTTGGATATGTTTGTCCAGTAACAGGAAAAACATCGATAAAACCAAGCTTTCTTGCAACAAGCTCATCCAGTTCCCTCACTTTTTGGTGGTCACCCTTGAACAATTCTAAAAAAGTTGCCTGAGTTCCCACAGTACCCTTGGCACCCCGGGCCTTGATCTGTACCTCAAGGTGCTCAAGATAATCAACATCTAACAATAAATCCTGAATATAAAGGGTGTTTCTTTTGCCGACTGTCGTTGGCTGGGCAGGCTGAAAATGGGTATAGCCAAGCGTGGCCAACCCCTTATGTTTCCTGCAAAAATCCGCCAGGTTGGCAATAATGTTTACAACGCCTTTTTTTATCAGTCCGAGGGCCTGTTTTTGAATCAGTAGATCGGTATTGCAAACAACGAACTGCGAGGTAGCACCAAGATGAATAATGGGTTCAGCCTTTGGGCAGACCTGGCCATAAGCATAAACATGGGCCATCACGTCATGCCGGATTTCCTTTTCCTTGCGGCTAGCAAGATCAAAATCAATTGTCTGAACATTGGCTTTCATCTCATCGAGCATTTCACGTGAGACAATATGGCTGAGGCCAAGCTCATGTTGCGCTTCCGCCAATGCCAGCCAACAGCGGCGCCACGTTTCAATTCGGGTGCGTTCTGAAAAGATTTTTTGAATTTCAGGACTGGTATAACGACTGACTAGGGGATCTTGATAAACATCACGATTCATCATGCACACCGAAAAAATAAAAATAGTTGCGAGATATTCTTTCTATCTTGCTGATAATACATCGTATTTCTGTAAAGAAACAGCAGAATGACAAGTTTTGCGAACAAACAGGCCGCCAAGTTTAATAAAGACGTGGGCAAAGGGCCACAATTATTAATGTCGCATAATGTATATTATGTGTACTTTTGGTTTATCCTTAAGATACAATTGGTTAAATGTTGTCGTTTTGAAGTGGTTGTTGAGAATCAACCAGGAAATCGACCAGGTTGATTTCCCATGAAGTTTTACCCCTGAAGTCATTCTGACGGAGTGTGAATGCCATATCCATCGAGCTTAACTTGCCGTCGAGTTCTTTAACACCTCGTCCAAAATCGAAACCAATCCCTCGTGCGGTAATTCCGTCTTGTTCCATGGTGAAACGTAGATGTTTGTGTTCTGCGCCAACAGTCCGAGTCGCGTTGATGCGGCATTTATTTGCCGCAAAAACCGGTTCCGGGTTCCCGACACCAAACGGCCTAAGCCGGTTGTAATTTTCAAAAAATATCTCTTGAAACAACTCACTAAATTCGATGTGCATCTCATCGAGCCAAAGTTTGGGGGTCATATCCACGACTGAATATTTTTCCAGGATGACCTGCTTGAAATTCTCCCGAAACGACTCTAACCTTCCTGCTCGAACCACCAGACCGGCCGCGCCTTCATGTCCTCCGAATTTCTCGATATTTTCATGCCGGCATGCAACGAGTACTTCATAGAGATTAACGCCGGGAACCGAACGGCCTGAACCCTTAGCCATACCGTTGTCCACTGTCAACAGAACCGTTGGACAATTGAACATATCGGTTAATCGAGCCGCCACTATACCCAGTACGCCGGGATGCCATCCCTCCTGCCATAAAACCAACGCCCGGCAGTCCTTGTTAAAACTGCTTTCCGCCATTTGGGTAGCCTGGAGCGCGACGCCATTTTCTATATTTTTACGTTCTTGGTTAACTTCATCCAGTTCCATTGCAAGTTGACGGGCGTCGTCGTCATGTTCAGTCAATAGCAACTCGACCGCCTTTGCAGAAACCCCTAATCGGCCGGCCGCGTTGATTCTCGGACCAATCCGATAGGCAATATCCTCAGCAGTGATTTGCCTGTCGCCTGCCGCGATGTTGGCCACATTAAAAAGATGCAGAAGGCCGGGTGCCAGAGTTTTCCGCCCGGCCTTATCGGTCAGCGCCTCAAGTCCTGCCTTAACTAAGATTCGGTTGACTCCGAGCAGCGGCACCATGTCGGCAATCGTGCCGAAGGCAACCCAATCGAGATATTTTTTCAGATTTGGAATATCGCAGTCATCTTTCCAGGAGCCCTGGTTCACCAGATAACTTCTGAGGCCCATAACCAGAAAAAATGCCACCCCTACCCCGGCAAGCTGTTTGAAAGGAAACAAACATCCAGATTGCAAAGGATTAATGACCGCATCAGCGGTTGGCAGTCGTGATGGCGGTTCATGGTGATCAGTGATTATTACAGAAAAGCCCAGACGCTTTGCCTCGGCAACCGCTTCTGCGTCCGAAATCCCGCAATCAACCGTAATCAATACGCCCGGTTCGGCAAATCCATCGGCAGCAAGGCGTTGACAGATCGACGCCAGGCCGCCTTTGTTCACGCCATATCCTTCGGTCAATCTGTTCGGCTGGTAATAAAAGGACTTTCCTCCCAGCTCCCGCAAAAAACTGTAAACAAGGACGGTGGCGGTGATGCCGTCCACATCATAGTCGCCATAGACCGTGAGCGGCCGACCGTCTCTGAGCGCTCCGGCAATAATGGCCAGGGCCTCCTCCATCCCTTTCATTGCAAGAGGGCTTGGCAGTTGTTTGAGCGAAGGACGAAGAAAATTATCAGCCAAATCCGGCGTGGTGATTCCCCGCTGATACAATATTCTGGCCAGAATAATAGGCAGGCGCAGTTCTCTGGCGATATCCTGACAGATACTTGCGTCCCGTTCTTTTTGACACCACAGCTTATGAAGGTGGGATGTTGAGTGTAACATGACGGAGTTACGGGTTATCCTGTTTTGTCTGGTTACTCCCTCCCAGCATGTTTACCCCCATAATAATGTACTGAAGGGCGGACAGGATGGTGAAGAAAATGGTCACATAGATCACATAAAACCGCAGATGCCAGAAATCGCCCAGATACTCTTTCCCCAGAAAGACCGTCACCATAATTATTTGAAAAAATGTAGTAATTTTGCCGATAATCGGAGGTTCTATTTTGGGGGACTGATCCGTGAGCAGCAACACACTGATGCCGATCAGGATAAGCACGTCACGACTGACCACGATCACCGCAACCCAGGCTGGCAACTGCCCGAGTATGGCCAGGGTTACGCAGGATGTTACGAGAAGAAGCTTGTCCGCAATCGGATCGAGATAGGCGCCAAAGCTGGTTTTCTGGTTAAGCAGCCTTGCCAGAAAACCATCAAGGGCATCCCCCAATCCGGCGGTCACAAAAGTCAAGAGAGCAAGGCGTGTGCTTCCGTCCATCAAGAAGATTACCAAGATGGGCACAAGCAGGAGACGAATGATGGTGATGAAATTAGGAATGTTCACCTTTTTTTGACCCTATGACGGGTTATTCTTGAGGAAACCTTGAATGCAACCGCGTAATTCCTTTTGTTGCACCGTGCCATACCACTGAATACCGGCATCCTGCCGAAACCAGGTGTATTGCCGTTTGGCGTAGCGCCTGGTGTCTCTGGCTAAGAGTTCAATTGCCTGTGGCCAGGTAAAGACACCGTCAAGGTAATTAATCATATGACGATACCCAATAGATTGCATGGATTTCAATCCAGAATGATAACCCATCTGCAGGAGAGATCTTACTTCATCCAGGAGCCCTTGATCGATCATCAGTTGAACCCGCAAGTTGATGCGTCGATACAGTTCATCTCTGTCACAGGTCAACCCGAGTTTCAGAATAAACCGTTCCTCGGTTTTAGTCCCTTCTTTCTGTTGACGGAGATGCTCTGACCATGGAATGCCGGTCAGGTGAAAAATTTCAAGGGCGCGCATCAATCTCTGTGTATCGTTGGGATGAATCCTGTCTGCCGATAGAGGGTCGTGACACTTGAGATCCCGCCAGAGAGCCGCCCTTCCCCCCTCTTCTAGTAATTTGTGACGCAACATTTCCCGAACCGTGGTTTTTTTCTCTAAGGGAGTATCACCCGGTTCAAACAACCCCTCGAAGAGCCCTTTGAAATACATTCCGGTGCCGCCGACCAGCAAAGGGATTTTGCCGTTGCCGGTGATCGTGTCGATGGTCTGCCGGGCATCCTCAACAAAACGGCCGACCGTGTACTCCTCGTCCGGATCAACAATATCTATGAGATGGTGCGGGATACGGGTCTGTTCTTCCCTGGTCGGTTTCGCAGTGCCGATATCCATGTTTCGATAAACCTGCATGGAATCGACGCTAACTATCTCCGCTGAAAACTCTTCGGCGATGCGCAGGGAGAAATCGGTCTTGCCAATCGCGGTCGGACCGACGAGGACCAGCAAGGGACGAGTGGCTATCATTGGCGTCCCAACTGAATGATTGTTTTATTCATATGCCTTACGAAAGATATCGGCATTGAACCGGAGCAGTTGCTCATACGTCATGCGGCCCGAAGTTCCACCAATCGGATCAACCATAAAAACTTCCACCCCGGCCGCTTCCGCCAGGACTGTGGCCGGCCGCCTCGGAAGTTGCGGTTCGGTAAAAACCGCCGGAGCGCCGGTTTGTTTTATTTTTTGCACAATTTTATATAACGCCTTCGGACTCGGCTCTTTGCCCGGAAACGGCTCAATAACACCGGCAAGTTCCAGCCGGTAACGCTTGAAAAAATATTGAAACGACGGGTGGAATAGAAAAAAAGACCGGCCACTGAGCGGTTTAAGTTGCTCGGTCAGATCCCGATCAAGCTGCTCAAGTTCTTCTGTAAAAATGGCGGCATTCTGTTCATATATCTTCCTGCCATCCTGATCAAGGGAAGACAGGATTTGAACCAATCCCGGCAACATCTCTCTGACTAAATGGGGATCAGTCCAGAAGTGCGGATCCGTTGGTGAAGGATGTTCCACATGGCCATTTTTTTCATCAACGAAATTCTGTTCGGTGGTCTCGTGAAAATGTTCGACCATTTTCAACCGGTATGCCGGCGGGACAAGAGACAGCATCTCGACTTTTTTAAGAGCGGGCAAACGGTCGACCCACTCCTTGTCAAGACCTTCCCCCACATAAAAAAGCGCGGCAGCACCTTCGAGCAGCTTAAGGTCTGAGGGTTTCGGGTCAAAAGTATGGGGCGAAATGCCGGGCGCCAGCAACCTGTTCACCCCGGCACGGCCCTGCGTAAGTTTTTTTAATATCTCCGTCAGGGGATGGATAGTGGCCATATAGTGGGGTTGGGCCAGAACCACGCCATTGCCCAAAAGCGTTACGCAGAAAAAAACAATAATTAATAAAAACAAACCGTGCAGATTGTTTTTGTTCATTTAAAATCATTGTATGATATTGGCAGGTTAGAATATACGCATTAGTAACCGGCAGCGCATCATTCATAGGATAACAGCGTTCGAAGTCGACTCAGCTTGCCTGGGCCGATCCCGGAGACGAGCAACAGATCTTCAGGGCGCGAGATGACGCCCCGGGCCTGGCGCAATGCAACAATTCGTTCGGCCAGCTTAGGGCCGATGCCAGGCAAACTGGCAAGCACTTCCTTGTCGGCGCGGTTAACCGGGACAGGCAGAAAAAGAAGTGGATACAGCCTGGCTGGTGGGACGATGGAATCCGGTGGTTCAGCGTTGTCGTGCAATTGGAAGGCATACAGCCCAGCAGGGCTGGTATAATCGACTGTTTCTACTGAAGGCGGCACCTTCCCTAATACCTCGAAAAGCTCGGCAACCAGAGCGGAATCAGTTTGCGAACCCTTCTGCCGTAGAAATAACTCCCCGTCATTTCCATGGCTGGCGAGCCAGATAAAAACAGGTTTGGTCAATAACTGCGTATCAGCATTTGGCGATGACACGACCGGCGTGGCAATATCCGGCAGATGAAAGATTAGCAGCAGAAAGCCCAAGGCCAGAAGAACCAGCAGCCGATGGTCAGCCCGCTTCTGGTCGCCGGGGATAAGATCAACCGCTGCCAGTGGCGGCAGAATCTTCTTTTTTTCGTTCATCTTTCAGCAATTTGTAGGTGATGCTGTCCACCAGGGCCTGCCAACTTGCCTCGATAATATCGTGCGAAACCCCCACGGTACCCCATTCCGCCTCATGGTCACGAGACAGGATAAGCACCCGCACCTTGGCACCGGTGCCATGCTCTCCAGAGAGAACCCGAACCTTGTAATCCTCCAGGGTCATCTCCTTCAGCTTCGGATAAAAACGGGTCAAAGCCTTCCGTAACGCCTTATCCAGGGCATTCACCGGCCCCTCACCAAGAGCCGCAGTATGCACCATATCGCCGCCCACCTCAATCCGAATCGTTGCCTCATCCTGGGGAGCCTCATCAGCGCTGGTCTTCTGGCTGATCACCCGGAAACTTTTCAGATCGAAAAACCGGCGCTGGGTGTTCAGGGTGCCAAGAGCCCGCCGCATCAGCAATTCAAAAGAGGCCTCAGCGCCCTCATATTGAAACCCTCTGTTTTCGAGCTCCTTGAGTTCCTTGACAATAGCGTTGAGGACCGGGTCTTTGCTGTCCAGATTAAGGCCGAATTCCTGAGCCTTGTGCAGGACATTGCTTTTACCGGACTGGTCGGAGATGAGAACTCGTCTGATGTTGCCGACTTTTTCCGGCTCAATATGTTCGTAGGTAAGGGGATTGCGTTTCACCGCGCTGACGTGTACACCGCCCTTGTGGGCAAAGGCGGAAGCGCCGACATACGGCTGGTATTTGTTGTGTGGCAGGTTGGCGAGTTCATTAACAAAACGTGACACTTCACTGAGTCGCGTCAGGCGTTCGCCCGCCACGCTGGCAAGTTTCATTTTCAAGGTCAGGGCCGGGATGATGGAGGTGAGATTGGCGTTCCCGCAACGTTCGCCGTAACCGTTCATGGTACCCTGGATATGGGTCGCCCCCATGGACACGGCTGTCAACGTATTGGCCACCGCAGTTTCCGAATCGTTATGCGCGTGGATCCCGAGTGGAACAGCCCGTCCCCTGGCCCGCATATGCTGTTTGAGTGCATCGATGATCGCCGGAATTTCATGGGAAAGGGTGCCGCCGTTGGTATCGCACAGCACCAGGCAATCGGCTCCGCCTTCGATGGCGCGATCAATCGTGGCCAGGGCATATTCGCTGTTCTGCTTGAAACCGTCGAAAAAGTGCTCAGCGTCATAAAACAGTTGGCGGACATGGGGCCGCAGATACTTCAAGGAATCTTCTATGATCAACAGGTTGTCTTCCATAGAGATCCGCAAGGCATCCCGCACGTGTACGTCCCAGGTTTTGCCGAAAATGGTGATCCCCTCGGTTTTCGCATCCAGCATGGCCTGCAGGTTCGGGTCCTTCTCCGCGGGGTTGCTGAAATTCCTGGTGCTCCCAAAGGCGGTCAGCCGTGAGTGCTTCAATTCATAGTTGCGGATTTCCTTGAAGAACTCCACGGCACTCGGGTTCGAACCCGGCCAGCCGCCTTCAATGAAGTCAATACCCAGTTCGTCAAGTTTCAAGCTGATTCTGATCCGGTCTTCAACGGACAGGTTGAAATTCTCAGCCTGGGTACCATCCCGCAATGTCGTATCATAGATGATGATTTTTTCGGTCATCTGCGTTTACCCAAACGGATCGGTCAATAGATAACAGAGCTAAGAGCCATTCGCCTAAGCGTTGGCCAGTTCCGCCCGGTCCAGAGCAAAGGCCTCATGCAGAGCCCGCACCGCCAGTTCGGTGTACTTTTCTTCGATCACACAGGAAACCTTGATTTCCGAGGTGCTGATCATCATGATATTGATGCCCTCTTTGGCGAGCACATGAAACATGGTGGTCGCGATGCCGGAATGATTCCGCATGCCGACCCCGACTATGGAAATCTTGGCGATATTGTCGGAACCGGTAACGCTCTCGGCTCCAATTTCTTCGGCCACCTTTTGGACGATGGTCAACGCCTTTTTATAATCAGTGCGCGGCACGGTGAAGGTCATGTCGGTCATGTCGCCAGCCCTGGTATTCTGAATAATCATGTCAACTATGATACCGGCATCGGAAATCGGCCAGAATATCTTAGAGGCCGTTCCAGGCGTGTCGGGCACCTTGGAAACGGTTATGCGGGCCTCATTCTTGCTATATGTCACCCCGGACACCAGCATTGATTCCATAGACTCATCCTCCTCAACCACCCATGTCCCTTCCGTATTCGTAAAGGTGGACCGGACATGCAGCGGCACTTTATATCTTTTGGCAAAGCCGACCGATCTGATATCAAGCACCTTGGCGCCCAGACTGGCCAACTCCAACATCTCCTCATACGAAATTTTGTCTATTTTACGGGCAGCGGCACAGACATTGGGATCAGTGGTGTACACCCCTTCCACATCGGTAAATATCTCGCACTGATCTGCCGCCAGCGCCGCTGCCAAGGCGACGGCGGTGGTATCGGATCCTCCCCTTCCCAGCGTGGTTATATCGTTATCTTCGGTTATGCCCTGGAAGCCGGCAACCGTCACCACCCTGCCCTGGTCAAGATGGCGCAGAATCAGATCGGTATCAATCGATTGAATCCGTGCCTTGGTATGCATGGTGTCAGTGATAATCTTCACCTGGTCACCGAGCAGCGACACCGCCTCGTAACCCGCCTCCTTGATGGCCATGGCAAACAACGCCACGGTGGCCTGTTCGCCGGTGGACAACAGCACATCCATTTCCCGGGGATCGGGAATAGCTTGCATCTGGTTTGCCAGACTCACGAGTCGGTTTGTCTCGCCGGCCATGGCAGACAATACCACCACCATCCTGTGCCCTTCATTTTTACAGGATAGGACCCGATTGGCAACGGCTTTAATTTTTTCGGGGTTGGCCACCGAAGTCCCCCCGAATTTTTGAACAATTAATGCCATACATTACTTCCATGTGATTAGTTTCAGATTAGAGCATCCAAAGCCGAACAATTTATACGTTATTTGCAAAAAAGCAACACTGTTCCACAGAACAGCCACAAAAGCAGAATGGAGTGCTTAGTTCAGACTGGCGATAAGCAAAAGTACCTTGTAATAAATCGACGAACTTGGTAGAAAAGCGCAACACTATTTTGTTAAAGTTGGCCGAAATAATCCGGTTCTCTGCCTGTTGACACATGAGATTATCCAAGAAAATTCTTGGGATGCACGAGGAGTTATAGATGATATTGAGCAATTCGTTTCGAGCGTTGGCCGTCAGTCTTCTGTTCTGGCTGGTTGTGGTACTGGCCATCTTATCTGGCAAAACAGGAGAAAATCGGCAACATGCAAATTTGCCCGACACGGAAGTTGAACCCGCCGCAACAGACGCTGCCTCTTCGGCTTCTCTGGCAGAAAGTGAAGTGTCTGCGCCGAGTTACTCGGAGTTCACCGGCAATATTCTAAAAGGAGAAAGCTTTGACGAGTCTCTGCAGCGGCTCAGTGTGCCCCAAAAGGCTCGGAATGAAATCATTCAGGCTTTTCTGGGTACCCTTGATTTTAAACGCTTGCGGCCTGGGAATAATTTTTCGGTTGTCCTGGATGAAGAGGGTGACATCATCAACACTACCTTCGTGGCCGGCCCCACCAATATCTATTCAGTAACAAAAACTGATGACGGGCTGGCTGCGTCCCGTCTGCCCGTTACGCTTGAGCAGAAGACTGTCAGGCTCAGCGGTTCGATCGATTCTTCTCTGTTCGCGGCCTTTCTGAACCAGGGTGAAGACCCCAAGATCATTCATGCCTTTGCCAACATTTTTTCCTCAAAAATTGATTTCAACACCGAGACCCAGCAAGGGGATCGGTTCGAAGTGATCGTGGATAAATTTTATTCGCAAGATGGACAGTTTGTCGGTTACGGCCCGATCACCATGGCCCGCTATGAACAGGAAGACAAGATCCTGGAGGGTTTTTACTATTCTTCACGTTCGACAAAAGGTTATTTCGATGCGCACGGGGAAGAACTTGGCGCCTGGTTTATCCGCTCCCCAATTCCGTTCGGCAGGGTAACTTCTCAATTCACCAACAGCCGAAGGCATCCGATTCTCGGGATTTCCAGGCCGCATCACGGGGTTGATTTGGCAGCACCGACAGGAACGCCGATAATGGCCGCCTCGGAAGGGCGGGTTGAATTCATCGGGGTAAAAGGTGGATTTGGCAAGCAGATAATTCTGGCCCATGCCAACGGCTATCGTACCCATTACGGCCATCTCTCCAGATTCAATAAAGACCTGCGGGCCGGCAGCAGAGTAGATCAGAAGGATATCATCGGTTATGTCGGATCAACTGGCCTTTCCACCGGCCCCCACCTTGACTACCGAATCGAAGTGAACGGGGTGTTTAAAAATCCCTTTTCTTTGGAATTCAAGCCGAAATCCGTGCTGCAGGGAGCGGAACTTGCCCAGTTTAGCAGGGTAAAAGAACAAATATTCCAACGCGTCGCGTCGGTCCAGAAAGACAACCTGCTGGCAGTGAAAAACATTGTCTTAAAAGAAGATAATGAAATTAAAATGTTATAGTTGATGCACAAGGAAGGCTATAACTTCAATATCGTCCTTGTAGAACCGGAGATACCCCCCAACACCGGGACGATCGCCAGGTTGTGCGGGGCGACGGAATCCACGCTCCATCTGATCAAGCCGCTTGGTTTCAGCACTGATGACAGGCACTTAAAAAGAGCAGGGCTCGACTATTGGCATCACGTCAAAATCATCTATTGGGACAACGTGAACGATTTTCTGGAGCAACATGACAGGACCAGACTCCACTTCTTGAGCAAAAAGGTTGCCCGGCCTTATACAGATGCAAGGTTCAGCCCAACAGATTTCCTGATTTTTGGCAAGGAAACCAAGGGGCTGCCAGAAAAAATTCTTAATGAATATGATGACCGCTGCTACACGATTCCCATGATGAATACCAATATTCGCAGCCTGAACCTTGCCGTTTCCGCGGGGATAGTACTTTATGAGGCCATCCGCCAGCAGCTTTGTGGTGACGGGCATCCCCAGGACATCCCCGCCTGAATTCCATTTTCCCCTGCAACTGAAAGTCACGTCTCACCCCAGCCTGTGCATAAGGAGATTACAAACCATGCCTGAAAGAATTTATAACTTCAGCCCCGGTCCAGCCACCCTGCCCTATGAGGTTCTGGTTCAGGCTGCCAAGGACATCGTAAACTACCAGGATCGAGGTATCGGCCTGATTGAAATGAGCCACCGCAGCAAAGACTTCATCGCCATCACCGATGAGGCGGAGGAACTCCTGCGGGAATTGCTGAACATTCCGGCCAACTACAAGGTTCTGTTCCTGCAGGGCGGGGCCTCCACCCAGTTTGCCATGATTCCGATGAATCTGCTCGGCCCCGGCAAGTCAGCAGCTTATCTCAACACCGGCGTCTGGGCCAAGAAGGCGATCAAGGAGGCCAAACTCTTCGGCCGGATCGATGTGCCCTACTCCAGCGAGGCGACAATCTACAATCGAGTTCCGACCCCGGCTGAATATGAAGTGGAGGCTGAGGCCGAGTATCTTTATCTGGTTTCCAACAATACGATTTACGGCACCCAGTTCCCCTCCTTCCCGGACAAAGACAAAATGCTTGTCTGCGACATGTCGTCGGACATACTTTCACGGCCGCTCGATGTCAGCCGATTCGGGCTGATCTTTGCCGGTGCCCAGAAGAACATGGGCCCGGCCGGAGCCTGCGTGGTCATTATCCGCAACGACCTCTTGGACCGGACCCCGGAAAACGTGCCCACCATGTTCCGCTACAAGACGCATGCGGATAACGGCTCCATGTTCAACACCCCACCCTGTTTTGCCATCCACGTCATCGGCCTCGTTTTGAAATGGCTGAAAAAACTCGGCGGGCTGAACGCCATTGAAAAGCTGAACAGGGAAAAAGCCGCGTTACTCTATCAAGCCATCGACGCCAGCGACTTCTATCGTGGCCATGCGGAAGTCGCTTCCAGATCCTGCATGAACATCACCTTCAACCTGCCAACGCCGGAACTAGAATCCCAATTTATTAAAGAAGCAACGAAACTGGGCCTCGACGGACTGAAGGGCCACCGCTCGGTAGGCGGTTGTCGAGCCTCAATCTATAACGCCTTCCCGCGCGAAGGTGTGGTGAAACTGACGGAATTCATGCGGGAGTTCGAGCGCCGACAGGGTTGAACTACGAAGGCAACATCATCCGGCCGCCCAGCGAGGCGGACAGCATCATCCTGCAGGTGACGGTAGGCTGTTCCCACAACCGATGCACCTTCTGCGGGGCCTACAAGGATGTGCAGTTTCGGATTAAATCCGAAACGGAAACGGCAACGGATCTCGATTTCGCTGCCCGTCATTGCCGCCGGCTGCATCGAGTTTTTCTGGCGGACGGCGACGCGTTGATTCTGCCCCAGCCAAGGCTGGTCAACCTGCTGGCGCTGATCGGAAAAAAACTGCCCTGGGTGAATCGAATCAGCCTCTATGCCAATGCCAAGAGTATCCGTCAGAAAACCGTGGCGCAACTGAAGGAATTGAAAGAACTCGGCCTGGACAGGATATACATGGGATTGGAAACCGGCCATGACCCGACTTTAAAAAAAATCCGCAAGGGCGCAGACAGCGGCCAGATGATTGCGGCGGCCCGTAGCATTCGAGACGCGGGTCTTTTTCTTTCGGTCACCGTTCTCCTTGGTATCGCCGGCACGGAACATTCCGCAGTCCATGCTATTGCCACCGGCCAGGTTTTGACTGCCATGGCGCCGCGCCAGATTGCCGCCTTAACCCTGATGCTCCTGCCTGGCACAGAGCTCTATCGTCAACATGTTGCCGGCGTATTTCAGCTTCCCGAGCCCAAGAGACTACTTGGTGAACTGCGGGAGCTGGTATCCAACATCCAGCTTGACCATGTACAGTTTCAGGCAAACCACGCCTCAAACTATCTGCCCATCAACTGCCGGCTGGCCCGTGATAAAGACACTGTTCTGACTCTGATCGACCAGGCCCTTGCCGGGAAAGTTCCTACTGTTCCAGAATCACTGCGGGCGCTGTAGATTTATAAGGTAGCCATAAAAAAAATTCTGCTTCCATAGTGCCATTTTTTGTCAGTGCCGGACTAAATTCGTCTTGCTAGCGCGCCCTGTTGCAGAAAGGCGCCCAAGCAGGATCGAGCCATTTGTTTGATAACTATCTGTATTCTTAAAATTTATTATTGCCAATCGTTTTTTTTGTGCTAAACACTTAGCCAGGCACTGAACTTGCTGTAATAATTTATTAGCATTTGATTTGTCGGTATTCAGTGCTGCCGCTCGGAGGAGAATGGCAATAAACAAGGAGGGAAGACAATGGGGTCATTGACTCGCCATAAAGGGAACGAGCAGGGTTTTACCCTGATCGAATTGATGATCGTTGTTGCCATCATCGGCATTCTGGCAGCGGTGGCGGTACCGGCCTACATGAAGTACATCCAGCGCTCCCGGGTCACCTCCATGATCATCCCCTCACTGCATGCCATTGAGAACAATGTGGCTGAATTCCACGCGGTAAGCAACACCATGATCCACAACACTGCTGAAGGCACCGAAATGCTGAACAACGCCGATCTCACCTATCTCACTGGCGTCACTGTTAGTCAAACCGGGATTATCCGGATGACAGTGAATGCTCCAGGCAGCACCCAGAAGCTGAACGGGGTACACGGCCGGGTCCTTACTGCCAGTCCAACCAAGGGAGACAACAAGATCACCAAATGGTCCCTCTCCGGTAGCCTGAAAACCGAGGTAGGCCTAAAAGAATAGTTTGCCGCCAGCAAAACTCGAAGTCAGAATCGCACCCGGGGAAGTTCCCCATCGGGTGCGATTTTTTTATTTTGGCCAGCCATGCCGCCTTGCACGATCAGCGCGGCTCTTATTCGAAATTCCTCGCGATAGCCGCTAATTGTTAATGAACAAACCGGATCTGAAAAATTTATCCTTGGACCAACTGACGGACTTCACCGCAGGACTTGGCCTGCCAGCCTTCCGCGCCCGACAGATTTTCTCCTGGCTGTACCGACCGGGGATCAGAAATTTTGTGCAGATGACCGATATTGCCAAGGAGTTACGGCTGAGACTGGAGGAACGGGCTGAATTTTCCAGTTTCGAACCGGCAGTGCTGGAGAGATCCGAAGACGGCACCATCAAATTCGGCTTTCTGCTCAACGACGGAAATCTTGTCGAGACGGTGCTAATTTCGGAGGAAGATCGGCATACTCTCTGCGTCTCCTCGCAGGTGGGCTGCGCCATGGACTGCGCCTTCTGTCTCACCGGCAGCATGGGATTCAAACGGAACCTGAGTCCGGCAGAGATGGTCAACCAGGTCTGCGCCGTGCAGGAATACTTGCATACCGAGGGCCGAGGCGTCTTGAACAACCTGGTGTTCATGGGCATGGGCGAACCGCTGGCCAACTTGGACAACCTGCTCATTGCCCTGGCCATTCTTACTGAACAACGAGGTCTGGATTTCTCCGACCGGCGGATCACGGTCTCCACCTGCGGGCTCGTTCCAAAGATGCGAGAACTGGGGCTGAATACTACAGTCAACCTTGCCGTTTCCTTGCACAGCGTTGACAACGAGGTCCGCAGCCGGCTGATGCCGATCAACCGGACATATGGGGTTGAGGTGCTGCTGGCCGCCTGTCGGGAGTTTCCCATGCCCAAACGCAAACGGATCATGTTTGAATATATCCTGCTTGCCGGCATCAACGACTCAGCCGCCGATGCCGAACTGCTGGCCAGAAGACTGCAAGGCATCCGCTGCAAGATCAACCTGCTGCCCTACAACGAAACTCCTGCCCTGGCCTTCAAACGTTCTTCGGTCGAGCAGATCGAGAAATTTCAGCAGATCCTCTGGCGGGCCGGCTACACAGTGCTGATCCGCAACAGCCGGGGCGCCGACATCTCGGCGGCCTGCGGTCAACTGGCCGGACGAGAAAAAACCGATCAGCCCTGAGCCGTCGGCCGCAACTCCTGCGCCACCTTGAGCAAAACCCCCTGCCCTGCCCGGTCATCACTGGTTGCCTGTTGCCGTTCCGCAGCTAGCAGTTCCTCTAGCGTCTTGTCCGACCGGATGACAAAACCGGCATCGCGAATCATCTGCAGGGTGCGCTCGCGACTGTTGCCGCGGGTATTGAGATAACCGTCCATGAACAGGGAGTTGGCCGGGTAGAGACTCATTACTTCCAGGCTGCGCAGATGGGCCTCGCGGCCGGCCGCCACCCTGATTTCGGCATCCGGGTTGGCGAAACGAAACATGCACAGAATTCTAAGGCAATAGTCCGGGGTCAGGTTTTGCGGCACACTCAGGACATTGCCGGCAATAGGCAGCAGAAAATTAACCGGGATCGATCTGGCCTCAACTTCCCGGAGCCGACAGGCCAGTTCAACAAGCTCCTCGGCTGTCTCGCCCATGCCGGCGATGATCCCGGAGCAGACCTCAAGGCCCGCCTGGCGAGCAACGCGCAGGGTATGCAGCCGATCCTCGTAGGTGTGCGTCGAACAGATTGCAGAGTAACGATTGGCAGAGGTATTGAGGTTGTGGTTCAACCGATCCAGGCCAGCCTGTTTCAACGCAATTGCTGCAGCCTCGTCGATCAAACCGGCCGAGACACAGACCTCCAGGGGAAACCGCTTTTTGATTTCTCTGATCAGTTCGCCGATATGCGCCACCCGCTGTTGGCTCGGCCCCCGGCCGGCATAAACCATGCAGTAACGGTGGGCGCCGGCCTTGTAGGCCCGTTCCGCCTCGGCGATTATCTCCCCATCACTCTTGGCAGGATAGGTGACAATCTCCGCCCTGCTGTCCCGAGACTGGGCGCAATACGAACAATCCTCGGAACAAAGACCGTTTTTGACATTGTTGAGGATATGGATGGCAACCTCAAGGCCATGAAAATATTTCCGCACCGCAAAGGCGGCGGCGAGTAACGGCAGCAGCTCGACCTCATCACATTCGAGCAACGTCCGCAAAATTGCCTGATCAGAAATTCCGCCGTTGATGCCGAGACGGGTCAGTTCCTGGTACCATTCACTATTCATATGTTCCTCCGATTGCATCTCCGCGTGTTTCACCCTTTTCGGCTCAGTCACGACCAGTCTTTTTTACTGCAGCCGGCCGTGATAGTTGAATGTGCGACGACCGGTTTTTTCCTTGCTTGGATTGTTCAAGGCGCGGTCAAGGTCTTTAAGCAGGTCCCGGTCCAACTTCATGCACGTGAGATCGATCACTGCATAATTTAGCCCCAAGGAGGCAATATCCGCAAGTTCATTGAGTAGGGAGAAAGGCATCTCCGGCAGAGCCAGGGTCGCCCCCCATCGGCGGACAAGTTCGTAGCGCTCACCTTTGGGACTGACAAACGGCTGCTGGTATCGAAAATGTTCCGCCGCAAGTCGAGAGGTAAAAAGCGGCATGCGGCCGAAAACCGTCAGGCCTGGGGCCGCGCCTGTTTTTCCGCCCTGTCGCCGACAAATCGCCGCAAGCGTTGTCCGATCGGTCTCCACGGCGATCTGCGCATGACCGATGCTGTTTTCCTGCAAAGTAACCAGGGCGGCTGAGTTGAGTACATTCAGCGTGTGATCCCCGAAAAGACTGATCTTTGCATCCCCGGGGAAAAATAACGTTTGTCCAAGATGACCGAGTTGCCAGGCTGCAAAGCCCAAATCAGTAAGAGCGACAAGCGCCTGCCGATAAAAATCGACATCCTCTTCGAGAATGATCGGCGGCAGGGCCCAGATCAACCGACGGGTCCATGCGTTCAGTTTGCGCGCCAGTTGCCGGCTTTGTGTAAAGGTTTCCCGGCTCAAGGTGACCAGTACACGGTCGGGCTGAAAAGGCAAGCGCTGCTGCAGGCCATGCAGGTCGTCAAGTTTGAGCCACAGGCCAAGGGGGCCTGGTTTCTGCCGGGGCCGCCTGGAACTCGCGGATTTTGATTCTTGCAAAGCCTTAAGCACGGTAGCCACCCGGTCCCGATCCGGCAGGCGGGCGATTGTTTTCCGAAAGGGCAGCGGGTCGACCAGGCGCTCTCTGCGTTCAAGCGCCCTCCCCTCCTTGGTATCAACCAGGTAGGCGGCATCGCCGCTTTGCGCGTCATGCGGCGTATCGATCATCACCATGGCCCCGGCGGACGCCGAGGAGACCTGCCGCGTTCCGACATAGAGCGTTTTCAAGGTAAAGGAAAAACGTTCGCCGGTCTTTTCGTGATGGATTCGCAGCCGGTCACCGACTTGAATTCCGGACTTGATGCGGAACCGAGGTCGCCCCTCCTTAATGCGTTCAATCTTGCCCAGGAAAATACCGATATTGCCGGAATGATGCGGAGTCAACGCATCCGCCGGGTTGGTATGCTTAAAATAACCGGCCGTGCTGCGCCGGCCCATGGATTGGTCAAGAAATTCCCTGGCCTTTGCCAGGGCCTCACGATCGCCCGGTTCGGCGTCAAGCATGGTCCGATAGGCTCTCACCACGGAGCCAACATACTGGGTGTTGCGCAGCCGGCCTTCGATCTTGAGCGACGTGACACCGGCCCGGGCCAGATCCGGAATGAGATCAATGGCGCAGAGATCGTTCATTGAAAAAAAATAGCCGCCACTTTTTTTGTCTTCCTTGCCCCTACC
>MGTE01000052.1:91836-97860 GCA_001799275.1 Deltaproteobacteria bacterium RIFOXYD12_FULL_57_12
AGGGAACTGCTGAAAAGGCACAACCCCGAATAGCTGAAACAAAGGGCGCCATGCACAAACACCTCAAGTTCCACATCAGATTTTTTGTGGATGGCGGCAATCTCGCGCAGAGTAAGTTCCCGGGCAAGCACCACCCGCGCAAAGCCCATGTCGGCAAATTTTCTAATAGCCAGGGAATTATGGGCCAGGAGCAAGGTGCTGGCATGCAGTCGCAGTTCAGGGAAATAGGTTTTGGCCAGGTGGTAGACTCCGAGATCCTGGATGATCAGAGCATCGGGCCGTAAAGCCGCAAGGCGGGCCAGCGTTTCCACGGTGAGTGGCAACTCCTCTTCTTTGACCAGACTGTTCATAGCCACATAAAGTTTGATTCCCCGGCCCTGGGCATAGTCGATCATGGCGGCGATTTCGGCCCAGGTGAAGTCACGGCTCAAGGCCCTGGCGTTTAAAGTCGGCGCGCCGACATAAACGGCATCGGCGCCAGCCTCCACCGCCGCCTCAAAAGCAGCCAGGGTGCCGGCTGGCGCCAGAAGTTCCATTTTCTTTAATACGGGTGCATTCATGTTCCGGTCGATTACCATCGTTGCCTTCATATCCTGGTCAATCTGACCGATTTACGTTGGATAGTTTTCTGCCAGTCAGTGCGGCGGAACAGATGGATGAGCAGCACGCCTGCCCCGAATCCCCCGACATGGGCCCAAAAGGCGATACCGCCCTGCGCGTTGCCGATAGTGGCAAGACTGGCGGAGCCCTGCAGAAACTGCATGAAGAACCAGAACCCGAGAAAAAAGTACGCCGGCAGTTCAATTGTGTAGAAAAGGATAAATATGGGTATCAAAGTCAGAACCCTGGCGCGTGGATAGGTTAAAAAATAGGCGCCGAGTACCCCGGAAATAGCGCCGGAAGCCCCAATCAGCGGAACCTGGGACCCAGGTCCCGCCGCAGCCTGCGCAAACACCGAGATTACACCGCACAAAAGATAGAAAAACAGATACCGGCCATGCCCCATGCAGTCTTCGACATTATCGCCGAAAATCCAGAGCATCCACATATTGGAGACCAGATGCAGAATGCCGCCATGCAGGAACATGGAGCTGAAAACCGGCAGAAAGATCTTAATGTTCAGCCAGTTTTCAGCAAACCCACTCATGAAGCGACCTGGCACAAAACCAAGCGCAAAAACCAACCGCTCAAAGTCCTGTCCCGCTTCCAGTTCCATTAAAAAAAACAGAAAGTTTACCGCGATCAATCCGATGTTGACCACGGGAAAGGTGTTGGATGGAATGTCGTCCTTGAGAGGAAACATGTGTTATTCCTGGAGGGATGTATCGGATAACCCGGCTGGATGTGGAGTTTCAAACCAGCGACAGGGTCATGGGCAGCATGGAATACGGTTTGGTAATGGGCAAAGGCAGGATTATGTAAAAATTGTTCCCCTCCTCTGTTGGCTCATAGCCTACCCGGCCACCATGCATCTCAATAACATGCTTGATAAATGAAAGGCCATGCCCGGTGCCGGGTTGTCTTTGGCTGTTACTACAGCGTCCGCCCTCGGTGAACAGAATCTCTCTGTCGGAAACACATAGGTGGGGGCCGGTGGAAAACACATTGAATTTGATGCCGTCCTGACCAGGGCCGAAAAAATCAAACAATAATTCACGGCCATAGGCCACGGTCTTCCGAGGCAGACCCTGGTAGTCAATAATGGTTTCGGCGTACTTGGCGGCATTGGAAAAGAAATTGGCATAGACCTGGGCCAAAAGACCTACATCAACCATGATGGGGAATTCGACACTGGTCATGTCCGTTGGCCGCAGGACAGTGATCCCTGTGGCCTGCAGACGCTTCTGATACTGTTCGAGCTGCGGCTCGATAATCTCCTTTTCCAGAAAACAACGTTTGGGCTGCAGCACCAGATGGCCCTTTTCAAAATGTTCCCGGCGGAACAGGCTCTCCAGAAACAGGCTCACATTGGCATGGTGTTTCTGAATTTCCCGGTGATAGCCGGCAAGGTCCGTCCGCATGGCAACAACCCTTTCGATTATCCCGTTGCATTCGTCCGAGGCAGCACCGCTACTCACCATGATGCTGCGCATCATCTTTTCAAGCCCTTCCATCTCCACGATCTTTTTTTTCAACTGATTAAAAAGATGGCGAAAATACATGTTTGGGATGATGACATTATGTTCGATATCCATCACCAGGCTGTTGATAAATTTCAAGTGACGGATGTTCTGCAATGCAACGAGACGGTTGTGGAGCCTAAAACCTATTCGGTTTGTATACTTGGTAAGAAAGAACTGTTCCTGGGGAGTGAGTTCGGTAGTGGCAAAGATTTCGAACATCCCCATGATCCGGCTTTTCTCCTGCACCAACGACGGGGCAGGAAACTCAGCTGCCGCCTCTGCTTCGGCAGCAGGGTTGGGTGGCGGCTTCCGATAAATGGGCACGATATAGGAAACCTGCGTCAAGTACGGCTCATCAGCCAGGTAGATCCCGGTCGGCACCGGTCTTTTATCGGTAATGATCCCTTCCCTGCTGTTGCAGACCAGTCGCAGATTTTTCTCCTCATCATCCAGGAGGTAGAGCGCGGTTTCCACAGCCATGTATTCAAGGGGCACGGCCACACAGATACGGTAAAGATCCTGCAGGCTGTCGTATTCCTGGGCCAGGTCAAAAAAACATTTCAATAAGTTGTTCTGAGTCTGCGAAAAATTATAGCGCTCATAGTTTTCCGTTTTTTCCCTGACCCGCTTCCGGATGTGTTCCAGATCGGGTCGAATCTCTTCCGCACTCATGTCGGTTATCCTCAGGAAAGGAATTCGAGCACCACTTCGTCTTTGGCGGCATTGTCGGCCAACAGCACATGGATGTGTTCGTTCGATCCGATGTTGATTTCCATGCCGGTAAAATCGGGCTGGATCGGCAATTCCCGGCCACCGCGGTCCACCAGCGCCGCCAGTTGGATCAGGCCGGGCCGGCCGAAATCCATAACCGCATCAAGGGCTGCTCGAATGGTCCGACCGGTAAAAATCACGTCATCCACCAGGACAATCGTTTTATTTTCAAGAGGAAACGAGATGTCGGTTTTTTTGACAATGGGATTCTGGGAGAGCCGGCTCCAGTCATCCCTATAGAGCGTAATATCAAGACTGCCGATCGGCAGCGTGACCTTCTCCCGATCCTGGATGGTCTGCTGGATGCGCTTGGCCAGGAATACGCCGCCGGTATGGATCCCGATGATTGCCAGATCTTCGACTTTTGGGTTTTTCTCAACAATCTGCAGAGCGATGCGCGACAGCGACCTTTCAATATCCTGGGCATTCATGATTATTTTTTTGCGTGCGGCCATCTTCGTTATCTGCCTCCCTTGTTTGTTCTCTGCAAGAATTAGTATGAACCGTAACCTGAAAGTGACTCCGGGACGATCTATTTCCAGAAATAATCGATCCCCCGGGCATCAACCAGGTTGATCGCCTCGGGATATGCCTCGCATTCAGCCGCAAAAACTCTGGCCGCAATGTCCTCCGGGGAATCGCGGTCAGTAATTGCCACGCATTTCTGCACAACAATCGGCCCCTCGTCGTAAACCTCATTGGCAAAATGGACCGTACAACCGCTCACCTTCACGCCCCTTGCCTTGACCGCACGGTGGACACGCATCCCGTAGAAGCCGTCCCCGCAGAAGGCGGGAATCAGCGAGGGATGTATGTTGAGCACGTTTTTGCGCAGAGCAGCGGGTGGTTCGTAAAGCTTCAAATAGCCGGCAAGACAGACGCAGTCGATCGGATAACTTTTCAAAATATTGTTGATTGCCGCACTGTCCTTGGCATGAAAGGCCGGATAGCCATAGTTCCGGGCCTTGGTCAACCCCAAGGCGTCGGCAACATTGGAGAGAACCACCTCTATCCGGGCGTTCAGTGTGCCGTTCATGATCCGCGTCTGGAAATTATCCAGAGTTCTGCCGCTGCCGGAAAGCAGCACTGCCAGTCGCAACATGCTTACTCTCCTGAGAAATGAGGGTTCGTCCGCACATCGACCTTGGTGAGCCAGGCGGCTATGGCCGTATCATAGGTGGAAGTCAGCTGAAACACCTTGACCGCCAGGCGGAAACGGGTAACAAGCGTGGTGTTGCCGGTCTGCCGGATTTCGGTCAGCACCTGAGGATAATCAGCCGGGTCGACAATGACCGTGATGTCCTGGAAATTTTTGGCGGCGGCCCGCAGCATGGTGGGACCGCCGATGTCGATATTTTCAATGGCATTGGCCAGCGAGCAGTTGGGATCGGCGGTCGCCTTATCAAAGGCGTACAGATTCACGGCAATCAAATCGATGGGTTGCAGGCCGTGGGCCGCCATCTGTTTCTGATGCTCCGGGTTGGCCCGTTGCGCCAGGATGCCGCCATGCACCTTGGGATGCAGCGTTTTCACCCGGCCGTCCAGCATCTCCGGAAATCCGGTGAACTCGGCGACATCCTTGACCGCAATGCCGTGGTCCCGTAATTTTTTAGCGGTGCCGCCGGTGGAGAGAATTTCAATGCCAAGGCCGTCCAATTCCTTGGCAAAATTTTCGATTCCGGTTTTATCGGTCAGACTGATCAGGGCTCTGGAAATTTTCTGCATTACTAATTCTCCTTGATTTCTTGATAACCGTATAGTTTCTTTTGTGATTTAAACATGTTATTCAGACCTGGCCTTGCGGGTGAAACTCCGAATCTGCCGTCGATCCCGTTTGTTTGGCCGGTGCACCGGCCCGTAGATAAGAGTGGCGGCCCGCTGCAGGAAAAGTTCTTCCTTATTTTTCTCTCTGGCCGCGATACTTTCCGGAGTTTCCTCGTAAAGTTCTCTGGCAACCGTGGCCGGCCCACGTTTTTCAGACAGACCACGGACGATCACCACAAATTCCAGAACCCCGCGTCGAATCGTAAGTTCGTCGCCGAGCTGTATCGATCGGGCCGGCTTGACGCGGGAGGCATTGACATGCACCAGGCCGCCGGTCACGGCCTCCGCGGCCATGGACCTGGTCTTGAAAAAACGGGCGGCCCACAGCCATTTGTCAATCCGTACCTTTTCCTCCTCGCCCATCACCCTCTCCCTGGCCAGGACATTTTCAACGGCCGTTGTCGCCACTGAAAAATCAAGGAAACAAGCCCGGCCAAACGCTACATTTTTTTTCATTGATTAATCTTTACTCAAACAGAACTTGTCCTGCCACTGAAAAATGCGGCAACCGCCACCAGAGACGAAGGAGCTGTTCAAGTGCGGATATTTTTTTCAATTTTGGTTGGAAGCCATCCCGGTTATCTGCTATGTTGCACCTGAATTAGTGACTGATCTGATTTCTATTAAATTCGTATGAGTTGGAGGTAAAATGGGAACGAATAATCTCGTTTTTCTGGAGGTCATCGAGTGGTTTGATGAGTCGGGTCGAGAAATCGCGCATCGCATCCCGGAACAGGGTTCCGGCGAGATAAAGTTCGGTGCCCAGCTCATTGTGCGGGATACGCAGGCCGGGGTGTTTTTTTATAAAGGCAAGGCCTGCGAAGCATTCGGGCCGGGCCGGCATACCCTGAAAACGGCAAATATCCCGGTACTCACCAAGATCGCCGCGCTGCCCTGGGCCATGCACAGCCCGCTGCGCGCCGAGGTTTATTTCGTCAACCTCAAGGTCTTTTCAAACCTGAAATGGGGAACCAGCGATCCGGTGGCCTTCAAGGATTCGGAACTTGGCCTCATTCGGTTACGTGCCTACGGCGTCTTCAATATTCAGGTGGTCCAGCCGATCCTCTTTGTCAACACCCTAGTGGGTACCATGGGCCGGTTTACCGCCAACGAAATCGAGGAATATCTAAAACAGGTTATTGTCTCCCGGTTCAACGATCATCTGGGCGAACATCTGGACAGCATTATCAACCTGCCCGGCCGCTATGACGAACTGGCCGACGGTCTGCAGAAACGCCTGGCTGAGGATTTTAGCCATTTCGGGCTGAGACTGCATCAACTCTATATCTCGTCGATCACCCCGCCC
>MGTE01000052.1:98034-98593 GCA_001799275.1 Deltaproteobacteria bacterium RIFOXYD12_FULL_57_12
CACGCCATGCTCGGCCTGCCAGAAGTCCATCCCGGCTGATGCCCGATTCTGTCCCTACTGCGGACACCAGCGGGTCATATTCAGGCAATGCCTGCGTTGCGGCGAAAACATCGCGGTCGACGCTCGATTTTGTGCCAGCTGCGGACAAGCAGCCGATGTCAGGCCGGAGCCCAAACTCTGCCCGAAATGCCGCACGGAAAATCTGCCCGACGCCGTGTTCTGCAACCAGTGCGGTGAACCGGTCAAGTAAATAAAAATAATATGCCGATCCGTCTTGAACAGGAGTGCCCGCAGTGCGCCGCCCCTCTTGAACTGGAGGAAACAGACCGTCTGCTGCCCTGTACCTACTGCGGGGTTGACAGTTATCTTGCCAATCCGGAAAACTGCCGGATGGTTTTGCCTGCCAAGACGCAGGTAGCCGATGCCGTTTATGCCCCGTACATGCATTTTAAGGGGGTGGTCTACACATGCGATGAGAGTGCCGTGAACTTTCGCATGTCCGAAACCACCCGTTTGGGCTCTCCCCTGCCCTTCCTGCCCGTTTCCTTGGGTCTGCGGC
>MGTE01000052.1:98609-123982 GCA_001799275.1 Deltaproteobacteria bacterium RIFOXYD12_FULL_57_12
GAGCCAGGGCGGCATGGCATTAAAGAACACCCTGAACTGGGAGTCCATGTCCGCCAGCCTGGCCGGCGGCCAGCAGCTGTCCAGAACGGTTCCGCTGCATCAGGCATATATCGGCGAGGTGCTCAACACCATCTACCTGCCGCTGTCGATCAGAGACGGTGCCTTGTACGATGAGGTGCTCGATCGTCCCGTGGCCGAACTGCCTGCGGGGCAGGACGACATCTTTGCTTCACATGTCGATGCCGGACCGGGTTGGCAGCCGCATTTTCTGGCCAGTCTCTGCCCAAACTGCGGCTGGAAGCTGCAGGGCAGCCGGGATAGCGTCGTCCTCTTCTGCCACAACTGCACGACTGCCTGGGCCACGGCAAACAACCGCTTCTCGCCGGTAGCCTTTGCAGTACAGCCCGGCGACAGAGAAAAGGATTTTTTTCTGCCGTTCTGGCGCATTCCAACGACAATGACCGCCGGCATCGATATCCGTTCCTTTGCCGATTTCCTGCGGCTCACCAACCAGCCGCTGACCATCCGGCCGGAGTGGGAAGATCAGGCCATGCACTTCCAGGTGCCGGCCTTCAAAATCAGGCCAGAGTCTTTTTTGCGGCTTGCCACCCAGACAACCATTTCACAGAATCGGTTTTCACCGAGTCAGGACAATTTGGCCGACAAAAAAATCCATGCCGTCACCCTGCCGCAGAGCGAGGCAGTTCAGGCATTGAAGGTCATTCTGGCCCATTCCACACTTGCCAAAAAAAATGTTTTCCCTCATCTTGCCGAGAGCCGTGTTGTTGCTCAATCCGGGACCCTGGTTCTTCTGCCGTTCGGCTCGACAAGCCACGAATTTGTTCAGGGGAACACCGGCATTGCAGTGAACAAAAAAAACTTGGAGTTCGGCCGCACCCTTTAATCCATCGGAGCAAACAGGCCGAAAACTGGTAAGCTCATAAGTTGAAAAACACTAGCCTAGTCGTTTAGTTTCTTCAATAAATCGGCTTGACAAAAGGGTTGATCCATATCAATGATACCCGTGAGTTTCCTGGCGCAACGGGAAGTTGTCCGCATATTCTCTTGGTTAGCCAGACAGTAAACGCGGCATGCATGTATTGCCGTGGATTGCTCATTAACATGAAATCAGGCTTGCCGTGCCGCCACGTCTTGTATATCGCATAGTTTTTTTTATACTCTTCTTCTGTCTGTTCAGCTTTGCGGGTGGCAGCAGCCTGGCCGCCGGCACTGACCCGAAACCGTTTTTTTTCTATTATAACCCCGATGCCTCGCAGAGCAATCTTGTTCGGCTGAAGCAGGAGATGGACCATCTCCTTGCCAGCCAAAAAATCAAGGTTTCCTTTCAACCCTTCAACCGTCTGCTGGATTTTCACCAGCAGGTCCAGAGCGTTAAACCGATTTTTTTCTTTCTTCCTCACTGGTATCTGCAGAAATACGGTCAACAGCTGAAATTGCAGCCACTTCTCACGCCCGTGCGGGCGGGACAGTCTTCCTACCGAAAAATTCTGCTGGTTGCCAAGAACGCGGATACAGCCATCGGACCGGCCCTCAAGAATCAATCACTGGCCATGACAACCATGGGCCCGGACGAGGAAGCGATCCTTGATGCGGTACTTTTTGCATCACACGGCATTAAGGCCGCCGAAATCAATATCGTGGATGTGCCAAAGGATGTCGATGCCCTTTTTGCCCTGGCGCTCGGCCAGGTTAACATGGCGCTGGTTACAAGAAATACCCTTGAAACACTGACTATAATCAACCCAAGGCTCGTTGAAGGTGTCAAACCGGTCATGGAAACCATACCGCTGCCCATGCCGGTGCTCTGTGCCGTGAAAGAGGGTGTTTCGGCCGATTTTATCAAAATTTTTGTCGACATTTTCAAACATGCCGATGCAGCGACACAAAAAGAACAATACATGGAGATACTGCAGATAGATGGCTGGAAAGAAGTTACCCCTAATTAATTTGCTGCTGGCTCTGCTGGTTCTGCTCTGCGGGACGCAAGGCCGGGCGGCAACAACCGCTTCGGATGCGCCGTTGGTCGTCATCCTGATCAGCGATCTGGAAGAGGCTTACACCGCGCCGGTCGCCGTGTTCTCCGAGCAAATCGGCATGCCCACGGCACACTTCAATCTGATGGGTGATATCGACCGCGCTCCGGCACTCATGGCCGAGATACTTGCGAAAAAGCCGGCCCTTATTTTCGCGCTGGGCGCCAAGGCCGCCTATGTTGCCAAGGTGTGGACCAAGGATCATCCCGACATCCCGGTCATTTTCGCCATGGTTGTTAACTGGGAACGATATAATCTGCTGGCGGGACAGAACAATATCGCCGGCATTGCCAGTGATGTAGATCCGGGAACCCAACTGGCCAACATTCTGCTGGTGTCCTCGAAAATAAAGCGCATAGGGGTCGTCTACAACTCGGAATATTCCGAAACGATCATGGACAAAACCAGGAAGGCGGCGCAGGTTCTCGGCATAGATCTGCTGGAGGAACCCATTGCCAGGCCCCAGGAGTTTCAGCGGGCTTTTAAGAGAATGATCGACCGTATCGACGGATTCATCATGCTGGCCGATCCGGTGCTTTTCACGCTGGAGAATGTTGCCTGGCTTGAAAAGCGCTGTATCCGTGAACGACTTGTCTGTGCAGGTCCTTCCGAAAATATAGCAAGACTTGGCATCCTGTTGAGTGTTAACCCGGATAATGCCAACATCGGCGCTCAGGCCGCATCAGTGGCCAAGAGCATCCTGTCGAAGAAAACCGAACCGGGCCGGATCGGCGTGATGCCGCCCTTGGGCACCCGCCTTTTTCTCAATCTGAAGACCGCCAGCCAGATCGGTCTGGCCATTGACCAGACCGTCGTCGATCTGGCCAGTGACGTTATTAATTGAGATGCAGGAGCACGTTACCACCACACACGACAGATCGATTGAACGTGCCGGCTTTTTCCGCTGGCGGCCTTCTATTCTTGTTCTGCTTATTCTGATGAATCTCATGCTCATCGGTCTGCTGATTCCCGCGGTCAGCGGTCTGCTTTTTTATAGGGAAGCCGAGTTCCGTGATGCCCAGCTCAACAGGAACATCCGAGCGTTGCGTCAGAGTTTGGAAAATCGCAGTATTTCTCTTGTCCGCAGCATGTCGCTCAGCGCGGCAGAGGCCATTGCCGGCTTTGATTACACCTTTCTCAACAACCTTACCCAACAGGTGACGGCAAGTGATCAGGATATTGTTTATTGCCTGGTGATGGATACGAACCGCAAGGCCATCGTTCACAGTGATCCCCTGAAAGTAGGAAGTCTCCTGGACAGCGGCATGGACCTGGCCATGGCAGACAGAATGGGCAAGGAAATTGCCGCGGTAGCTTCACGGGATACTGTCAACAATCCGACGATCATCCTGCAGGATGGCTGGGCTGAGACCGGCAATGGTACAGTCCCGATCCTGGAAGCCTCTGTGCCCGTATATAACGGCGCCCAACTGTTCGGGTTGTTGCGTTGTTCTTTTTCCCTTGTCCGCCTGAATGACGAAATAAACCTGGCCAAGGTCGAGTGGGCTGAAAAATTGCGACAGCAGAAAATATTCGTTGTCTCGCTGACCGTTGTCTTCCTGCTTACGGGGTCTGTTATTGCAACGTTTTTCACCCGCACCTTTGTCAGATCCGTCCGCACGCTCAAGGAGGGCGTCGGGCTCGTTTCGGGCGGCGATCTGCAACACAGCCTGCAGTACGATGGCATGATCTGTCAGGAGTTCATTGATCTGGCGGCATCATTCAACAATATGACCGGCCGACTCCGGGAATCCTACCAACAACTCGACGAATACAGCAGATCCCTCGAACAGAAGGTTGCCGAGCGGACCAGGGAATTGAAAGAAACCCAGAATAAGCTGCTGCAGCAGGCCCACGAAGCCGGCATGGCGGAAATGGCCGTCGGCATCCTGCACAACATTGGTAATGCCATCACCCCGGCCAAGGTCAGCACGGCCATGCTCATCAAAAGACTGCGTTCCAGTTCGATCCGCACCAAACTGCCCGCGGCCACCCAGCAGATCGCCCAGGCCTTGGCAGGCGACACCACCCTGTCTGCCAATGAAAAAAAACGTCTACTGGATATTTTGGAGTTGCTTCCGGCGGGCATCAGGAACGAATATGACAAGATTATCGACGAGATTCAGCAGTTGCGGGACAAGCATGAGCATATCGAAAACATCATCAGTCTGCAGCTGCGTTATGCCCGCCTGCACGGCGACACCCAGGACGTTGCTGTCAATGCCATTATTGATGACGCACTGAATATCATGCGGGAGTTTATTGAAAAAAGAAAGGTTACGGTGGTCAGGGAGTATGCCGCCGTGCCGGCGGTTCATATCGAACAGACAAAACTGATCCAGGTTCTGGTCAACCTGATCAAAAACGGCTGCGAGGCCATGGGACAGGACCAGGCTGCTGAACGAATCTTGACGATTACAACATTTCTGGAAAAAGGAGAACATGACCATGTCTGTGTCGCGGTGCATGATACCGGTGTCGGGTTCCCGGAGGAAGATAAGGACAAATTGTTTCAATTCGGGTATACGACTAAATCCAGTGGCTCAGGTTTCGGGCTCCATTCCTGCGCCAATTTTCTTATCGCCAACAACGCCACCATAACCGCCCATAGTGATGGCGCAAACAGGGGCGCCGAGTTTGTTGTTCGCCTGGCGGCCGCCTGACAGTCGTCATGCGGCCGAGCAAACAGGAAATATTTTAATTCAAGCTGGTTCGGGGATGATATGTCTTTTAACAACCGTATTCTGATCATTGATGATGAACGCGCCATACAGGAAGTGTATCGGGAGGTGCTTTCGAGTAATGACCTTGCGACAGAAGGGTCTTCCTCCGAGTTGGACAACCTGCTCGACGGCGTTACCTCAAAAAACAATGCCGCCGCGGTTGAGGAGCTTCGCAACTTTGTCGTGACAACGGCGTCGCAGGGCGAGGAAGGCTTGCGGAAGGTACAGGAGGCTAAGGAAAACGGCGCACCGTTTGCCATGGCTTTTATTGATATGCGCATGCCGCCAGGCTGGGATGGCATCAAGACAACCAGGGAAATTCATATGGTTGACCCGGACCTCCAGATTGTCATTGTCACGGCCTTCTCAGATGCCCCGGTTTCGGAAATCGTCACAAAAGTCGGGTTTACCGATCGGCTTCTCTACCTCAAGAAACCGTTTGATAGCGAAGAAATTCTGCAACTGGCCGATTCGTTGACCACCCGATGGAATCTGGAAATGAAGGTCCGGAGCTTCATCACTATCCTGGAAGGCATCGTCGGCAGTCTCGCCGACCTGAAATTCACTGGAGACGACGATGAGTTGCGACCATTTTTGCTAAAAATCCTCGGCCAACTCTGTATATTTCTGGACACGGAAGACGTTTTTCTGGCAAAGATTCAGGATGACAAAATCGACTTCCGGGTCGGCCTCGGCAAATTCTCGAACGGCCTTACCGTCCAGCCGGCGTTCCAGGCCATTGTGAAAAGAGTGATGGCCTGCAATCGGGTCGAGGACGTCTTCCGTCTGAATGAATATCTTGTCGTGCCGATCATTTTGCGCAGTTGTAAAAATATCGTGGTGGGCATTCTGCCGGAACGCGGGATTGAAGGAGTGGACAGGCTGCTACAGGTTCTGGCGGAGAATGCCGCCATTATTTTTGACCAAGGCACCGAAATGGCGCAACTGCGCCAGGAAGTGCTGGCGTTGAAGTTGCGCGAAGAGGCATTGCGACGCCAGCTCCAGGCTGCCAAAGCGAACAACTGAGCCTGACTCCTCATGAAAAACAGAAGACTCCTCATCATCGACGACGACCAGGGAATCTGGAAGGCATACCAAGACGTTTTGGTCCGGGAGCAGGAAGACAAACATTCCCCGGCCGTGAAAATCGCCTCCCTCCTCCGGCGAAATGGTTCTGTCGAACAAGATGATTTTTCTATAGATTTTCAGTTGTCTTTTGCCGCCCAGGGTCAGGATGGTTATGCACTGCTGCGTGAATCTCTGAGAGAATCTAGCCCGTTCGCCGTCGCCTTCATCGATATCCGCATGCCACCCGGCTGGGATGGCATGGAGACAGCGGTCCGCCTCCGGCAGCTTGATCCCAACCTCGAACTTGTCATCGTCACTGCGTATGGCGATCGTTCACCCGAGGAAATTGTCAGAGCCTTGGGCTCTGCCGACAAGTTGCTCTACCTGCGCAAGCCGTTCGATCCTGACGAACTTGCCCAGATCGCCCTGTCGCTCACGGAAAAATGGAATCTGGCCCGGCAGGAGGAATTGCAGCGGCTGGAAATTCAGGCGGTGTTAACAACCACGCCTGCCGCGATCTTTACGGTGAATGAACAGAATATCATCACCTCCTGGAATCCGGCCGCGGAAAGAATAACCGGCTACCTCGCAGACGAAATCGTCGGCAAGGTCTGCCCGTTTGGCAGCCTTTCGCCGGAGGGCGGCTGCCAGGCGTGCCTGCTTTACTGTTCGGATAAATCCATCATGGACAATCGGGAGATAACTATCGTCGACAAAAAGGGCGTGGCGCGCACCATACTGATGAGCGGCTCCGTTATCAGCGATCATGAGGGGCGATTTGTCAAGGCGGTGGAAAGCTTCTGGGATATCACCGAGCGCAAAAAGAGCGAAGAGGAGCGACTCCGCCTGGAAGAGCAGAACCGGCAAAGTCAGAAGATGGAGGCCCTGGGAACCCTGGCCGGCGGGATTGCCCACGATCTCAACAATATTCTGACCCCGATCATGGGATATACGCACCTTTGTCTGATGCGCGGCAATCTGGAACCAACAACGCGGGAGAATCTGCAGATCATTGATAAAAGTGCACTTCGGGCGGCGGAGCTGTTGAGCCAGATTCTCGCCTTCAGCCGCAAGCAGGTCCTTACCCTGAAGCCGACTAATCTGAACGGGATCATTCATAATTTTTCCAAAATGCTTAAGCGGCTTATCCGGGAGAATATCGACCTGACCATCGATCTGGAAAACCAGTTATGGACCCTTGATGCGGACAGCAGCAGGATTGAGCAGATTCTGATTAATCTGGTGGTGAATGCCCGGGATGCAATCCCCGAACACGGCAATCTCCTCATCCAGACCAGAAACGAGACAGTTGCCGAAAACACGCTTTACGATATGGAACATCGTCCCATGAATGGCGATTTCGTGGTGCTGACGGTCAAGGACGACGGCACGGGCATGGATCGGGCAACGCGGGAAAAGGCATTTGATCCTTTTTTCACGACCAAAGAGTCTGGCCGGGGGACAGGCATCGGTCTGTCAACCGTGTATGGGATCGTCCGTCAACACAACGGCCATATACTCTGCGACAGCACACCTGGCAACGGAACCTCATTTCACATCTATCTTCCCCGGGTCTACGCGAAACAGGTCGAACAGCAGGATCAACCGCCTGATCCGGTAAAAGGGGGCCATGAGACTATCCTGGTTGCCGAGGACAGTCCGGATGTGCGGCGAGCCGCCACCTCCGCTCTGCGTCATTTCGGCTATACGACATTGGAGGCGGCGAACGGGGCAGCGGCGCTTGACCTTGTCTCAGTCTCAAAAAACAAGAAAATCGATCTGCTGCTGACCGATGTCATTATGCCCGGCCTGGGAGGCAAGGCCCTGGCTGAAACGCTCCGCCTTGGAAACCCTTTGCTGCCCGTGGTTTTCATGAGTGGGCACACCTATGATTTGAATCCGCATGATCTCTTAAAAGACAATCGCACCAGATTTATTTCAAAGCCGTTTTCGCCTCGGGATGTGGCGAATGTGGTGCGGGAGTTGCTCGATGCATGTAATAACGATGGGGGGAGGGATGATGAAAAAGACAGCGGTTGTATTTCTGATGACGGGGCTGCTGGCAGTCCCAGCGACAAAGGCCCTGGCGTCCGCGGAGGAGGAGAAGCAACAGGCGGTTGAGAAGATGTTCTCATCGCCCTATTCCGAGGAAATGTATTACCGGACCGACCGGCTGCTGCTCACCGCCACCGGCAGTCTGAAACCGGTGCACCGCGCCCCTTCGGTGGCCAGCGTGATTACCGCGGCGGAAATCGAGAAACTGGGGGCAACCACCCTGGACGAAGTGCTGGAGACCATTCCCGGCCTCCATGTGTCGCCGTCGACGGTGGTCGCCGGCACGCCGGTCTATTCCATACGCGGCATCCTTACGGCCCTCAACCCCCATGTCCTGCTGCTGATCAACGGCGTACGGACCAATGTCGCCTACTATGGCGGCCGGCCCTCTTTCCTGCGTATTCCGGTCACCGCCATCTCGCGCATCGAGGTCATCCGCGGCCCCGGCTCGGCGCTACACGGCGCCGACGCTTTTGCCGGCACGGTCAACGTCATTACCAAGGATGGCCAGGAGATCGACGGCACCCATGCCGGTGCCCGTTACGGTTCGTTCGATTCCTTTGACACCTGGCTGCAGCATGGCGGCACCTATGACGGTTGGGATGTCTCCCTGACCCTTGACTACCAGAAAAGCGACGGGGACAAGGACAGGGTCATCGATACTGATTTGCAGACCTTGTTTGATCCCAATGTCTCGCTGGCGCCCGGCCCCCTCGGGACGAATTATGAGATAGCCAATATTCACCTTGGTCTGATCCGAGACGACTGGACTTTCCGGCTTTGGGGATGGGAGAAGAACAACTCCGGCGGCTATGCCGGCGCGACCCAGGTCCTGGCTCCCGGCAATAATCTTAACAGCCGGCAACTGATCACCGAACTCGAATACAGCAACAAGGATTTGTTGAACCGCGACCTGGAAATAAACGGCCGGCTCAGCTTTTTGTACGGCTACGAAGATGCCTTTACGGAACTCTTTCCAGCCGGGGCTATTCTGCCCATCGGCACGGACGGCAACCTGTTTTCTGCCGTTCCATGGAGACCTATGATTTTTTCGGATGGGGTCTTTGGAAATCCCCAGAAGACGGACAAACACTATGCAATCGATCTGTTTGGCAACTACCAAGGGATTGCCTCCCATGCCCTCCGCCTGGGAACCGGCCTGCAGTTTTTTGAAGAGGATACCGACGAGTACAAGAACTTCGGCCCCGGAACCCCACTTGAGGGTCTTGTCCTCCCCGCCTTTTCCGTTGTGGACGGCACGCTGACCCATGTTTCGCCGGCCGATGCCTACATGAGTAAACAGGATCGTCATCTCTGGTATGTCTCTCTGCAGGACGAATGGGCCTTTGCCAAAAACTGGGAGCTGACCGCCGGGGTCCGGTATGACCGGTATTCCGATTTCGGCAACACAATCAACCCGCGCCTGGCGCTGGTCTGGGAGGCCCGCTACGACCTGGTGACCAAGCTGCTCTACGGCCAGGCCTTCCGGCCGCCGTCGTTCAACGACCTCTACACCCAGAACAACCCGATCAACCGAGGAAACAAGAGTCTTGATCCGGAGACGATCAAGGTTCTTGAACTGGTCTTTGATTATCAGCCGACCGCGAATCTCCATACTGTTCTGAATCTTTATCAGTACAAGATTAACGACCTTATCGACCTGGTGGCGGATGACCCAGCCGGCAGCATGAAAACCGCCCAGAATGCCAAGGACCAGGAAGGCCGCGGTTTTGAACTGGAGGCGCAATGGGATATAACGGATACCCTTCGCCTGCAGGGGAATTTCGCATTGCAGCGTTCCCGGGACAGTCTCACCAAAGCCCTGGTGTCGGATGCGCCCACCAAACAGGTTTCGGCCAATCTGCAGTGGAACTTCCTGCCGGACTGGTATGCGACCGGCCTGGTCACCTGGGTGAGTGACCGGAAACGGGCTGTTGGCGATGCCCGCAAGGAAATTGACGACTACACGAAAACGGATCTTGTTTTGCGCCGAAAAAACATCGCGCATTACTGGGAGGTTGCCGTGGCGGCGCGCAACCTGTTCAACGAGGATATCAGGGAGCCGAGCGCATCAGCCATCCACAATGATTTCCCGATGGAAGGCCGGAGTATCTGGGGTGAACTCCGGTTTTCCTACTGATGGGACTGCTGTCGATGCGGAAAGACTATGAATGACGACCGGACCATTGTTGAAAAACGCGATATTGTCTTTGCGTCGCGCACCGTAACTAAAATATGGGAAGAGGTCCCCTCGCCGGCCAACCCGTACCTGGCCGATTGCTGCCGGTGTCACGGCTATGATATCCTCGAGCTGGCTGCCAGCCGGAGTTTTCCGGAAACCATTTTTCTGCTGTTCCAGGGCGAACTTCCTACCCGGCCCCAGGCCGAACTTTTTGAGACACTGATGGTGGGCCTCATCAACCCCGGTCCCCGCCATCCGGCAACCCGGGCGGCCATGAATGCCGGGGTCGGCAAGACCAGTCCGGTCCATATCCTGCCCATCGGTCTTACCGTGTTGGGCGGGAGCGTAAACGGCGGCGAGGAGGTTGAGGCTGCCATGCGTTTCATCAGAAAAAATAGCGCAAACGATCCGGCCGTACTGGTTGCCGAACTGATGGACTCGGCTGGCGAGTCAGGCGATGGAGACCTCCACGTGGCCCCGGGTTTTGGCAGCCACTTCGGCGGGATTGATCCGATGCCGGCCGGGCTGGCCGATCTCTTGCTCGGGCTGCCGGGCAGCGGTAACGCCCTGGCATGGGGAAGTGATGTTGCCCGCCTGCTGGCCGACCATAATCAGGGCTGGCGAACCACCGGCATTGCCGCGGCCGTGTTCTGCGATCTCGGCTTTCTACCGCGCGTCGGGATCGGCCTTTTTCAGCTCCTCTGCGCACCCGGACTTCTGGCGCACGGAATGGAACTGTACCCGAAACCGATTCATGCCATGCCGTTTCTGGACAAGGAACATTATGTCATTGCCGAAGAAGCCAGAACGCGAAAAAGATGATACCCGGCACTGGGATGATCGCCGCGGCCGGATATTTACCAGTAAGGGCGGCTGGGTTATCGGCGAGGCGGTCTACCATCACGGATATTCCATGATGGACGACTTTATCGGCCAAGTGTCTTTTTTTCAGGTGTTGATCATGAGCGTCACCGGCCGCCTGCCGGAACGGCGGCTGGCTGACTGGGTCGAGGCAATTTTCATCTGCATGAGTTATCCGGACGCCCGGATCTGGTGCAACCAGATCGGCAGTCTGGCCGGGACCATGCGGGCCTCGTGTGTCGCCGGGGTCAGCGCCGGAATTTTGGCCACGGATTCTTATCATTATGGCCCCGGTTCGCTAATTGCCGGGGCACAATTCATTGTCGATGCATTGAAGAAAAAAAAACACGGTATGACTGCGGAGGATATCCTCCGCCAGTACCAGCGGCACCCTGACTCCAAACCGACTATCATCGGTTATGCCAGGCCGGTGGCCAGCGGCGACGAACGAATCGAGGCAATGGAACGCCTCTCAGTGCAACTGGGTTTCGAACGGGGCGAACATCTGACCCTGGCCTTTGAAATCGACGAGATCATGCGACAGAAATTCAATGAGCGGATGAATATCAACGGCTATGGCACTGCCTTTTTTTCCGACCAAGGATTTTCGGTCGAAGAGATTTATCGTTTTCTCGCCGTGGTTGCCAATTCCGGCATCCATGCCTGTTACGTTGAGGCCGCTGATTCGCCGGCCGGTTCCTTTTTTCCGCTCCGTTGCCAGGACTTGGAATATCAGGGCAAGGCAGCGCGGCCCGTGCCTGAGCGATAGTGATGTTTCCAAAAACACAATTTTGACGCAGTCAACTCGCGAACTTTCCAGAAGGAGAAGAAAGAAAACATGCAGAAAAACGTCCTTATCACCGGCGGTAATTCCGGTATCGGGTATGCCACGGCCAGATTGTTCAAGGAAAAGGGATATAGCGTAACCATTGTCGGCCGTAACCCGCAACGAGTCGAACTGGCGGCAGCCGAACTGGCGGTCAACTCCATAACTGGCGACATGGCGCTTCTCGATGACATCAAGAAGATCGCCGATTCGTTCCGTGAGGATGGTCTGGATGTCCTGGTCAATAACGCGGCAATCGCCCGCTTCATGCCATTGTTCCTGCACACAACGGCAGATTACGAAGAGTTCTTCAACACCAATATCCGCGGCCCCATGGAATTGATTAAAGGATTGCTACCGGCCCTGGAAAAACGCCAGGGAAGCGTGATCAATGTCAGTTCGGCGGTTGTCCGCCACGGCGGCCCGACCGTCAGCCTGTATGCCGCCACCAAAGGAGCGGTCGATGCCTTCACCCGCAGTCTGGCGCATGAACTGGCGCCCAGAGGCATCAGGATAAATGCGGTTTCGCCAGGGGCCATCGATACGCCGATTTTCACCAAGGTCGGACTGAGTCCGGAGGCAATCCAGGCGGTTCGCCAGCACCATGAGGCGACAATCCCCATGCACCGCTATGGCCTACCGGAGGAGGTCGCCCAAGTGATTCTTGCCCAGGCCGAGGCGACCTATGTAACCGGCGCCATCTGGAGCGTGGACGGCGGCGTCGACGCATAACAAATTCTTTGCTTGAATTTCCTCAGAGAAGATATATATTCCTGCGACAAACCAGCCGGATACCAAAAAAAATGAATAATTGTTGTTCTGCTCGCGATGCGGAGTGTTTCGCATCACGAGCATGTATTGCCTGAACGGCACGAATCATAATAACCAGGAACGGATCATGAAAGTTGCGGATCTTATTGTTGAAATGTTAGAGGAGCACGGTGTTGAATATATCTTTGGCGTGCCGGGCGGGGCGATTGAGGACATCAACATCTCCCTTTACAATAACAAAACGATAAAACCGATCGTGACCAAGCATGAGGAAGGCGCGGCCTTTATGGCGGACGGCTTTGCCCGGGTGTCGGGACGCCTGGGGGTCTGCTGTTCCACGGCCGGACCCGGCGCCTCCAACCTGATTACCGGTCTGGCCAGTTCATACGCCGACTCGATTCCCGTTCTTGCGCTCACCGGCCAAGTGGCCACCTCGGTGTTCGGCAAAGGGGCCATCCAGGAGTCGGGCTCGGAGGGCGTGAACATCACCAGCATCTTCCGCCATTTCACCAGGTACAGCGGCATGGTGATCAATGAGAACCGCACGCAGTACATGGTGCAGAAAGCCTGCAGGCTGGCGCTTTCCGGTCGCAGCGGTCCGGTGCATCTCAGCCTGCCGTCGGATGTCATGAAAAAATTCGCGGAAAAAGACGGCCGCAACACAACAAAGTATGAATCCCGCCTGTTTGACCGGGATGGCGTGAAAGCGGCGGCCCAGGCCCTGGCCGAGGCCAAAAAGCCAGCCATCATTGCTGGCTGGGGCGTCATGCTCTCCCGCGGCGCCAAGGAACTTCTGGGATTGGCCCAGTTGCTCGGCATTCCGGTTGCCACCTCTCCCAAGGCCAAGGGGGTTTTTCCGGAGTCGAGTCCGCTTTCCCTGGGGGTTCTCGGCTTCGCCGGTTCGCCGGTGGCCAAGGAATACATCATTGAAAACGATATCGACGTGCTGCTGGCCGTTGGCACCAGCTTCAACGAGATGATGACCAGTGGCTGGGATAAAAGACTGCGCCCCACCAGGCATCTGATCCATATCGATGTGGATACCGAGGAAATTGGCAAAAATTACGATGCGACCATCGGCCTGGTTGGAGATGCCCGAACCGTTCTCAAGGAGATCTGCTTCGCGACCGACCGGCTGGTCGGCGACGATGTTGTTGAAAGAGGTGTGCGCAGCACCAGGGTACAGCCGGAAATAAGAAAACTGAAAGAAAAACATTTCGGCAACGGCTATGTTGCGCGGCCAGCCAATAACACCCTGTATCACCCGCAGAATCTAGTGATGGATCTGCAGAATCTTTTCCCGGAAGACACTATTTATTTCGCCGACATGGGCAACACCATGGCCTGGGCGATCAGGCATCTGGTGATTGACCGGCCCTATTCGTTCTTCCTGTCACTGGGCTTCAGTTCCATGGGCTATGCGGTGGCGGCGCCGGTCGGCGCCAAACTGGCCTTTCCTGATCGGCCGATTGTCACATTTGTCGGCGACGGCAGCTTTCTGATGAATGGCTTTGAGGTGGCCACGGCGGTAAATTACAATATTCCGGTGGTCTGGGTTGTTTTCAACAACGCCATGCTGGGCATGGTTCATCATGGCCGCAAACTGTTTGCCACGCCTATTCCCGAAGGGATTCCCTCGGGGTTCCAGCGGGTGAATTTTGCCCAAGTGGCGGAAGGCCTCGGGGCCAGAGGAATTTTGATTGAAAAACCGGAGAGCATTACGCCGGAACTGATTCGGGAGATTCTGGCAAGCGGCCGGCCAACCGTGCTCGATGTCTGGATTGACGAGCATGCTGTGCCGCCGATCCACAGCAGGATTGCCACGGTAGACAAACTGTTCTGAGATTCATACCGTGGCCTTACCGACTGCTCCGGCCTCCATCCCAACGAGTTTCTTGCCTCGCAGGGCGAAGTTGTGGTACATCTACGTCATAGGAAGGGAAAACATCAACCCTGAACATGACTGGACTCCGTGAGATATTTTCAACTCGTTATCACTATCGCCCTACTTGTTTTTCTGCCTGTGAAGGCCGTTGCCGGTCGTTACTATATCTGGACCGATGCTAATGGCACAAAACATATCAGCGACGACGAACCACCTTCCAAAGTCAACAATGTGGATGTCCTCAACCTGAAAGCTTCAAGTGGCCCCGCCTCCGCCCCCGCCCCCGCGCCAGAGCCATTGACCAGGGAAACCAAGGTGGAGATCAACAACAAGAGCAACCAGGTACTGGTGCCCGTCGTCCTGGGTTATGGTAACAAGGAATTCAAGGCTAAGCTTCTCCTTGATACCGGGGCGTCGTCGACCGTGCTGCACAAGAAATTTGCCGAACGGCTTGCCATCAAGAAGATAGAGAAGCAGAAAGTGCAGGTGGCTGGCGGTGGCATGCTTGATGTCCGGATCACGGAATTGAGTTTTGTCAGAATCGGTGATAAGAAAAAAACAAATGTCAAGGTCGCCATTCTCGACCATCAGGGCAAGGAAGTCCCTTTTGACGGCCTGCTGGGCATGGATTTCCTGAAAGACTTCGATTACAGTATCGACTTCGAGAATAAGCTGATCCGCTGGCAGCCCTGATTTCCCTATTCCTTTTCAGGTTGCGGCCTGAAAAGGATTCCTTCGTGCCTGTTCGTTTCGACGATTCGAGGCCCTCGCATGTCAGACATCAAGCCTGATAAAACTAATCGGCTGGCCCAGGAAAAGAGTCCGTATCTGCTGCAGCATGCCAACAACCCGGTTGACTGGTATCCTTGGGGCGATGAGGCTTTCCAGAAGGCGCGCCGGGAAAACAAACCGGTTTTTCTGTCCATCGGTTATTCCACCTGCCACTGGTGCCACGTCATGGCCCATGAATCCTTTGCGGATCCCGAAGTGGCGGAACTCATGAACAAGGCCTTTGTCAACATCAAGGTAGACCGCGAGGAACGGCCGGATATCGACGCGGTCTACATGACCGCCTGTACAATGCTCACCGGCAGCGGCGGCTGGCCGCTCACCGTGGTCCTGACCCCGGATCGGCAGCCTTTTTTTGCCGGCACTTATTTCCCCAGGCAAACCCGGGCCGGTCGAATCGGCATGCTGGAGATGATCCCCCGTCTCCGGGAAATCTGGGACACGAAAAAGGAGGAGGTTCTGGCCTCGGCGGCAAGCATTGTGGCTGGTCTGACCAGATTGGCCGTGTCTTCTGCCGGGGTGCCTTTAACTGCAGAGGTGCTGCATCGAGCCCATGCCGCCCTGGCCGCACGTTTTGATACCGAGCACGGCGGCTTTGGCCGGGCTCCGAAGTTTCCCACCCCGCATACTCTGATTTTTCTGCTCCGCTACGCCAGACGGACCGGCAACGACAACGCCGCCCGAATGGCGGAACAGACTCTGCGGGCCATGGCCGACGGCGGCATCCACGACCAGTTGGCTGGCGGCTTTCACCGGTACGCCACCGACGAAAAATGGCTTGTGCCGCATTTCGAAAAGATGCTCTACGACCAGGCCCTGCTGGCCCTGGCCTATATCGAGGCGGCATGGGTGGACAAGCATCGCGCGAATGAAACGTGGATGTTTTACCAGCAGACGGCCCAACGGATTTTTTCATATGTGGACGAACGGCTGACCGACCCGAATGGCGGTTTTTATACAGCCGAGGATGCGGACAGTGAAGGCGGCGAGGGCCGCTATTATGTCTGGACCGTGACAGAGCTTAGCCAGGTGCTCGGCTCCCAGAATGAAATGCAGTTTGCCGCCACGGTGTTCGGGCTTAAGCAGCAGGGTAATTTCCCGGACGAGGCCGCTGCCGAGCAAACCGGCGCCAATATCCTGCATATGCCAAAGAGCCGCAAGGAACTGGCCGCAGGTCTCGGTCTGACGCCGGCTGCCTTTGACCTCCACCTGGCAGCCATTCGCGCCAAAATGCTGACCGCCCGGCACAATCGGATTCCTCCTCACCGGGATGACAAAATACTGACCGATTGGAATGGCCTGATGATCGGCGCCCTCGCCAAAGCGGCCCGGATTTGCGACGAGCCACGCTATTTGGCTGCGGCCGGACGGGCCGCTCGTTTCATCATGGACAATCTGCTTAGTCCTGAAGGACGCCTGCTGCACCGCTTCCGAGCCGGCGAGGCAGCGATTCCCGGCCTGCTGGATGATTATGTTTTTTTCATCTGGGGACTGCTTGAACTGTACGACGCAAGTTTTGACGCCGGCTATCTCCTGACGGCCTCAAGATTGAACCAGGTTGTGCTTGCCCGTTTCCAGGATAAGGAGAATGGCGGATTTTTTCAGACGCCGGATGACGGGGAGAGCCTCCCGGTCAGGCAGAAGGAGATCTACGATGGCGCCCTGCCCTCTGGCAATTCCGTGGCCTATGTCAATCTGCTCAGGCTCTCTCGGATGACCGGCGATGCCACCCTGGAAAAAACAGCCGTCAGGCTTGAACAGGCCTTTGCCAACATGATTAGGGAAACCCCGGACGCTTATAGCTGGTTTCTTTGCGGGCTTGATTTCAGTCTGGCAGCGGCAGTTGACGTGGTGGTGGTCGGGGTAAGAGGCGCGGCAGATACCGAAAAGATGCTGGCGGCCCTGCGAGGATTGAACAGGCCAGGTCTGGTGGTTCTGTTCAAGGATATCAGGGACACAAACCAGCTTCTTGCCGAGCTCGCGCCCTTTACCGCGGCATACGATCAGGTAGCCGGCATTGCGACCGCCTATGTCTGCCGCAACCGCGTCTGCGAACTCCCGACCACCGATTACCCGGAGATGCTTCGACTCCTGGACTGAGGCCTCCGCCCGTTTCCCGCACGCGCAGGGCTTGTCAGCCAAGCTTTAAGGTTTACGATCCTTCAGCCGGCCGACGGTCACGACAACCTGCTCACTAGAGTTAATCAACTCGATGGACGCCTTGGCCACGTAATCCGTAACCCGCGGGAACAGCCGTCTTTTTTTCTCCGCCAGCATCACAAGATCATGCCTGAAACTGGCAAGATTTTTTTCCACGTTACCCTGATCAGGATTCTGGCCGCTCAATGAATCCGTCATCGCCTGAATTCGCTTTGCTGTCTCACTGACGGGAAACAGCGCCAGATTCCAACCAAGCACCGCTATTTTCAGGAGCTGACGTCTTTCTTCAATGGTTCTCCCGCGGCTGAAGAAATCACCGGCATACTCGCAAAGCATCGCGGCCGGTTCCCGGGCCGGAACCACGGGTGATTTCAGTTTTTTCTTCATTTTTTTCATCGTGCTCATGGCGTCTCGATTGTGTGAAGTTTTTCCGGATGAATGTTGCATTTTCTGACTCTAATAAACGGGGAATATTACTTCCAACATTCCCATGAAAAGGTCAACAGTTATTCCAGGAGGCCTCTCCCCTCCCCTGCTAAATGTTGCGGCCTATTCGGATTCATGTTTCTCTGAAATTTATCACAGCCATCCGTCGATTTAACAAAAAAACAAGGAGGGGAAGATGAGCGAAGAATTTGAGGCCCAGGAAGTTTCCCTGCAGGATGCCCTGCAGATGCAGATATACACCACGCAGGCCCTCATGGACCTGCTGGTTGATAAAGGACTGATCACCTACCAGGAAATCCTTGCCCGGGTGGATGCTTTACGAAAGGAGCACGGCATGATGCTCTCCGGCTCGTCCGAGCAGTAGTCCGGGCTTTTGCGGCAGACCCTGGTTTTTCAAGAGGGGGATTACCGCGTTGTCCTGAACAAAGCGACCTCCAGTCTTTTTCCCGCAATGAGGCATGTCCGCCCGGCAGAGCCGTTGTTCATGTGCGTTCTGTCCGACAGCCAAGGTCGAATTCCACTTCTTGTCTGTGCCTGGAATGAGGTGCGTCAATTTTCACAAGAAATGCCGTTGACAAAAAATAAAGGCGTAATTAATGTGAAATTAAATTCACAACGATGGAGGTTCGAAATTGACCACTGAAAAATTGTCAACGGAAATTCGGAAGGAGCAAATCGCCGAGGCGGTCCTGCAGGTACTCGGCGACAACAATATCAAACGGTTCAATATGGCGGACATCGCCGGACAGGTGGGCTTGGTCCCATCAGCGCTCTATCGTCACTTCAAAGGCCGCGACGCGTTGATGAGCGCGGTGCTTGAATTGATCCGGAGCAAGCTGTACGGCAACATCGAGGCGGTCCGGCAGCAGACCGATGGTGCGGTCGACCGGCTTCGGGATCTGCTCTTTCGCCACGGCCAACTCATCTGCCAGAACCACGGCATTCCGCGAATCATCTTTTCCGATGAGCTCTGGGGCCAGAAGAGGGAGCGGCGCCAGCGGGTCTACCGGATCGTCACCGGCTACCTGGCTGAAATCGAGGATATCATCCGTGAGGGACAGGACCAGGGGAGTATTCGGAGGGATATCCAGGCCAGGGTCATGGCGGCCATGTTTTTCGGCATTGTCCAGCCGGCGGCCTTGCTCTGGCACATGAGCGACGGGGTCTATGACGTGGAAGGGCATGTAACCGCGGCCTGGCCGATCTTTCTGGAAACAATTACCAGGTAGGGAATTTTTCTAAGATAATTAATGTGAACAAATATTCACATAAAGGAAGGCGAAAAATCATCGTTCCCATCGGGTTGGCCCTGATCGTGCTCTTAGTGAGGCGGTCCAGGTGACGAGCCGCCGGGAATACCAGGTAGGCCCCGGGCTGAACTTCTCAGGGCACTGGGCGAGCTTGAGTACAATGACCCGGACGCGGTCGCGGAGCAGCAGACCAGCCCGAAAGATTAATCCGACTGTAACAATGAGGTGCTGCATGAAAACCCCGGTTGTTGATCAAGAACCGTGTATCGGCTGCGAGGCCTGTGCCGGCCTCTGTCCTGAGGTTTTTGAGATGAGGGATAAAAAATCATGGGTAATCGGGCCGGACCGCTGCTCCACCTGCGACTGCGAAGAGGCGGTGGAGTCCTGTCCGGTGGGCGCCTTTGCGCTTGTCGAATAACTGAACTAAAAACAAAGGAGAGGAAGCCATGAAGACGACGCAAATGATGCTAGGAATGACTACAGTTTTGCTATTGCTGGTTGCTATGCTGTTCGTCCCCGCCACGGGCCGGGCCCACTGCGACACCCTGGACGGGCCGGTGGTCAAGACTGCCCGGGCCGCCCTGGAAAAGGGCGATGTCACCCCGCTGCTCAAATGGGTGCGGGCCGAGAATGAAAAGGAGATCAAGGATGCCTTTAACCGCACCCTGGCGGTGCGGGCCAAGGGTGCCGAGGCAAAGGAGTTGGCGGACATGTACTTTTTTGAGACTCTGGTGCGCATCCACCGGGCAGGTGAGGGCGCCCCCTACACCGGCCTCAAACCGGGCGCGGCGGTGGACCCGGCCGTGGCCCTGGCTGACCAGGCAATGGAAAGCGGCAAGGCCGATCAACTGGTGCAGGTGCTCTCCAACGCCATGGCCGGCGGCATCCGGGAACGCTTCCAGCGGGCCCTGGAAACAAAAAAACATGCCGATAACTCAGTAACCGCGGGACGGGAATTCGTTGAGGCCTACGTGATCTTCACCCATTACGTGGAAGGGTTGCATGGCATGATCAAGGCCGGGGCGGCCCACCATGGCGAAGGCGAAGAAGCAGCGGGTGGCCACGGTCATTAAACGGAAGAGGGGGAAATCGAAAAGATGAAAAATGCGGCCGCGGTTGCCGCCATTGGCATGAAGGCCGCAATGGCCGCGGTCAAACCAGGGGCCACGGAAAAACATGGTGACGGCCGCGGCCGATCATGCCATGGGAACATAGAGGCAAAATAAAACGGAGCGCAACGTTATGGACAATACATCACATTTGAATCCAGAAAAAAACAGCCTCCTACCAGCCCTGCCGGAAAGACTGGCCCTTTCCGATGAAGACATCTACGAAGCGATGAAGCACATTCAGGGTTACCTAGACATCACCGCAAGTGACTTTAAGGAGTTGTACCAGCTCTCTTACCGCCATGCCCTGGAAAGAATGTCCACTTCCATTCCGGCAGCCGATATCATGAGCCGGCAGGTTGTGAGCGTCACAGTAACAACGCCTTTAACAGAGGTGGCAACGCGGATGGCAAACGCCTCTGTTTCCGGGGTGCCGGTGCTGGATGATAACGAAAGGATTGCCGGGATTATTTCCGAACGGGATTTCCTGAAACACATGGGCGCACAAAACGCCTCCTTTATGTCCATAATCGCCGCCTGCCTTGAGGGCAAGGGATGTGCGGCGGTTACCATCCGCAAGGGTGTAGCGAGAGACATCATGAGTTGCCCAGTAGTTTCGGTTAAGGAGAGCGCTCCGCTAGCAGAGGTGGCGACCACACTCTCGCAACACAGAATCAACCGGGTACCGGTGTTGGCCGATGAAGGCAATCGGCTCGTCGGTATCATTACCAGAGCTGATCTTGCCCAGGCGCATATCCTCTCTTGAGGTGGTATTATGGAATATTTTCAGAAAATGCGAGGTGTCACAAAAAGCCTTCCCGGGCCGGGGTGGCAGGAAATCGCCTGGTCGTGGCTGGGCGCCTTTGTGGGGATAGCCGCTGTTTCTTCCCTGAATTACACCTTCCTGGCCGATAGCGATCTGATACTGATCATCGGTTCCTTCGGCGCCTCTGCAGTGCTCATCTACGGAGCGATCAGAAGCCCTCTGGCCCAGCCCCGCAACCTGATGGGCGGTCATATTTTTTCGGCTGCCATTGGGGTTTTCTGCTTCCAGACCTTTCATTCCCAGATGTGGCTGGCCGCTGCCCTGGCCGTGGCCACAGCCATTGCGGTCATGCACCTCACCAGAACCCTGCATCCGCCCGGCGGTGCCACCGCACTGATTGCCGTTATCGGCAGCGAGAACATCCACGCACTCGGCTACCTCTATGTCATTATGCCGGTGGCGCTGGGCGCCGGGGTCATGCTGGTTATGGCCCTGCTGGTTAACAATATCCCGAAAACCAGACAGTATCCGGAATTCTGGTTTTAATGATTTCGGTTGATTGAGGAAGAAAAGGCGCGCCAGGAAATGGACGCCAACCTTGAAACGGAAGCATCTGCCATCCTCTTTATCTGTATGATCCAGGGCTGGCGATGCAATCATTATTGGCCCCACTGTGGGCCGAATCCGCTATGATGCGCCGAGAGTCTTTGCCATCTGCCATCGTGACATCAGGAGCATATGATGAAACACTTTCCTATACGGGGACGCACCCTTGCGCTGCTGGTGGTGCTTATTCCCCTCTTTGCCCTCTTTCTCTATGTCGCCTTGCGCTCGGGCCCCCTTGCCCCAGTGCCGGTGACGGTGGCCACGGTGGAAAATCGCTCCATCGCTCCTGCGCTGTTTGGCATCGGTACCGTTGAGGCTCGAGCAACCTTCAAAATTGGTCCTACATTTGCGGGGCGGGTCAAACGGTTGGATGTGCAGGTGGGAGATCAGGTCCGGGCCGGGCAGATACTCGGCGAAATGGACCGGGTTGACCTCGACGATCGGATTCATGCCCAGAAAGCCACGGTTCAACGCGCCAAAGCGCAGTTGAGAGAAGCCCAGGCGCGTCAGGAGTACGCGGCAACGCAGGCCAGGCGTTATGAACAATTGCTGGCAGCACGCTCAACAAGTGAGGAGATTGTCGTCTCCAAAAAATATGAGCTGCAGGTGGCCGAGGCTGTTCTGAACGCGGCGCGCGAGGAACTCGCCCGCGTCAGCGCCGACCGCGAGGCTTTGAATGCGCAGCGCAACAACCTGCAACTTGTCGCCCCAGTCGATGGCCTGGTTGTCTTGCGCGATGCTGAACCCGGCACCACGGTCGTGGCCGGCCAGGCAGTCGTCGAGCTGATCGACCCGAAAAGTTTGTGGGTAAATGTGCGCTTCGATCAAATTCATGCGCGCGGGCTGACCGCCAATCTTTCAGCGCAAATCGTTCTGCGCTCGCAGGCTGGTGAGTTGACAGGTCACGTACTACGGGTGGAGCCATTGGCTGACGCAGTGACGGAGGAAATGCTTGCCAAGGTGGTGTTTAGCCAACTCCCCGACTCGCTGCCATCTGTCGGTGAACTGGTCGAGGTGACCATTGCCTTGCCGGCGCTTCCGGAGGCGCCGGTCATCCCTAATGCCGCCATCCAGCGAAGCAATGGCAGCTTGGGCGTGTGGCAGGTCATGAATGGCGATATGCGTTTCACCCCGGTCTTGTTGGGCGCCGCCGATCTGGATGGTCATGTGCAGATCCACGAAGGACTCAAGATCGGCGACCGGGTGGTGGTCTATAGCGCAAAGGCACTGAGTACACGCAGCCGCATCGACGTTGTCGATCATATTCCCGGAGTGACGCGATGATCAGTCTGGCCGGACGTGACATCATGCACGCCTGGGGGAAGTTTGTCTTTACCGGCGTGGGCCTTGGGCTGCTGATCGGCATTACCCTCTCCATGGCGGGTATCTACCGCGGCATGGTGGATGACGGCAAGGCATTGCTCGACAACAGCGGCGCCGATCTCTGGGTGGTTCAAAAGGACACCCTTGGCCCCTATGCCGAACCGTCGAGTATCTACGACGATGTCTGGCGTGGCATCCGCTCCATACCGGGAGTAGCGCGGACGGCCAACGTCACCTATCTTACCATGCAGGTGCGCCAGGGCGAACGCGACGTGCGGACGATGGTTACCGGCGTCACGGCCGGCGAACCCGGCACCCCTGGTTGGCCACCATATCTCGTCGCTGGACGACAGATCACCCGTGGCCATTACGAGGCGGTAGCCGATATCGCCTCCGGGTTCAAACTTGGTGACCGCCTCCAGATCCGCCGCAATCAATACATCGTGGTTGGCCTGACCCGGCGAATGGTCTCTTCCGGTGGCGACCCGATGGTATTCATTCCCCTCAAGGATGCCCAGGAAGCCCAGTTTCTCAAGGACAACGACGCCATCCGGCAGCAGCGGCGCCGCACCACCGCAAATCCGGCTTTCAATCGACCACAGGTTCCAGGTCTGCTCGATGCCGTCATCGCTTCGCAAAGCATTAATCCTTACGTCAACGCGGTTCTGGTGCAGATTGCAGCTGGTCATGACGTAGACGAGGTGGCGGCATCAATCCGGCGCTGGAAGCGACTGACGGTCCACACACGAAGCCAGATGGAGGTGATCCTCATCGGTAAGCTGATCGCCACTTCGGCAAAACAGATCGCCATGTTCCTGGTGATCCTTTCGGTGGTCAGCTCGGCCATTGTTGCGTTCATTATTTACACCCTGACGCTCGGCAAGATCCGCGAGATTGCCGTGCTGAAGTTAATCGGCACCAAAAATCGAACGATTATCGGCCTGATCATGCAACAATCCATTGCCCTGGGCCTGATCGGCTTTGTGGTGGGCAAGATTACGGCCACCTTGTTAATGGCGCCGATTTTCCCCAAATATGTGCTGCTGGAGCCGCTCGACTCCATTCTTGGGTTCGTTGCCGTGGTGGTGATCTGCATACTCGCGAGCATCATCGCTATTCGTGCGGCTCTCAAAGTTGATCCGGCCGAGGCCATAGGAGGTTGACATGGTCGGCAAAGGTATTCATATCGAAGGGTTGAAAAAACGATATGGCAGTGGAGACACCGCTGTCGAGGCCTTGAAAAACGTGGACATGGAGGTGGCCCCCGGAGAGGTGGTCGGCCTGATCGGACCGTCTGGTTCAGGCAAGAGCACACTGCTCAAGTGTCTGGGCGCGGTGATCGAACCCACTGCCGGGCGGATGATTCTCGGCGACGAGGTGATTTATAACAACGGTTGGAAGGTTACTGATTTGCGCGCCCTGCGCCGCGACAAAATCGGCTTTATATTTCAGGCACCCTATCTCATCCCCTTCCTTGACGTTACCGACAACGTCGCCCTGCTGCCCATGCTGGCAGGGAAGCCGAACGCCGAGGCACGCCAGCGGGCTAGAGAGCTGTTTAAAGATCTCGATATGGAACATCGCGCCAAGGCTATGCCCTCGCAACTCTCCGGCGGTGAACAGCAGCGGGTGGCCATTGCCCGAGGGTTGGTCAATCGCCCGCCGGTGATCCTCGCTGATGAGCCCACCGCGCCGCTCGACAGCGAACGCGCTCTGGCGGTGATTCGGATTTTAAACGACATGGCCCGAAAATTCGAAACCGCGATCATCGTTGTTACCCACGACGAAAAGATCATTCCGACCTTCAAGCGGATCTATAACATCCGCGATGGAGTGACCTACGAGGAAGCCGGCGAGGGCCGTGATTTTGAGTTAAAATACAAATAAGCGCTCCACGCCGCAGGCGGCGATTTATTATGAAGTAACTTCAGTTGAAGCTACCTTGGAAAGGCAGAAGAGAATATCGAATATCGAACAAGGAATAATGAATGTCGAAGGAAAACAGGGAGTTCGATATTGAGGCCCGGTTGATTGATTTTGCTGTTCATATCATTCGAAACGCCGAGACCGTGACAAAGACACAAAAAATTGCGCCCACAGTCCGTAATAAACTTCATGATTCGAAATTCCTTGTTCGATATTCGATATTCTCCTTAAAAACCTGAACCACGTAATTTCAACCATTTACGCTTAAGTTACTTGGAAGGTAATCCAAAAATTTCATGGGGTATTTTTATGAACAATGCCGAAGGGATAACCAGGCGCATCTTTTCTGCTGTCATCTTTGCCGGACTGCTGGCCGGGTGTGCAGTTGGTCCCGATTTCAAGCGCCCTGCAACACTGGATGTGGCAGTCTACACTCCCACCCCATTGCCTGCGCAGACAGCCTCCGCCCCCGTACCGCTAGGGGAATCACAACGTTTCGTCGAAGGCGGCGTGGTTCACCCCGGATGGTGGCACGAATTCGACTCACCCACGCTGAATGCTCTGATCAATGA
>MGTE01000052.1:124001-146220 GCA_001799275.1 Deltaproteobacteria bacterium RIFOXYD12_FULL_57_12
TAACCAAGGCTCAAGCCGCCCTGCGTCAGGCGGAGGAGCTTTATGCCACGCAGACAGGTTCGACCCTGTATCCACAGGTTGACGCCAGTCTCGGCAGCCAGCGTCAGCGATCCAGTCCCAGTGCCTTGGGGCAGGCTGGCGACAGCCGGGAATTCAGTCTTTACAACACCAGTGTGGGCGTGCATTACACGTTTGATCTGGCCGGCGGCAACCGCCGCGCCCTGGAAGCGCTGGCCGCCAAGGTCGACTATCAGCGCTACCAACTGGCAGGCGCACGGCTGACGATGGCGGCAAATATCGTCACCGCGGCCATCACCCAGGCCAGGCTGGCAGCGCAGATTCAGACCACGGCGGCCATCCTCGACTCTCAGGAAAAACAGCTGGGAATGACCCGAGAGCGGGTGCGTCTCGGCCAAGCCGCTCCTGACGATGTGCTCGCCATGCAAACCCAGGTGGAACAGACTCGCGCCGACGTTCCACTGCTGCGCAATCAACTCCAGCAGAACGAACACCTGCTGGCCGTATTTGCCGGCCAGGCGCCAGGAACTGGAGGTTTGCCATTCTTCTCCATGGAGGAGTTCACCCTGCCGGTCGATCTGCCGCTGACCGTGCCCTCCGAGTTGGTGCGCCTTCGCCCGGACATTCAGGCTGCCGAGGCCATGCTGCGCTCAGCAAATGCGGAATACGGCGTGGCAATCGCCAAACTGTATCCACAATTAAACATCAGTGCTAATCTTGGTTCGCAGGCCTTGACTACCGGCGCTTTGTTTGGGAGCGGTTCAGCAATCTGGAGCGTTGTTGGTCAGCTGACTCAACCCCTGTTCCACCCCGGATTGCCGGCGGAAAAACGCGCGGCATTGGCTGCCTTCGATGCGGCGGCGGCAAATTACCGCAGCGTCGTACTCGAATCCCTGCGTAATGTGGCCGACGTGCTGCGTGCGCTGGAGAACAACGCCCAGAGGCTGACGGCACTGTCTGCCGCCGATACGGCGGCGCAGGGTTCTCTGGAATCCATGCAGCGTCAGTATGCGCTGGGCGCAGCCAGCTATACCCAACTGCTGGTTGCACAGCAGCAGTCGCAACAGACGCGAATCAGCCTGATCGATGCTCAGGCACGGCGCCTTCTCGATAGCGCCGCATTATATCAGGCAATGGGCGGTGGAAGCTCAAGTGACGATGAAACTGCCGCAAAGTCTTACCAGACTTACGCGTCCAAGTGACGATTGATTCCGTTTCGTACTTGCCGAGAAGGAGGAAGATCCTGCCCTCGACTTCTCATTGTTGTTTGACCGCAGGGAAGATCCGCAGCAGGCCGTTGCTGTCTCAAAACTGGAAGGGAAAAAATGAGATAAGGAGGTAAGGTATATGTGTCAACCGGTGAAGATCATAGTATCCCTTGTAGTCGTATTATCAGGGCAAGCAGCCCCATTTATAAATGCGACCTGTTTTGCGCAGAAAACGTTGTATATGGACATTGCCGAAATCACCAGTTCAAAGATGAGCTGTGAGGAGTGTCACCAGAAGGTGACGCCCCGCATTTATCAGGAGCATATGGCCGGTGTCCACGGCAAGATGGAGGTCGGCTGCGCCGACTGTCATGGCGGTGATCACCGGAAGTTGGCCCTGGTAACGGCCCTTTCTGCATGCCAGAAATGCCATCCCAAGGAAACCGCTGAATTCCTGGCCAGCGATCACGGCAAATCCTGGGAGAACATGCAGGCGAGCGCCCGTTATCAAAAGCAGCCCGAGGTGGTTAAGAGGCAGGGATGCGAGGCCTGCCACCGGATCGGTTATGGCACAAATGACGGCCGGTGTGATTTCTTGTCACACCAAACACAGCTTCTCAAAGGCGGAGGCCGCCGCCCCGCAATCGTGTTATACCTGCCACATGGGACCGGATCATCCCCAGATGGAAGCGTACCGGAAATCCGGCCATCATTTTACTCCGGCCACCTGCGCCAGTTGCCATCTTCCGGGCACCCACAACGTCAACCGGAACCTTGAACGACTGAGCAGCGAGTATATTGGCACGGAATGCGCCAAATGCCATGATCAGGCCTTCAACCGGCAGTGGATGGATGGCGCCGCCATGCTGGCGGAGCAGGGCAAACAACTGCTGGCCGCCGGCCGACGGATTATAGAACAATTGAACGACAAGGGCCTGCTGTATCCCGACCCCCGTGAGCGGGAACCGAATCCGGTAGAGGGCAAGGCCCTGGTCCTGGGCGCTCACCAGCTCTACGAAGACACCTCGCGGGCCGAAAAGCTCTACTTTGAGATGCAAAAATACCTGCAGGCCCACCTTGCCCAGGGCGCCTATCATCAGGATTTTAAAATGGCGGCTTACGAAGGACTGATCCCGCTGCGAAAGCATCTAAGCGAGTTGCAGTCCGAAGCAATGCTGCTGGAGGAGCTGGCGGCGAAAAAAGAAACTCTCTCACCCGTCTCCCTTCCTGCCCTCGGCTCTGTTCCAGGCCCTGTTTATCATTTGACCTACGAATCGTCTTTTCATGGCGTTTTGCCTGATCAACGGCGGAAGCCGGTTTGCGTGACCTGTCATCAGGGAGGCAGCGCGACAGCCACTGATTGGCCACAGGTCTGCGGCGCCTGCCACACAGTGGCCCAAACCGCACAATTCAGCCAGGACCTGTCGGGGATAAAACAGCATGCCCAAAGTTTGCGCAAGGATGCGGACAGGGCTGCTGAGGAGATAATCGTCCGCAAGATTGTCTGGCGGGATACAGAGGGCACCCTGGAGTTGCTGGCGGACTTCGGACCTAATCGGCAGGTGGCGGAGGTGCTCCTGAAAAGATTGACCCAATACTTGGCCGAGTTGGATCAAAGCCTTGAGATCATGGTTCTCGGGGTCGGCCATAGTAATCCGGATTATGATCATTGGTACGGGAATGCCCCAGCGAAAAGCGATCTCATTGAAATAAGGGATGCCGCCCATAAATTGCTGATGATTCAAAGCTTGAAGCAAAAGACAAAATAGGGCATTATCTGCGGAACATTTTCCCAGACCGTCGCCCTCCCGACTCCTGTCGATGGAAAATTACGAGGTGAGGCCTGCTTTGGCCCTGCAGATTCGATCTTTTTTCGCCTAAGAGACTACAGTCTAACAGGCTAAACAACCTAAGGAGAGCTTTACAATGATTTCAAATTCCGCCAGTCTGGACACACTCTGCATCAACACCATCCGCTTCCTGGCCGTCGACGCCATCCAGCAGGCCAATTCCGGGCATCCCGGCATGCCCATGGGTTCCGCGCCCATGGCCCATGTACTCTGGAGCCGCTATCTTCGGCACAATCCGGCCAACCCGGCCTGGCCGGACCGCGACCGCTTCGTGCTCTCCGCCGGCCATGGTTCGATGCTGCTCTACAGCCTGCTCCATCTGACCGGCTACGACCTTTCCCTTGATGAGTTGAAAAATTTCCGGCAGTGGGGCAGCAAAACCCCGGGACATCCGGAATACGGCCATACGCCCGGCGTCGAGACCACTACCGGTCCATTGGGCCAGGGGGTTGCCAACGCGGTGGGCATGGCCATGGCCGAAGCCCACCTGGCGGCCCGTTACAACCGCCCCGGGTATGAGGTTGTCAACCACTTCACCTACGGGATTGTCGGCGACGGCGACCTGATGGAAGGCATCTCCCACGAGGCCGCCTCCCTGGCTGGCCATCTCGGACTCGGCAAGCTGATCGTCTTCTACGATGACAATCAGATATCCATCGAGGGCCGCACGGACATTGCCTTTACCGAGGACCGGCTCAAGCGGTTCGAAGCCTACGGCTGGCACACCCGACAGGTGGCTGACGGCAATGATCTCACCGCCATAGACCAGGCCCTGGCCGCGGCCCGCGCCGAAACAAACCGGCCGTCGCTGATCGCGGTCCGCACCCTGATCGGCTTTGGCAGCCCAAACCGGCAGGATACGGCCAAGGCGCACGGCGAACCGCTGGGACCGGAAGAGATTAAACTTACCCGGCAGAATCTGAACTGGCCCGCAACCCCTTTTTATGTGCCAACGGAGGTTGCGGAATATTTCAGCACTCTGGCTGCCAGGGGCCGCGAGTTAGAGACCGCGTGGCAGGCGCAACTGGCCGGCTACCGGCAGGCCTATCCGGAACTGGCCGCCGAATTTGAAGAGCGGCTGGCCGGCCGCCTGCCGGCCAACTGGCAGCGTGATATCCCGGCGTTTAGTGCCGATGCCAAGGGCAAAGCCACCCGGGTGACCTCCGGTCTGATCCTGAACGGCATCGCGAAAAACGTGCCGGCCCTGATGGGTGGCTCCGCCGATCTGGCTCCTTCGACTATGACCCTGATTGCCGGCGAAGGCGGCTTTCAAAAAAATGCCCCCGACCAGCGCAACATCCATTTCGGGGTCCGGGAACACGGCATGGGCGGCATCTTAAACGGCATGGCCCTGCACGGCGGCTTCATCCCCTACGGCGCCACCTTTCTGATTTTCTCCGAATATATGAGGCCTGCGATCCGGCTGGCCAGCCTTATGAAACAGCGGGTCATCTACGTCTTCACCCACGACAGCATCGGCCTGGGCGAAGATGGCCCCACCCATCAACCCATCGAACAGTTGGCCTCGCTGCGGGCCATACCAAACCTGAACGTGATCCGACCCTGCGATGCCAACGAATGCGTCGAGGCCTGGCGCCAGGCCATGCTTTCCATTGAAACCCCGACGGTGCTCGCCCTGACCCGGCAGGCTGTGCCGACCTTGGACCGCGCCGATATGGCGCCGGCGGGTGAACTGGCCAAAGGCGGCTATGTGCTGAAGGATTTCGGCGAGAAATCCCCGGAGGTCGTATTAATCGGTACGGGCTCCGAGCTGCACATCGCCCTGGCAGCGGCTGAAACCCTTGCCGGAAAAGGAATTGCCGTCCGCCTGGTCAGCATGCCCTGCTGGGAGCTTTTTGACAAACAGCCGGCCGCCTACCGGGAGAGTGTGCTACCGGCTGCGATTACCGCCAGAGTGGCCATCGAGGCTGGCGCTACCCTGGGCTGGCATCGTTATGTGGGAGAGAGGGGTACGGTAATCGGACTCGATCATTTCGGCGCCTCGGCGCCAATCAAGGATCTGTACCGGAATTTCGGGCTTACGTCGGAACGGGTTGTAGAAGCGGCCGGCGCCCTACTCGGCAAAAACCTGAAAAATTGACGGACAATGGCATCGCAAAAAATATATTGTATCCCGCGGAGGCGCAGGGCTCGCAGAGGTAACCCATTAAAGTAAAAAGACGTTTTTCTCTGCTACTCTGCGTCTCGGCGGGAGTATAAAATTTTTGCGAATTTATCAATATTTACCAAACTCCTGTTCATCCAGGGCAATGACCACGGACGGCTCAGACTTGGCCGGGGAAACTGACCGAGTACTATTACCACCCCACGGCTTGTTGCCAAGTTTTTTCTTGCCAGGCGGCGGGGTGGTTTGTTGCGGCGGCGGAACGTAACTGGCAACCGCGCCGACACCCCCCTGGATTTCCAGAGTAAACCCCTGCAGCATTTCCTTTAACTGGGCGGCCTGGCCTGAAAGTTCTTCGGCCGCCGCAGCGCTTTCCTCGGCGCTGGCCGTGTTCTGCTGGGTGACCTGATCGATCTGGCCGACCCCCTCGCTGACTTGGGCGATGCCCTCGGCCTGTTCATTGGAAGCGGCCGCAATCTCTCCAACCAGATCAGCAACTTTAACTACCTGAGCAACGATCTCTTCCAGTTCCGCCGCCGTGCTGGTCGCTATTTCAGATCCTTTTGCCGTCTTCTGCACCGAGCCCTCGATTAAAGTCGCCGTTTCCTTGGCGGCCTTGGCGCTACGGGCCGCGAGATTCCGCACTTCCTCCGCCACCACGGCGAAGCCCTTGCCGTGTTTGCCGGCCCGGGCTGCCTCCACTGCGGCATTCAGGGCAAGCAGGTTGGTCTGAAACGCTATTTCGTCGATCACCTTGATGATCCTTGAAATACTACGGCCGGATTCGTTGATTTCATTCATCGCCCTGATCATATCCTGCATCTGCGAGTTGCCGAGTTCCGCGGTTTTCCTGGCCTCGTTGGAAAGGAGATTGGCCTGGCCGGCGTTTTCGGCGTTGACCTTGGTTCGGGAGGCCATTTCCGTCATGGAACTTGAGATCTCCTCCAGGGAGGCAGCCTGCTCGGTAGCCCCCTGGGAAAGGGCCTGGCTGGCGTCGGATACCTGTGTCGAGCCGACCGCGATCTGCTCGCCAGCCACTTTAATCTGGGCCATTATTCGATTAAGGGAGGCATTGGCCTTGGCTAACGGTTCTTTAATCAGGCCGGTGGCCTTGAAGGTAAAATTGCCCTTGGCCAGGCTTTCAAAGGCGGCAAGAATTTCAAGCTGCAGGGCATCGGCAAAGACATCCATGGCCTTGGCCAGCCTTCCCACCTCATCGGTCTGCTGCAACCGCAAACGGTTGGCGAGATTGCCCCGGCCCATTTCCTCAATCATCTGCACGGCGCTAACCAGCGGCCGGGAAATGGAACGGGCAAACACCAGCACCAGAAGCATCGTGGCAACAATCACCGCGGCCAAGACCCCAAGAGTCGTATACAGTATCCTGGAGAGTTGATCATTGATGTCATCCACATAGAGCCCAGCCCCGACCATCCAGCCCCACTGCGGCTGCAGTTTCACGTATGAGATCTTGCCGACCGGTCGATTTTTGCCCTGCTTATCCCAGACATATTCGACAAAACCCTGGCCTGCGCTCTTGCATATCTCCGTCATCGCGATAAACAGCCGCTTGCCGTTGGGATCCTTGTTCTCCGAAAGATCCTTGCCGTCCAGTTCAGGCTTGATGGGATGCATGATCATGGTTGGGGACAGATCGTTGATCCAAAAATAATTGTTTCCCTCAAAGCGCATGCCCTTAATGACATTCTTTGCCTGCTCCTGGGCCGCTTCCCGGGTGAGTCTCCCCTGCTGCGCTTCACTGGCATAATGATCCAGCACTCCCCAGGCGGATTCCACCACATGCCGTATTTCCGTGCGGCGCGCTGCAAGAAGATTCTTTTTAGTATCCAGGAACATCCATCCCATTACAAACATAAAAATAACGATAATCAGACCACTTAAAGCCAGGATCTTTGCGGACATCTTAAGATTTTTCATGACAATCCTCTTGTGGTGATGGTACAGAAGGCGATGTTGTTGTTTCGCGCTTCAGCAGAAACCGACATGTCGCAGGTAAATGTGATAGACTCGTTGTCCGCGAACATTGCTGCGAAATTTTTCCTTGCACAATCATCTCTGTCGGATCAAGGGTCATCGATAATGATTTTCCTCGTCCCGCAGCCCGATTGGCGGGGCAAGAATCTCGCTCCAGACAACCGCTCGTCGTAATGTCCGGTGAGAATATTTATGGCAAGTCCGGGCGGCGGGGCTGGCCACGCGCGGTGCTGCCGACTTTGTCCGAGCCGATATCGCCGGCGTGATTTCCAGACGGCTGACTTCGGCGCCCCCCAATTCGTCATACGAGAGCGATTCCAGGTCTGCTGATGCGATGCTTCCCGTCGCAGAAGACGCCCGCGGCTGCGGTTGAACGGTTGGCAATCCCTTCAGCTTTTCCTGAACCTTAGAAAAAATCCGCCAGACCACCCACAGCATGACAAGGGGGAAAATTCCTTCAATATTCATACCCGGCTTTCCTTTGGAATTGTTGCTATAGTTTGAAATTATTACGATTAATATAAACAAATCTCAAGAAAGTTGCGAAACTATTCTTCAGCGCCCTTTTCATCGCCGCCGATCTTGGCCCGCATGCGGGTATCGGCCATGATATTCTTCATCCGGTAATAATCCATGATGCCGAGTTGGCCCTTACGAAAGGCCTCGGCCATGGCCATGGGGATCTCCGCCTCCGCCTCCACCACCTTGGCCCGCATCTCTTCAACTCGGGCCTTCATCTCCTGCTCGACGGCAAAGGCCATGGCCCGCCGCTCCTCGGCCTTGGCCTGGGCAATCTTTTTATCCGCCTCGGCCCGATCCGTTTCCAGTTCGGCGCCGATATTCTTGCCCACATCGACATCGGCGATGTCAATGGAGAGGATCTCGTAGGCAGTACCGGCGTCGAGCCCCTTTTCCAGGACCCGCTTGGAGATGGTGTCGGGATTTTCCAGAACCTGCTTGTGCGAATTCGCCGAGCCGATGGTAGTGACAATGCCCTCGCCAACCCGGGCCAGAATGGTCTCCTCGCCGGCGCCGCCCACCAGGCGGTCGATATTGGCCCGCACCGTCACCCGGGCGATGGCCTTCAACTGGATACCGTCCTTGGCCATGGCCGCCACCAGGGGTGTTTCAATCACCTTGGGATTGACGCTCATCTGCACGGCCTCGAGCACGTTGCGGCCAGCCAGATCAATGGCGGCGGCCCGATTGAAACCAAGCTCGATATTGGCCTTGTCCGCCGCAATCCGGGATTGGATAACCCGGAGCACATTGCCGCCGGCCAGGAAATGGGATTCAAGATCGTCGGATGAGATATCAATGCCCGCCTTGACCGCCATAATCTTTGATTCGACGATCAGCTTGGGCGGCACCTTTCTAAAACGCATGAAAACGATATTGAGCAGTCCGACCCGGGCGCCGGAGACCAACGCCTGCATCCAGAGGGATAACGACGAGCCCACAAAGAAAAACAGGGCGATTACGGCGGCAATGAGGATGAATAAAGCGATATTGTTGAAATCATTCATACGGGATACTCCTTTCTGGGTTGTCGATTCATCAATTGCTGTTGCCTGGTTACAAGCCCATCACGATTCTTTTTCTCTGACAATAATCTGGTTGCCGGTAACATCCATCACCACTATTTCAGCATCTTTAGTAATAAACTCGCCGCGACTCACCACGTCAAGCCGCCGGCCGTCGATGACTGCCACGCCGCCCGGCCGCAGATTGCTTGACGCCCTGCCCGTCTTGCCGACATAGGTTACCATGTCCGAGGCCTGGGAGGTAACGCCTTTATCCCGGGACAGGCTGCTCCGCAGGGTGACCGGCGATCTGGCCAGCATTTTCAGGCCGAAAACCACCAAGATCGGGATGGTGATCAGATCGGCGATAATAAAGATCATGCCCAGGGTTGTTGACAACTCCTGAAAGGCCAGGAAAATGGCGTAGCCAAAAAGACCCATGGCAAGCAGGGCCAGAATACCGCCCGACGGCAGAATGATTTCGGCAATCACCACGGCCAGGCCGGCCAGTTGCAGGAGAATTGCCAGTGTCAGAATATTCATGCCAATGTCTCCCTGGCAACGACGATTCTGTTGCCCTTGATTTCCAGGACGGTGATCCGCGCCCCTGTTTCGACAAACTCCCCCTGACTGACCACATCGTAAAGCATGTTATTGAATTCCGCCTTGCCAGCCGGCCGCAGTAAGGTTTTTACCACACCTGCATCGCCGATCTTAATTTCGCCAAACGCCGGGGAATCGACCCGGCTGTCCTTAAGGGATGCAGAAAGATACGGCCCGTAGACAACGCGGCTCAACCTCGGGAAGACATAACGCAGAAAGAAAAGAGCGGCCATAACAGCGATGACAAAGGCGCCGAGCACCATGAAAATGTTGCGAGTAAAAATCTCCTGCTGCCAGGGCATGGCCGGATCCGGAATCACAAAATCCTGAAACGAAAGAATGAGTCCGGCGCCGATACAGAAAAAACCGGCCAGGCCGGTAATCCCGAAACCGGGGATCACAAAGAATTCAAAGGCCAGGAGTACCGCACCAAGGCAGAACAGGATGAGTTCGGTGTAATCGGCCAACCCGACCAGGAACTGGTTGAAGAAGACCAGACCGAGGCAGAGAATGCCGACGATGCCGGGCAAACCGAAGCCGGGCGCCTTTAATTCGGTATAGAGGGCGGCCAGGCCGATCATCAGCAGGATGGGGGCGACGCTGCTGATCAGCCGGCCGAGGTTTTCCGACCAGTTTGAGGAAATGCGGTTGATGCGGGGGGACTCAATATGCAGTTGCTCCAGCAGCTCGGGAAGCGATGCCGCTGTCAGCCGTGAAAAGCCGAATTCCTGGGCCTCTTCATTGTCCATGGTCAGCAGTTCGCCGGCCGGCACCACGATTTTCCCCGCGAATGTCCCCGCCGGCCTGTTCCGGGTGAACTCGGCATATTCCTGAGAGTCGAGGTAAGACACAATGCCGTCCGCCTTTACCTGATGAACCTCCATTTCCGCGGTCACCATGGCCTCCGCCAGAGTAGGCGAATAACCGTTCCGCTTGGCCAGGGCCCGGAATTTCGCCCGCAGCGGCGACTGGAATTTTTCGCCCATGACCTTCGGCCCCTCGCTGGAGTAAGTGATCGGCGCTACGTCGCCAAGGGTGCTGTGCGGTGCCATGACCAGTTCATTGCAGGCCAGGGCAATGAGCGCGCCGGCCGAAATCGCCTTATTTCTGACAAAGGCCACTGTCCTGCCCGTGGGCAGTTCCAGCAGACCATCGACAATCTGGAGGGCAGAGTCCACCCGGCCGCCAAAGGTATCTATTTCCAGAACAAAGAGGGTATCCGGCGTGTTGTCCGGCCCGGCAAGCGCCCGCTTGATAAAGGCGGCCATGCCGGGGTCCACCTCGCCGGATACCGGAATGACGCGGACGTCGCGGCCCGTCTGCTCGACTCCGCCAGACAGCTTTGCCGGCGCCGAAAGTAACAAAACAATGGCCAGGACAAAAAAAGCACACAAGCTGACAGGCAGTTTTTGCAACCGGGGCCTCCACATGAACAAATGTAAAATTCGAGCAACTATCAAGGATAGAATTACTGTTTTTGTTCAACCGCGACAAGATCGGCAACAAAGCTGCCCACCACCACCTTGCTCTGCAGGCGCACGAGCAGCCTGGGATTATCCGCGCTCAGCCAGAGACGGATTTTGGCGTTCTTGCTTTTTTCGAAAACTCCGCCCACATGCTGCAGATCAGGCTCCACGAGCATTGTGTCATAGGTGCGGCCGTTGATTTCAAGCGTTTCCCGACCCTGCATGCGGACTCTACCAATCACGTTTTTCTTGCCATCGGTGATCGGTCTTGTCACCTCAGTGCCTTCCTGAAAAGGCGTCTGCCGCAGGAAGTAAAAGGCCGCCAGCGGATCAAGGGTATCTGGCATGAGCGATATCGTCTTCTGTTCCTTGCCGAAGTTTGAATAGTCTGCTTTATTTTCATCCCAGTTGAAAACCACCTCAACGTTGCGTCGGGTCTTCCCTTCCTGCTGGTCTTTTTTGTAGAGGATGGAGTGGTTCAGGCCGCGGTCCACATAAGAGTCAACCCGGTCGCGAACCTTGTAGAAAACATCGGCAAAGGAGTTACTTTTGGCGGTGAGCACGAAATGCCAGGCCGGCACGCCGTTGATTTCCTCCTCGGGTAAAATTTCGAGTGTTGCCTCGCCCACCGGCACGAAACCCCATCGGAGTTGGAAAACGAGTCGCTCTCCCGGCCGGAAGGAGGCGTCCTGGGTCGTGGCCGTTGCCGGCCGGGGGAAGAAAGCAAGAAACAACGAAATCACAAAGAGGACGACAACGCGCTCAATTTTTTTGATCAATGTTATGAACTCCTGCTCCTGTCCTTTTCCCGCAGTGCCAGAAAAACGAAAAAACTCAGAACATGCCGTGTGTTGGCCCGCGTTCCTTCCTATTTAGCCTTTTCTTTTTATCCTTGCATCCCCAAAATGATGTCAGTAGTCTTGTCCGAGGCACGGACGGGCCGACCAGTTTGGCAAATTGACCGCGACTGGCTTTCCGGTACGGTAATCGCCGGGGTCGATTTCAGGACTGCTGACAATGCGCAATTACTTTTTCGCTCTCAATAAATCGTTGACCGCCAAGCTTGTCATCGCCATCAGCGGCCTTGTCCTGATCGGCACCAGCATCTTTTGGGTGCTGACCAGCCGCGCGGAGCGGCGGGATCTGGAACTCAACGCCCTCACCTACACCATCTCGCTCTCCGAGGTGGTGATCAGCAGTCTCAGATACGAGATGCTGCTGGCCAAGCGCCAGGATATCCAGAAAATCATCGAATCCATCGGCACCACCGACTTCATTGAAAAAGTCCGGATAGTTGATGAGACCGGTCGCATATTTTATTCTTCGCAACCGGAGGAAATCAATCAGGTCCACCAGATGGAAACCTTTCTAGTGCCGCTTGCACGGGAAAATCACGTCAAGACAGAGACGGCTGGCAGCAGGTGGGGAATCTATCCCAACTCCCAGGGACGAGTGCTGGCCTACCTGGCGCCGATCGAAAACACGCCGGACTGTTACACCGCCGCCTGCCATGTCCATCCGCCGGACCGGAAGACTCTCGGCTTTCTGCGCACGGATTTTTCGTTGCAGGATATTGACAACAACATGGCGGAACACTCCCTCCGCAACCTGTTTTATATTATCTGTTTTGTCGGGCTGATTGCGCTCCTGCTTTCCGTCACCCTCTGGAAACTGGTGATTGCGCCGCTGACCGGCCTTGCCAGGGGCATGCGCCAGGTTTCCGCCGGCGACCTGGCACCCAAGCTGGATGTTCCTTCCATGGATGAAATCGGCGCGCTTGCCGCGACATTCAACACGATGACCAGCGAATTGAGTGATGCCAGGCAAAAAATGGAACGCTGGAATCAGCGCCTGGCTGAAGAGGTCGATTTGAAGGCCCGCGAAATCAGACAAACCCAGGATAAGCTCATTGAGGCCGAGAAAATGGCGGCACTGGGCCGGCTCACCGCGGATATTGCCCACAGCATCCGTAATCCGCTGACCGCGCTCGGCGGTTTCGGCCGCCGCCTCCTGAAACTGGCCTCCACGGAAAAACAGCAGGAATACGCAAAAATCGTGGTATCGGAAGCCGCCCGTCTCGAACACATCCTGCGCGACGTGCTGGTCTACTCCCGCGAACCTGAATACCACTACCAGAAGATGCCGGTCACCGAGGTGCTTAAGGAATCCCTGCGGCTCTTTGCCGATATATTCAACGAACACGCCATCAGGGTGGAGCTGGTCCTTGACACGGAGCTGCCGATTCTTCTGGAAAAGGATCAGGCCCGCCAGGCCATCGACAATCTGCTGTCGAACGCCGCCGACGCCATGCCGGAAGGCGGCATTCTCAGCATCCAGGTCAGGGCCGCGGACCACAACAACATCACCTATGTGGCCGTGACGCTTGCCGATACCGGTTCAGGCGTGCAGAAAGATAAACTCGCCTATATTCTCGAGCCGTTTTATTCGACCAAGAAGGTCGGCAGGGGAACCGGCCTGGGGCTGCCCATCAGCCGCAAGATCATCGAGGAACATGGCGGTTTCATGAGCGCTGCCAACCGACCGGAAGGCGGTTTTGCCATAACCCTTTATTTCCCGTACCAGGAAGAAAAGGAACAGGCGAGACCCTGCTGGGAATTCATGCAGTGTGGCAGGGATAAAAATAATGAAACCAAGTGCCCGGCCTATCCTCATTTCGGCAGAGTTTGCTGGGCCGTGGCCGGCACCCTGTGCGCCGGCAAGGTCCAAGGTACCTTTGCTCAGAAATACAGCAGCTGTACGGTCTGCAAATTCTACAATCATGTAATGCAGAAAAGGAAAGCAGTCGAGTAACATGGCGCTATTCGACAAGCACGATATCCTCCGGCCCGATTCTGATCTGATCGAATGGATGCGCCAGATCCGGCGCACCATCCACCAGTATCCGGAGCTTGCCTACAAGGAACACCGGACAAAGGCGCTCATCGTTGAAAAGCTGCGGGAGCTTGGCATTCCCTGCCGCGCCGACATCGCCGAAACCGGGGTGGTCGCCACAATCGACAGCGACCTGTCTTCTGTTAAAGGGGCTGAACCCCAATCCTGCGTTGCCCTGCGGGCGGACATGGACGGCCTGCCGGTGGAAGAAAAAACCGAGCTGCCCTTTGCCTCGAAGATTGCCGGCCAGATGCATGCCTGCGGCCATGACGGCCATGTCGCCATGCTGTTGGGCGCCGCCGCCCTTCTCCGGCACCAGGTTGTGCCGGGCCGGGTTGTCCTCTTATTCCAGCCGGCAGAGGAATCCGGCAACGGCGCCCGGGCCATGCTGGAGGGTGGCGCCCTGGAAGGAGTGCGGAGCATCTTTGCCGGGCATATCGACCTGCATTTCGAGGTCGGCCAGATTGCGGCGCAGGCTGGCCTGATCTGCGCCAATACTGATAAATTCAGGATTCAGGTCTGCGGACCAGGCGGCCATGCTGCCCGGCCCCACGAGACGGTCGACTGTATTGTCGTGGCCAGCCATCTGGTCATGAGCATCCAGACCCTGGTCTCCCGGGAGATCAACCCGGCCTATCCGACCGTGGTCAGTATTGGTCGGATTCAGGGCGGCACCGCGTCCAACATCATTGCCGAGGAGGTCGTGCTTGAGGGGACGGTCCGCGCCACCGATCCCGCCATCCGGCGCCAGATTCTCGCCGGCCTGGAACGCATGGTCCGGGCTACGGCCGGCATGTATAACGCCGGGACCGCAATCCAGATCAAAGAAGGGCTGCCGCCGGTGATCAATGATCCCGCGGCCGCTAAACTGGCCCGCGAGGCGGCCGGGCTGGTGGTGGGGTCCAAAGGGGTGACGGCGCAGCCGCACCCCAGCCTGGGCGGCGAGGATTTTGCCTGTTATCTGGCAAAGGTGCCGGGCTGTCTGGTGCGTTTCGGGGCCGGCAGCCCCGGGCGGGCCATTGTCCCGGCCCACAGCCCACGTTATGATTTTGATGAGGGGGTCCTGCCGGTCGGCGCAGGCTATTTGGCCAATGTGGCCATGCTGGCCCTTTCACGGGAAGACCTGCGGGAAAACTCCTGAAGAAAAGGCTCAGCTCACCACCCAGGCGGCAAAACCATTGCACTGTCGGACCACCGTGTTCGAGATGCTGCCGAACAGAAACTCCTCGGCCTTGCTCACCCCGCGCTTGCCGACCACCACGATGCCATAATCGCCTTCCGCCCTCTCCCGCAGGATTGCCTGGCTGATGGTTTCGCCCGCCGTCATCCGGCAGGCGGTTGTAATCCGCTCCGCCGGGAACTGCATCTGCGTCAGAATCGCAATGGCCTCCGTGAAGACGCGGTCGGCGGCAAGCTCCTTTTCCTGTCGGTACTGATCAAGTATCCCGCCTTCCTGCAAAAACTGGGGCGGCGGTTCAGGAAAAACGTACAGCAGGCAGATGTGCAGTGCCTCGTTTCCGCCGACGATTTCTCCGACAAAACGAAGCGCCCGGCGCGAGGTCTCACCGCCATCCGCCGCCACCAGCATCTTTTTCCAGTTTGTCATCGTCTTTACCTCTCAGCGCCTGTCGGCCGACAAAATCCGCGATAAACAGTCGATTGCAAGTTCGTTCAAGGCTGATAACTATCCTGGCCCCATCGCTCAATGAGCCGGACCAGTTCAAACATGGTCTGCTGGGTCGTGGTCGGGACTCGGGATTCCGAACCGTAGCGGCACAGGCCGCCGTTCTGTGCATCCACCTCGGTCCGCCGCTGGTTGATCACGTCCTGTAGCATGGAAGACATGTTCCGCGCTGTTCTTTCGCAGTTGGAGAACAGCAGTTCATAGAGGTCCTGATAGACCAGATCAATGCCCTGGGCCTCGGCCACGGCTTGTCCTTCATCGATCAGCCGTTTCAGCAGGGTGACGGATTCCATGGTCTCAAGGAGCTGGCCGTTCTTGACGCGCAGGACCGCGGAAACAGAGTTGATCGCCGAATAGACGATCACCTTGCTCCACAACCGGCCGACAATCCGCTTGACCACTTGGGCAACAAGGCCGCTTTCGTTGAATGCCTGCCGCAACCGTTCGATACGGGGCGTGATCCGGCCGTCGAGTTCACCGATATAGGTGGTGCCGACCCCTCCGTGTTTCACGCGGCCGGGCAGAAGCGCCGTGCCGGCCATGAAGGTGAAACCGCCAATGATATTCTCCCTGGACACCACCTGTTCCATAATCTCCAGGTTGCCGAGGCCGGTTTGCAGACTCAGGATCGGCGAAGAGGCAGTCACCAGGTGAACGACGCTGTGGATGGCGGCAGAGGTGTCAAAGGATTTCACCGCCAGAATAACGGCATCGCAGTCGGCAATTTCCCTGGCATCGGCAACGGCCCTCGCCTTGACAAAGGCCATTTCATGGATATCCACCATGTCGATGTCCATGATGCCGACGCCGTCCCGGTTGATGGCCTCGACCACATCCGGCATGATCTCGATAAAGATAACCTCATGGCCACCCCTGCTCAGAAAAACCCCGAATACCCTGCCGATTGCCCCTGCGCCAACAATGACGATCTTCATGGTCTTCCTCTCCGTTGTGTACCATTTTGACGGCAGCCGTAATTCCGGTGTTCCTGATGAATGATCGCGGCCTGCGTTACAATGTCGATTACAACATCTCCACCAGCTTGTCAACGGCAGCCTGCCGATATCTGCCTTGCCAATCCTCGATTGTCGGTAAATGTCAAGTCTCTTGCCGAAGGCGGCTTCCCCTGTTATGTTTGTCGGCACTGTTACCGGGAGCCGCCGGAGAGTTTTTCGACACGAAACTAAAGACGCTTTTATGGCCGCATACATCATCAGACGCATCCTGCTCATGATCCCCACCCTGTTCGGGATCATGCTCATCACCTTCATCGTCACCCAGTTTGTGCCGGGCGGTCCGGTGGAGCAGTTGCTTGCCGAGATGAAGGGTCATGCGGCCGGTATGACCGGCGGCGAGGTCAGGAGCAGCAGGACCAGCGATCTGTACCAGGGCGCCCGGGGGCTCGACCAGGAACGCATTGAGAAACTGCGCGTTCTCTACGGTTTTGACAAGCCGCCGACGGTCCGCTTTCTCAACATGATGAAGAGCTACCTGCTGTTTGACTTCGGCACCAGCTATTACCATCACAAGAGCGTTGTGCAGCTGGTCGTGTCCAAGCTGCCGGTTTCCATGTCCCTGGGGCTCTGGAGCTTTTTAATAGTTTATCTGACCTGCATCCCGCTCGGCATCTCCAAGGCGATCAACGACGGCTCCCGGTTTGACGTGATCACCAGTTCCGTTATTCTGGTCGGCTACGCCATCCCCGGCTTTGTGCTGGCCATTCTCCTCATCGTACTCTTCGGCGGCGGCAGCTTCTGGAATGTATTTCCGCTGCGCGGCCTGGTTTCCGACAACTGGGTCGAGCTTGCCTGGCCGGCCAGAATCCTCGACTACCTCTGGCACATGGTCCTGCCGATCATTGCCAGCACAGTGGGCAGCCTGGCGGTGATGACCCTGCTCACCAAGAACAGCTTCCTGGAGGAGATCCGCAAGCAGTACGTCTTGACCGCCCGGGCCAAGGGGTTGAGCGACCAACAGGTACTCTATAAACATGTCTTCAGAAACGCCATCATCCCGATCATCACCGGTTTTCCCGGCTCCTTCATCACCGCCTTCTTTACCGGCAGCCTGCTGATCGAGACCATTTTTTCGCTGGACGGCATGGGGCTTCTGGCCTATCAGTCAGTCTTGAACCGCGACTACCCGGTGGTGCTCGGCACCCTCTATTTTTTCACGATCATCGGTCTTGTCTCCCGGCTGCTCTCCGATCTGAGCTATATTTTGGTGGACCCCCGGATCACCTTTGAGAGCGTCGAACAGCAATGAGCAGCCGGCCCAACAGTCTCGGCTGGCGGCGCTGGCGGCGCTTTCGCAGCAACCGGCGCGGCTATTACAGCCTGCTTATCTTCTCAGTGTTTTTTATCGTCAGCCTCGGCGCCGAACTGATCAGCAACGACAAACCGTTTCTTGTCTATTTCCAGGGTGATTTCTACCTGCCCATCTTCAAGGCCTATCCGGAAACCGTTTTCGGCGGTGATTTCGACACCGAGACCGACTACCGCGACCCCTATATCCGGGACATCCTCAGTACAGACGGCAACTGGATGCTCTCCCCTCTGAATCCGCATTCGTACAACACAATCAACCAGGATATTGTCGGGCCGGTGCCCTCGCCGCCAACCCGGGCAAACCTCCTGGGCACCGATGACCGGGGCCGGGACGTTCTGGCCAGGCTGCTCTATGGTTTCCGCCTTTCCGTGTTGTTCGGCTTCGGCCTGACCCTCATTGGCACCGTGCTCGGCATCATCACCGGCGCGGTACAGGGCTATTTCGGTGGCCGGATCGATCTCTTCTTCCAGCGGTTCATCGAACTCTGGGGTTCCATGCCCGAACTCTACCTGCTCATCATCTTTGCCTCCATCTTCAAGCCCAGCATCCTGCTCCTGCTGATTCTGCTGTCGCTCTTCGGCTGGATGGGACTGTCCGATTACGTGCGGGCCGAATTCCTCCGCGGCCGTAACATGGACTATGTCACCGCGGCCAAGGCCCTGGGCGTCGGCAATCTGACCATCATGTTCCGCCATCTTTTACCCAACGGCATGACGCCGGTGATCACCTTCCTGCCCTTCCGGATGTCCGGCTCGATTCTCGCTTTAACCAGCCTGGATTTTCTGGGTCTCGGCGTGCCGCCTTCCACCCCCAGTCTCGGTGAACTGCTGGCCCAGGGCAAAGGCAATATCGAGGCCTGGTGGCTGTCGCTCACCACCTTTGCGGTGCTGGTCGGTACCCTGGTGCTGCTCATCTTCATTGGCGAAGCCCTGCGTGAGACCTTTGACCCGCGACAGATCGCGAAACTGCCAGACTAGGAAAACCGGGCATGCCGCTGCTTACGATCAACAATCTCTCCGTTACCATCCACACGGAATCAGGGGCCAGCAAGGTCCTGGAGAATATCTCCCTGGCAATCGAGGCGGGCCAGACCGTGGCCCTGGTCGGCGAGTCCGGTTCCGGCAAGTCGGTTACCGCCCTCTCCATTCTCCGTCTGCTGGAAACAACCGCCGCCGTGTCCATGCACGGCCAGATCCTGTTTGACAATGTAAATTTGCTCAGTCTGGATGAGCCGGCCATGCGGCAATTGCGCGGCAACCGGATCGCCATGATCTTCCAGGAGCCAATGACCTCGCTCAATCCGGTCTATTGCATCGGCAATCAGATTGTCGAGGTTCTTATGCTCCACCAAGGCATGGCGCGCCAGGCAGCGACCAAGAAGGCGGCGCAACTCCTGGCGCGAACCGGCATCCCGGAATCGGAGAAACGTTTGTCCAGCTTTCCGCACCAACTCTCCGGCGGCCAGCGCCAGCGGGTGATGATCGCCATGGCGCTCGCCTGCCGGCCGGCTCTGCTCATCGCCGACGAGCCGACCACCGCCCTGGACGTCACCATCCAGGCCCAGATCCTGGAGTTGATCCGCGACCTGCAGCAGGAGATGAACATGGCCGTGCTGCTCATTACCCACGACCTGACCATGGTCCGCAACATGACCGATCAGGTCCATATCATGCAAAACGGCCGGATTGTCGAGCAGGGCGCCACCGAGGAAATCTTTCGCGCCCCGCGCGATCCCTACACCAACCATCTGCTGGCCAGCATCCCGACGGACGGCCCGCTGCCCAAAGAAGAGCGGCCTGCCCTGCTCACCATAAATAAACTTACCTGTCATTTCCCGGTCAAGACCGGTCTGCTCAAAAGGACGGTGGGGGTGATCAGGGCGGTGGACGGGGTCGATATGGTCATCCGACAGGGAACCACCTGCGGGGTGGTCGGAGAATCAGGCTCGGGCAAGAGTACCTTGGGCATGTGCCTGCTGCGGCTTACCGGCTGCCAGGGCGAGATTCGCTATGCCGAGAGCTCGGGCCGCACCGTTGATCTGCGCGGTTTTGACAGCCGCCGGATGCGGCCGCTGCGCCGGGAGATGCAGGTGGTGTTCCAGGACCCGTTTGCCTCTCTTTCCCCCAGGCTGACCGTGGAACGGATCATTGGCGAGGGGCTGCAGGCGCACAAAATCGGCCGAAACCGCCAGGAACGGCGCCAGCTTGTTGAGCAGGGTCTGGCCGAGGTCGGACTCACGCCGGAGATGGCCGACCGCTACCCCCACGAATTCTCGGGCGGCCAGCGTCAGCGGATCGCCATTGCCAGGGCCGTCATTTTAAAACCACGATTCCTGGTGCTGGATGAACCGACCAGCGCTCTCGACATGACCATCCAGGCCCAGATCATTCAACTCCTCCGGGATCTGCAGGAAAAATACGGTATCACCTATCTGTTCATCTCCCATGACCTGCGGGTCATCCGCGCCCTGTGCGACGAGGTGGCGGTCATGCAGAACGGCCGTATTGTCGAGGCCGGTCCGGCCCAGCGCCTTTTCAGCGATCCGCAACACCCCTATACCAGGCAGCTCTTTGCCGCATCCTTTGAGCTTAAGGCGCGGATCTGATTGAATAATCGAATATTGAATAAAGCTTGTGCCCCCTTGGAGGCAAACAAGGAACCGCACGAAACTTCATAATTCGAAATTCCTTGTTCGATATTCGACATTCATTTTTCCCTGATCCCTACTCAAACTGGGCCTTGAACTCGGCGAACTGCTGTTGCAAGGCCGCCAGCTCCTGTTGCAGTTGCCGGAAATCTTCCTCAAGGACGGCGATGCGGTCGTTCTCGGCGCGGACCGCCAGGGTGGCGGGCTCCGGCCGGGCAATCGATTCCGTGGGCAAATCCGCCGGCTCGCCGCAGAGCAGATGGGCGTAACGGGGCTCCTTGCGGCCCGGCTGCCTGGCCAGAATTTTTACCAGACCCATCTCTTCCAGACTGACTAACGTGGCCGCCACCTCTTCGAGATCGGCAAAACTGCAGAGCCGCTCGGTGCGGGTACGGATTTCGCCAACGGTCTGAGGCCCGCGCAGCAAAAGAACACAGATGATGGCCGCCTCCCGCGCCACCATGTTGCGGGGTGCGTTGAAATTATGCTCATACTTCGGCACCCGGCTGACATTGCTCTGTCTGAGCAGCTGTTTTGCCTGCAGCCCGGCGCAGGCCCGGACAACGGTCATGTCGTCATAGCTAACCACCGGCTCGCGGCTTGATTTCTGGTTGCAGGCATTGACTAAAGCCAACAGGGAGAGCGGATAATACTCCGGGGTCGCCATTTCTTTTTCAAGCAGACAGCCCAGCACTCGGGCCTCTGCCTCGTTCAATATTTCATCTGCCATGTTCACTCCAGGTAAATTCGACCTAACTTGCTGAAATTGCGTAGTTCAAGTTTTTAAAGAGAATATCGAATATCGAACAAGGAATTTCGAATCATGAAGTTTTGTTTTTTCGGACCATGATTGCCGATTTTTGTCTTTGCCAAGGTCTCGACGGTTAGAATTATACGAACGGCAAGATCAATCAACCGCTCCTCAAGATCGAACTCCCTGTTTCCCTTCGACATTCATTATTCCTTGTTCGATATTCGATATTCTTTTCTGTCTTTCCCAGGTAACTTCAACCGGCTGCGGGCGTGGGGCGCTCACTTTTCACCCCTTACTACAGCCGAAGGCTCACGTCGCACGACCCGCTTCGCCAGCCCCTGCAGCCGATCCATATAGTAATAAACAACCGGCGTGATATAGAGGGTCAGAACCTGGGAAACAAGCAGGCCGCCGACCACGGCCAGACCGAGTGAGCGCCTGGCATCGGCCCCGGTGCCGAACCCCAGGGCAATGGGCAGAATGCCCATGAGGGCGGCCATGGTGGTCATCATGATCGGCCGGAAGCGGACCATACAGCCCTGGAAGATGGCGTCGATTGGCGCCCTGCCCTCCCGGCGCTGCGCCTCCAGGGCGAAATCGATCATCATGATCGCATTCTTCTTGACGATTCCCACCAGCATGATCACCCCGACAAAGGCGTATAGATCGAGTTCCTTGCCAAAGGCCAGCAAGGTGAGCAAGGCGCCTACGCCGGCGGCCGGCAGGCCGGAGAGGATGGTGAGTGGATGGATATAGCTTTCGTAGAGAATGCCCAGCACGATATAGATGACGAGAATGGCCATGAGCAGCAGCAGAATAAGCCCCCGGGTTGCGGCCTGGTACACCTTGGCCGCGCCCTGGAAGTCGGTGCTGATCGTGGCCGGCAGCGTGGCGCCGGCCGTCTGTTCGATGGCGCTCAAGGCCTCGCTTAATGGCACGCCCGGCTTGACGTTGAAGGAGAGGGTCACCGCCACGCTCTGCCCCACATGGTTAATGGCCAGCGGCCCGAGACTGCGGGAGATTTCAGCGACGCTGCCCAGCGGCACCAGCCTGCCGCCTTTGGCGCGGACATAGAGCAGGCTCAGGGATTCCGGGTCGGTCTGGAAACGGGGCTCCAGTTCCATGA
>MGTE01000053.1:0-222 GCA_001799275.1 Deltaproteobacteria bacterium RIFOXYD12_FULL_57_12
CTGCCCGGCACAGTGCTCTGCCACCTGGATGCAGTGCTCCGCCATCTGCCCGGCATCCGCTTCACGGATGAGCACTACTTTCTGATCGGCCGGCTGCTGGATGCGGTGGCCGAGAAAAAAATGGCGGTGGAGGTGAACACCTCAGGTTACACCATCAGAAACGAACAATTCCCGGCCGTTGCCCTGCTGAAGGAGACAATAGCGCGCTCCATCCCCCTGGTG
>MGTE01000053.1:249-22183 GCA_001799275.1 Deltaproteobacteria bacterium RIFOXYD12_FULL_57_12
GAGGTGGGCCGGCATTTCGAACGGCTGCCCGAACTCGACAAGTTGCTCAGCTCCTGAGTCCGATCGTGGGGTTGCGCCCGAACACTGTCCTCAGCGGCCCGGCTCCCAGACCGCGGCGGTCCTCCCTTCCTTCTTGCTCGGTTGAATCTTGATCTCCACCCGCCGGTTAAGCTTCCGACCGGCCTCATTGTCATTAGAGGCGACCGGACTGGATTCGCCGCACCCCTGTGTCTGCATGCGGGCCGGCAGTACGCACTTGAGAACAAAAATATCCCTGATCGCGGCGGCCCGTCGCGCTGAAAGGACCTGGTTCGAGGAGGCAGCGCCCTTGCTGTCGGTGTAGCCCTCCACCCGGATCTCCGTATCGGGGTACTGGTTGAGCACCCGGGCAATCCGGTCGAGGTCACGGTAATAGGCCGACCGGACAAAGGTCGGATTGGCCGTGTCAAAGACCGGATCGCTCCGGAGACTGACCGCCAGGAGATCTCCCTCGCGGCGTAACGAAAACGTCTCGGACCCGTCCAGGGCCTGGCGCAGTTCCTGTTCCTGCTCGTCCAGCATCGCCCCGTCTGTTCCGCTCCCGTCCCGGACAATGGCGGGGACGCCCTGGACAACGTTTTCTGCGGCGTCAGAGTCCTGCTGCACTGCTGCATGGCCAGCCGCCGCGGCCGGCGATGCAGTGCAGGCCATGGCCAGCGCCAGGAACCAGACAAACACGCCACACAAATATTTCTTCATGTTGTTTCCTTTTCATTAATTCTGAATTCTGAATTCTGAATTCTGAGTTCTGACAGCGCCACCTGCTCGTAATAATCTCCGCCCTGCAGATCGTTGATCACCACCGCTGGAAAATTCTCGATCTCAAGCCGGAACATCGCCTCGGGACCGGCATCCGCAAAGGCCACCAGATCGCATTTTCTGACACACTTTGACAAATACGCCCCAGCACCCCCGACTGCGGCCAGATACACGGCGCCGTGCCGGACCATGGCCGTGCGCACCTCCCGGGATCGCGCCCCTTTACCAAGGGTGGCGGTCAATCCCAATTCCAGCAGACGGGACGTATAGGCATCCATCCGATAGCTGGTGGTGGGCCCGGCAGCACCGATCACCTGGCCGGGCCGGGCCGGGCTCGGTCCCACATAATAAAGAAGCTGGCCAGCCAGATCCACCGGCAGGGGCAGTCCCGCATCCAGCAGCGCCATCAAACGGCGATGAGTCTGATCGCGGCCGGTATAGACCTCGCCGGTCAGGCTGACCAGATCACCGGCTCTCAGGGTGGCAATCACCCCCTGTTTAAAGGGCACCCTGACGGCCTGCACGTTTTCAAAAAAGGCCGTTTGGCCTCGCAGCATTGACATGATTCTACTAGTTACTGGTTAATTTTTCAACGATTGGTATTAGCCACTTCATTCACTCTTCACCGCGGCCGACCATCGCGCCTTGCCAGTGTTCTTGAGTGGCCCCATGGTCTACAGCACAATTTCCTTGCGCCGGTGGGCATGGCACTGGATATTAACCGCCACCGGCAGACTGGCGATATGGGTAGGAAATATCTCCAGATGGACCGCCAGGGCGGTGTTGTTGCCGCCCCAGCCCTGCACTCCCTGACCGGTGGCATTGATCCGGGCCAGGATATCCTGCTCCAGCATTGCCACGTCGGCACGGACATGAGGTTCGCCGAGTGGCCGCAGCAGAGCCAGTTTGGCAAGGAGTGCCGCCTTCTCAAAGGTGCCGCCCAACCCGACCCCGACCACTACCGGCGGACAGGGATTGGAGCCGGCCGCCCTCACCCGTTCCACCACGTAATCGACCACCCCGGCCGATCCGGCCGACGGCGGCAGCATGGCTAGGCCGCTCATGTTCTCGCTGCCGCACCCCTTGGGCAGTAAAACGATGCGCAGATGGTCTCCGGGCACCATCTCAAGATGGACCACCGCCGGGGTATTGGTACCGGTATTCTGCCTGGTTAACGGGTCGCAGACCGATTTGCGCAGAAACCCCTCGTCGTAACCAGCCCGCACTCCCTCCTGGATTGCGGCCGAAAGATCGCCAGCCACATGCACTTCCTGGCCGAGCCAGACAAAGACCACGGCAACTCCGGTATCCTGGCAGACCGGAATCCGTTCGCGACTGGCGATGTCGGCGTTGAGCAGCAGCACCTCAAGGCCGCTTTTGGCCAGGTTTGAGGTCTCCCGGTCGCGGGCCGCCACCAGACTCTCCAGAATATCGGGCTCCAGCTGGCAGGCCGCATCCATGGCCAGTTTCTTTACCGCCTGGCTGATTATCCCGCTTTCAATCTCCCGCATACCACTCCCGTTCGACAAAACTTTTTCTAAACCACCAGAACAAATCAGGCACCTTTGTCATCCAAAAGATCCTTGACCTCGGCCTGCATGGAAAAACTATGTTCGGCATCAGGAAAGGTTCCCGAGCTGACCTCCTCCTTAAAGGCGGTTAGCGCCGCCCGGATCTGGGGTGCCAGATCAACATAGGTCTTCACAAAACTCGGCCTGAATTTCTCGAACATGCCGAGCAGGTCATGGGTGACCAGCACCTGACCGTCGCAGTGCGGCCCGGCCCCGATGCCGATGGTCGGTACCCGCACACTGGCGGTGATCGCCTCGGCCAGTTGGGCCGGAATACACTCAAGCACCAGCGAGAAAACGCCGGCCTCGACCAGGGCCTTGGCCTCGACCACCAGCCGCCGGGCCGAATCCAGGTCGCGGCCCTGCACCTTGTAGCCGCCAAGCTGCGAAGCGGTCTGAGGCGTCAGACCGATATGGCCCATCACCGGAATGACGGCTTTCACCAGGGCCCGCACCGTATCGCAGACGGCGAAACCGCCCTCGATCTTGACGGCGTCGCAGCCCGCCTCCTTGAGAAAACGGCCACCGTTGACCACGGCCTCGGTCTCTGAAACCTGGTAGGACAGAAACGGCATGTCGCCGACCAGCAGCGCCCGCTTGACCCCACGGCGCACGGCCCGCGCGTGGTGCAGCATCTCCGCCATGGTCACCGGCACGGTCGAGTCATAGCCGAGCAGAACCATGCCCAGCGAATCACCGACCAGAATCATCTCGATGCCGGTGCTGTCCAGCAGCCGGGCGAAGCTGACATCGTAGGCGGTGAGCATTGCAATCCGCTCGCCCTTGGCCTTCATGGCGATGATGTCCGCAATCGTCAGTTTCTTTTCCATGGTAATACCTCACGGCTTAGGGACTCGGCAAATGGTAATATACCTGGATCGTGCCCGGATTGTGGTCAGATTTGGCTGGACCGAAGACGGGATGCGTTATGGTATATTAGTATTTTCCGAGTCCCTTAAAAAAGGGTGGGCTGCTCCTCCCGCTGCAAAAAAGGCCGGCCGAAATGTTCATAGGCGGCGGCGGTGGCCATCCTGCCCCGGGGAGTTCGCATAATGTAACCGCACTGGATGAGAAACGGCTCATAAACATCCTCCAGGGTATTTTTCTCTTCACAGACCGCCGTGGACAGCGTTTCAAGACCGATAGGGCCGCCCTGATACTTGTCAATGATGGTCAGCAGGATGCGGCGGTCCATCTCATCCAGCCCCTGGCGGTCCACCGCCAGCATGGTCAATGCCTCGTCCGCAATCGCCAGTGTGATCACCCCCTGGCCGCGCACCTCGGCGTAATCACGGACCCGCCGCAGCATCCGGTTGGCGATACGCGGGGTGCCGCGGGAGCGCCGGCCCAGTTCCACGGCGCCGGCCTCGTCAATCTCGACCCCCAGGAGCGCGGCCGAGCGCTTGATGATCGTCACCAGTTCCTCGGTGCTGTAAAAATCAAGCCGCAGGATGACCCCAAACCGATCCCGTAGCGGCGGCGTCAGCAGGCCGGTCCTGGTGGTGGCCCCCACCAGGGTAAACCTGGGCAGATCCATCTTGACCGAGCGGGCACCCGGCCCCTGACCGATCACCAGATCCAGCTGAAAATCCTCCATGGCCGGATAGAGTATCTCTTCAACCACATGGTTCAGCCGATGGATCTCATCGATAAACAGAACATCACCCTGCTCCAGACTGGTAAGAATGGCGGCGAGATCGCCCTGCCGCTCAATGACCGGGCCCGAGGTTACCTTAATATGCGAGCCCATCTCGTTGGCAATAATATAGGCCATGGTCGTCTTGCCCAGGCCGGGAAAGCCGTGAAAGAGCACATGGTCCAGGGCCTCGCCCCGGCCCCGAGCCGCGGCGATGAAGATCTCCAGATTTTTCTTGACCTGCTCCTGCCCGATATACTGGGAGAGGAATCTGGGCCGCAGACTGGTATCCTGGGGCTGATCGTCGGTGTCGTCCGCGCCGCTGACCAGTCTTTCCTCATGTCTCATACCATGGACCTCAGTGTTTCGCGCAGCAGATCCTCAAGCCGCATAGCGGCCAGGCGCTCCGCCGGCAGCCGCTTCCGTACCGCCGCCATGGCCTGCTGAGCCTGGGCCGGCGGGTAGCCGAGATTCACCAGGCCGGAAACCACGTCGGCGAACAGGGTGCCGATTGCCGACCGCTCCTCGGTTTCCGGCACAAAAAAATCGTCATCGTCGGCCGCCAGGGCCATTTTATCCTTGAGATCCACACAGAGCCGGGCCGCGGTCTTCTTGCCGACGCCGGGCAGGCCGGTCAGGCGCTTGACATCCCCGGTGGCAATGGCGCGCACCAGAGCGGCCGGCTTGATGCCGGACAGGATATTGAGCGCCAGCCTGGGTCCGACCCCGGAAACCGTGGTCAGCAGCCGGAACATCTCCTTTTCCTCGGCGTCGCCGAAGCCGAACAGGACGATGGCGTCCTCGCGCACGCTGGTGTACACGTGCAGGAGAACCTCGCAACCGACCGCGGGCAGCTGCTCGTAACTGGTAAGGGAAAGAAAAACCTCATAGCCGACGCCGTTGACATCGAGCACCACCCGACCCGGCTCCTTGGAAAAGATCTCACCCTTCAAAGAGGCGATCATCGCGCTTCATTCTCCAGCCGCACTTGTGTCCTGTTCCGCATCCTTTCTCCCTTACGTGAGACCGCCCCCGCCGTCCCTGGCTCCCGCGGCACTAGCCCATCCCTGGACTTCAAGGAATATCGAAGTTTAACTACTTCATCATTCTGCGGTTTCTTGTTCGATATTCGATATTCGCTGTTCGGTCGTAAAAAAATATTTCCTTAAGTCAACAGCATTAAGGCAGCACCGACCGGTTGGCATGACAGATAGCCACGGCTAGGGCATCGGCGGCATCGGCACTGGGCGAGGCGGACAGCCGCAGCAAAACCCGCACCATCTGCTGGATCTGTCCCTTGTCGGCCTGGCCGTAGCCGACCACCGCCTGTTTAACCAGCCGCGGCGTATAATCAAAGACCGCGAGCCCATGCTGCACGGCGGCCAGCACCGCCGCCCCCCGGGCATGCCCGAGTTTGAGGGCCGATCGCGGGTTGACCGCCACGAACACGTCCTCCACCGCGGCCACGGCCGGGGCCTCACTCCGGATCACCTCACTCAACCCGTTGTAAATGACCTGCAACCGCTCCGGCATGGACAGCTGGGCCTGCATCTTGATGACGCCGCAGGAAACCAGGCTCAGACGGCCGCCCGACTTTTCAATCACTCCGTACCCCGTGACCCGGGAGCCCGGATCAATCCCCAGAATGCGGAGGCAGCCACCACTGGTTACCATTGTTCGCGCGGCAGGACTTACGACACCGCCTCCATGATCTCATCCGGAATATCAAAATTGGCGTAGACATTCTGGACGTCGTCATAATCCTCCAGGTTCTCCAGGAGCTTCATGAGTTGCTTGGCCGTCTTCTCCTCCCCCACCTCGATGGTGTTCTTGGGAATCATGGCGATACCTGCCTCCAGGAAAGCAACTCCCTGCTTCTGCAACGCCTCCCGGACCGTCTCAAAATCCTCTGGTGCGGTCAACACCTGAAATTCGTTTTCCTCCTCGCGCACATCCTCGGCCCCGGCCTCCAGGGCCAGATCCATGAGCTGCTCTTCGGTGATCGTCGTTTTATCCACCAGCAAATTGCCCTTCTTTTCAAACATCCAGGAGACACAGCCGGACTCGCCCAGATTGCCGCCGCTCTTGCTGAAATAGTGCCGGACATCGGCAACGGTCCGGTTCTTGTTGTCGGTCATGCAGTCGACCAGCACAGCGACGCCGCCGGGGCCATAGCCTTCATAGGTAATCTCCTCGTAGACCGCACCGGCAATCTCGCCGGTTCCTTTCTTGATTGCTCTCTCGATATTATCCTTGGGCATGTTCTCGGTCTTGGCCGTGGCCACAGCCGAACGCAGCCGGGGATTGCCGAGCGGATCGCCGCCGCCCATCCGGGCAGCCACGGTAATTTCTTTAATCAGTTTGGTGAAGGCCCTGCCGCGCTTGGCATCGACCGCACCTTTCTTTCTTTTGATTGTGCTCCACTTTGAATGTCCTGACACCTAACTTCCTCCTTGATAATAAAAACGTAACTGATCACAGGGTGCCGCAGATGCGCGAAAGAGGCCTGCGAGCTATAGCCCGCCTCTGTGAGCAGGCCGATGACAAAGCAGATGCGGTACCATGTAATCGCTTACATAAAAACTATCCGGCCATGGCCGCAGCACCCGGCAACGTCTCCGGTTTGATGTAACCCATCCCCAGCACAAAGACCTCCCGGCTTTCCGTTCGGGAGCTCTTGGGCTTGACAATCTTCACCACCTTGAAAATATCCTGTACTTCTTTGACAAACTCCGTAAAATCCTCACCCTGAAAGACTTTGACGAAGTAATTCCCGCCATTGACTAAAAACTCCCGGGCAATCTCCAGGGTACGCCGGGCCAGACGCAGCGAGTGCTGCTGATCAACCCACTTGTTGCCGGTGGTCCGCGGTGCGATATCGCTCAGCACCACCCGGTAGAGCGGCCGGAACTCCCGGAGCCGGGCGGCCAGTTCCGGTGCCATGATGTCGTCCTGCAGCCAGTGGATCCTGGCTCCACCAGTCTGGCTCGCCAGCCGGCCCGCCTGCAGATCGACCCCCACCAGCAGGCCCTGGACGCCGACCACCTTGGCGGCGTACAGCGACCAGCTGCCCGGCTGGCAGCCGAGATCAAGGACGCTGTCCCCCGGCCGCAGGAGGCCGTATCTCTTCTGAGCCTCCTCAAGCTTATAGACCGACCGAGCCGGATAATTCTCCTGCTTGGCCTTCTTGAAATAATGATCCTGTACCTTACGCACGGCCGCGAACCATATAATACGGGCGGCCGTGGACGCCGCCCGGCCTGTTGTCAACCCGCTGCCGGCTCGACATCAACCCCCCAGATTTCCCTCGCATAATCCGTGATCGTCCGATCGCTGGAAAACTTGCCCATGCGCGCCACGTTCAGAATCGACTTCCTAATCCAGGCCTGTTGGCTCTTATAGGAACGACTCACCTCTTCCTGACAGCGAAGATAATCTTCCAGATCCTGGAGAAGCAGATAGGGATCATGCGGGTCGAATAGTGTGTCGATGAGCGGTCGGAACAGTTCGGTATCGCCATGACTGAAACTGCCCTGGCTGATGGCGTCAATAGCCCGCCGCACTACCGGATTGGCTGCATAGATATCCCGGGGGGTGCGGCTCAGATTCTTGCGCTCCCATTCGACATTTTCGGCGGTCAGCCCGAAGATGAAGATATTCTCGGCCCCCACCTCCTCCCGGATTTCAATATTGGCCCCATCCAGGGTGCCGATGGTCAAAGCGCCGTTTAACGTAAATTTCATGTTTCCGGTACCGGAGGCCTCGGTGCCGGCCGTGGAGATCTGCTCCGAGAGATCAGCGGCCGGGATGATCTTCTCGGCCAGCGACACCCCGTAGTTGGGGATAAACACCACCTGCAGACTGCCATTCACCCGCGGATCATTGTTGACCGCCTCGGCCACCGCGTTGATGAGCTTGATAATCAGTTTGGCCTTCACATAGGAAGGCGCCGCCTTGCCCGCGAAAATCACGGTCCGCGCCACGACCGGCTGATGCGGCTGGCTGATGATCCGCTGGTACTGGGTGATCACGTGCAGGATGTTCAACAGCTGGCGTTTATACTCATGGATGCGCTTCACCTGCACGTCGAACATGGAGTTCGGATTCACCTTAAGTCCGCAGTTCGTCTGGATGAGTTTGGCCAGACGGCCCTTGTTCTCCTTCTTGATCCGATGCCAGCGCTTCTGAAAGGCCCGGTCGTCGGCATAGGCCTCAAGGTTCCTGAGATGGTCAAGATTGGTCACCCATTCGCCGCCGATGGTCTCGGTGATCAGTTCGGCCAGGTCGGGGTTACATTTCAACAGCCAGCGACGCGGGGTGATGCCGTTGGTCTTGTTGTTGAAACGGCCCGGAAAAAACTCGGCGAAGTCCTTGAATATCCTGGTTCGCATGAGGTGGGTGTGCAGTTCGGCAACCCCGTTGACCGAATGGCTGCCGACAATGGCCAGATGGGCCATCCGCACCCTCTTGGTCTCCCCCTCCTCAATGAGCGACATATTGCGCAGCTTGTGAACCTCACCGGGATAACGGACGCTGATCTGATCGAGAAAACGCTGGTTGATCTCGTAGATGATCTCCAGGTGGCGCGGCAGTACGCGGCCCAGCAACGCCACTGACCAGGTTTCCAGGGCCTCGGGCATCAGGGTATGATTGGTGTAGCCAAAGGTGCGGACGCAGATGGCCCAGGCCTTTTCCCAGGAGACACCCTCGATGTCGACCAGAAGTCGCATCAGCTCCGGGATGGCAATGGCCGGATGGGTGTCGTTCAGCTGCACCGCCACCTTGTCGCTGAATTCGTCGAAGGTGCTCTCCTTCTTCTTGTAGCGCCGAAAAATATCCTGAAAGGTGGCGGAAACAAAAAAATACTGCTGCTTGAGCCGCAGCTCCCGACCCTCCTGAAAATGGTCAGAGGGATAGAGCAGCTTGGAGATGGTTTCGGAGTGAACCTTGCTTTCCATGGCGGCAATGTAGTTGCCGCGGTTGAAAAAGGACAAATCGAATTCCCGGGTGGCCCGCGCCGTCCACAGCCGCATGTTGACCACATGTTTGTTGTTGAAGCCCGGCACCAGCATGTCACAGGCCATGGCCATCACGTCCGCGGTATCCACCCACTCGCTGCACAGCCGGCCCTGGTCGTCGAGGTAGCGGTAGACCCGACCGTGGAACTTGACCGGATAGAGATACTGCGCCCGCTCGAACTCCCAGGGGGTGCCGTAGCGCAGCCAGTTGTCCGGGCTCTCCACCTGAAACCCGTCGATGATTTTCTGATAGAACAGGCCGTATTCATAGCGGATACCGTAGCCATAAGCCGGAATCCCCAGGGTAGCGATGGAATCCATGAAGCAGGCGGCCAGACGGCCCAGGCCACCGTTGCCGAGCGCTGCGTCTTCCTCCTCCTCGCGGATTTCCTCAAGCTCGTAGCCCAGTTCCTCAAGGGCAATGGTCATCTTGTCAAGGAATCCCATGTTGATCAGGGCATTGCCCAGCGAACGGCCGATCAGAAACTCCAGGGACAGATAGTAGACCCGTTTCTGCTTCTTGGCATAATAGCTTTTCTGGGTCTGGACCCAACGTTCGATCAACACATCACGGATGACCAGGGAAACGGCCTTGCACACATCCCGCTTGCTGGCGCGTTCCGGATCCCGGCCCAGATCACGCAGGAGGTGCTGAGAGATCTTCTGCTTCAGCTCCTCCACGTCGAATGAATCCGATACCAAACAAAATGGCCCCTGCGCTTTTTTCTGCGTCACCATGCGTGCAACTCATCCTTTTCCATTGATTCGTGGCGGACCGCCCTTCCCTGTGGCCCGTGAATATAATCCAAAAACTTTACATTGGTCTACAAAAGATCGTCAAACGATTATTTGTAACCGTGCAGCAGCACCACATCTGCTTTGTCATCGGCCTGCCCGCATACCGTGTGTATGGCGGGCAGGCCTTTTTCGCGCATCTGCGGCACTGCTGCACGGTTACGGTTCGGCGTCTACCCCACGTTTACGCCCCTCATGGAAGGCGGTTATGATTATTTCGCGGCCGGCGCGGGAAACCCCTGTTTCTCGACAAAAGCCGCCAGCCATTGGACGGCCTGCGATCGATTTTCGATAACCCCTTCCACCTGGGCCGTTTCCAACTCATCGAGGATTCGCCGGTAAAGCGGGCCGGGCGGGATGCCCATGGCCATGAGGTCGTGGCCGGTCAGCAACCGTGGTTGCGCGAGAACCGGCTCGATAAGCTCCCGGGCGACCCGGATCGTTTCCCCGAAAAGCAAGGCCAGGCCCGCCTCCATGCCGGCCGGTTTCCCAGGCCCCTGTCCGGCCAGACTGTCGGCCATGGCCAGCAGGAACAGACCGGGAAGTTCGACGCCGGTCGCCTTTACCAGGCGCAGATAGGCCCGCGGTGTCAACCCGGTCCGCAACCGGGCGTTGTTCAGATGAAACGGCCACATGTGCTGCACAATGAACTGTACGACCATCCTGGTATCCAACCGGCTCCATTTCAGGCGGCCGGCGATGCGGGCAAACCGCTCACCACCCACCCGGTCATGGTTATAGAAGGTGATGCGCCCCCCCTTATCCGGCCGAATCCTGCAGACCGCCGGCTTACCGAGATCATGAAAAAGGGCGGCCCACTTCAGCCATGCCGGCCGCGGCCCGGCAGCCAGATAGCCAAGCAATTCTACTTTCTGGCCGGGAAAAAAGTCGCCGGGTGTTGCCAAAATCGTTTCCATCCAAGCCAGGGCGGCCAGGCCGTGTTCCAGAACGTCCAGGTGATGACTGGCCGGCTGCACGACGCCTTCGCCTTCCTGCAGTTCCGGAAAAAGCACAGCCAGAAGGCCATCAACCCGCAGGCGCCGCACCGTGACGGCCGCCCGCTCGCTGGCCATGATCTGCCCCAACTCGTAGGAGACGCGCTCCGGGCTGACGTTGTTAATCAGACGGTGCCGGGTGCGGATCGCCGCTGCGGTGCCGACCTCGATGCTGAAACCAAGGGTGGCCATGAACCGATAGGCCCGGAGCAGACGCAAAGGATCGGACTCGAAAACGTCTGGGACGGAACAGCGGACTAAACCGGCGTTCAGATCGGCGATGCCGGTACCGGGGTCGATGATTTCCAGGGTCTCGTGCAGACCCTGTCGGTCCGCCGCAAAGGGGATAGCCAGCCCGTTCATGGTGAAATCCCGCTTCCGGAGATCGGCATTGATCGTGAAAGTCCGTTCGCGGAACCCGGCGAAATCCACGGTGATCTGCTGCCAGACCACCCGCGCCACATCCTCATCGGCATCAAGGGGGACGTAGCTGCCGCCCAGTTCCTTGGCCAGGTTGCGGGCGCAACCCATGCCGTCCACGGCCACGGTGATATCCAGATCGTTGGCCATGCGACCCAGCAGCCAGTCGCGCACCGTGCCGCCGGTTATGTAGAACTGCACGCCCCGTTGCTGCGCCAGCCGGGCCAGCGCCCGGACAAGCGGCGCGGGATAGCGTTGCAGCCAGTCTGTCGTAAGAGTGGTCATAATTGGATGCAAGGGTTATAGTTCAGAAAATTCACAGAAGGCGAAACAAGAAACCAGGCGACGCATTGAGCCCGTTCCCTGCAGACGCCACTAGACTGCCAACAACGTATTCCAACACCATTCTGAATCCTGACTCCTGTCTTCTGAATTCTGACAATGGATATTCCGCAGCAAAAAACCATCCGCATCGGCAGGGCCAGTGTCGGTCTCATCGGCCTGGACGTGGCGATCAACCGGGCGCTCGCCGATCGTCTCCCCGAAGAAGAAGCGGTCGAGTTCCTGTTCGAGGCGGTCCGCCGCCAGAACTACATCCCACCCGCCGCCGGCCACATCTATCGTGAAGCGCTGCGCCGGGAATATTGCCGCAGCCGCGACCAGACAACCGGCGGCCATCAGGTGCTCACCGTCCGTATTCTCGGACCCGGCTGCGTCAGTTGCAACCGTCTCCACAAGACGCTGATCGACATCCTTGACGAACTTGGTCTGGCCGCCGATGTGGAAAACATTCACGACCTAGACGAAATCTGGCGCCACGGGGTCATGATGACGCCGGCCCTGGTGATCAACGGCGAAACAAAGAGCGCCGGCCGCCTGCCCACCCCGGCCCAGATTAAAGAATGGCTGCAGACCGCGGCCGCCCAGAGTTCCGGCTGAGAACCGCCGAGCTGCGGCCCATTGCCGCCACCCCTGATCACGCCAAATCCTTTCCCACAGATTCCACCCACTGGTTCACGGCGGCACTCCATTATAGTATACTTGACGGCATCGGCCTCAAAAAATCACGCCTTCAGAAATAGCTGGCCAAATTCAGCCGGATAGATAATTATTAGCATCCAAGAAACAACTACTCAGGTTGCTTAGACTGTTAGTCTGTAGTCTGTTAGCAAAAAACAATTGGGAATAAAGGTGCAACGCGTACAATCTCTGGCCTTTTTCAGTTGCTAATAGACTAAACACCTACAGACTATCTGTCTAATCCCGTTCATCGGGGTTAGGCCGTTTTTCCATGATCAACCCACCAGCAATATACCAGCCGGAAAAAGAGGGTCGACTGCATGCCATCTCAAAAAAAACAGCCCGGCGAGCCCCCTTTCATCGCCGACGACGAAACCCCTCGGCCCTATTCCCTCAATATCTCCCTAGAACGGCTGAAACCGGGAACGGACAATCTTCGTTACGATGTCCTTCTGAGTCCGGATATCTGCAGACAGATCGGCGACTTTTCCCTGCACCTGCTCATCCACCATTCACAGGCTGAAAAAATCTGGCCGAACCCGCTGTCCGGTAGTCTCGCGGAAAAAAAGGAGAGTCTCCAGCAGGGTTATCAAGAAATCATGCTTGCCGCCATCAACAAGGCAAAGGAGACGAGTGAAATCCAGTTGGACCATCTTGTCCAGCTCGCTGCCATCAAGATGATCCAGCGTGAAATCCGCGTTCAGTTTGACACCCTGATCAACACCTTCAACAACTGCATTTGGGAATATGAGGCATCCAAAAGCCGCGACCCGCGGGATGTCGCCGAAATCAAGGAAAGGCTGGCGAGCATCCGCCTGCAGCGCCGCACCATCATCTCGCTGGCCGGCAAGGATCTTTTCGGGGCGATCCACACCGTGCACCAACAGGAGCTGCAGGCGAGAAGGGAGGCAGTATTCGGCCCGGCCGCCGCCCTGCCGATCGACCTCTTTGCCAACCCTCTTCTGCTGGTCGATCAGCCGACCGACGAATTCATGCTGGATGAATATGTCCTGCTGGGCCATCGCGCCGACGATATCGACCGCTATGACCAGGTCCTTGCCCTTCTCCGGGGTATATACCAGGAAACAGCCAACGAGCAGGCCGATATGGCCTTCGCCCAGACCGACAACCGGCAGCCGGACGCTTTCATCATGCAGGTCGACAACATCGACCGTTTATTCAACTACCAGCTCACGGAAACAAAAATCGGGGCAGCAGCCAAAGACACGGCCACCTTGCTCGAAAAACAGGCGAGCAGACAAAGAAATCGTCTGGTTGACTGCCTCAGAAAATTCGAGGAATCCGGCCTTATTGACAGGATTGTGGCCGCTCAGGAAATAAAAAAAATCTTCCGGCAATACTGTCCCCCTTTGGTGCCCCAGCAGCTGCTCGGTTATCTGCTTGTGCCGCAGATGCAGAAAAACATTGTCAGCCAACTCGAGCGACACCGCTCTTTCTACGGCAAACCCTTCACACTGCAACCCTTACAGGAGACCGGCAACGACCTCAGCCGCTTCACCCTGCTGCAGAAGCAAGAATTTCTTCTGCAATTCCTCAGGGGCTTCTGCCGCTATCACCGGGATCTCACCAACAGCCGGGCACTCAGAGAAGTCCTGGAGCGCATCAATCTGGCCACCGAAGAGAGGATCATCCGTCTTTCCCGTGCCAACCACACCCTTTACGAATATATGCTGGTGCACGAGCAGGAGATCGATCTGACAGACGATCGAAGCCTGAACAGCCATGTCATTATCAAGGCGGATGTCAGGGGCGCCGAACAGATTACCCGCAAGCTGTCACAGAACGGGCTGAATCCAGCCTCGTATTTCAGTCTCAACTTTTTCGAACCGGTTACGGATATTATCCCGGAATACGGCGCAACAAAGGTGTTCGTCCGAGGCGACGCCATTATTCTGACAATTGCCGAACCAGGACAACTGACCGAGCGGTTTGAGGTGGCGCGGGCCTGCGGCCTGGCATTGAACATCCTGAACATCACCCGGAAACACAACTCGACCTGCGCCACGCACCAGCTGCCAGCGCTGGAGGTGGGCTGCGGCATCAGTTTCCTGGATTCCGCCCCGGCCTTCCTTTTCGACGGCGCCAACCGGATAATGATCTCGTCAGCCATCAACCAGGCGGACCGGCTGGCCGGCTGTTCGACATCCCTCCGCCGCCTGCTGGCTTCCAGAAAAAGAGCCTTCAACCTGTATGTTTTTCAGCTCGAACCGCCGGGTGCAGGACCGTATGAGGAAGACGAACTCCTCTGGCGCTATAACGTCAACGGCATCGAACTAAACGCGGCCGCCTTTGCGCGATTGTCCGAAGAAATCGACCTGCAGCGAACAGAATGCAACATCTCGGATTTCAACGGCGAAAACAAGGTCAGCCTTTATTCCGGTACATTCCCGACCGTAAGCGGCAAATACCAACAACTGGTCATCCGGGCAGGCGAGGTGCTGGCGATCAACTCTGCGAATCTCGAAACTGCCAGACCTACGGGCCAAAGCTATTACGAAGTCACTTCCCATCCGAAACTCTATGAGTTTGCCCGAAAGAGACGTTGATCTTCTTTGACAATCGCGTTATTAAGGGCCTCGGTAAGAAATAATTGTCCAAAAATTGCGCCGGATACCGGTTTGGCTTCAAGGCGTAGCAAGGGGCCCATAGCAGCGTTATGTAACCCTTGCTGCAACGCAGAAGACGAGCCGGAAGACAAGCAAGACTGGATGATTATTTCTTGTCGCGGCCCTCACATGACCCGCTTGTCGGGGAAGGCATCGCGACCATCGCGACTCCTGCCAGCCAGCGTTCAGGAAACAGATTTCAGCCGCCCGGATAGAGAAGCATATTCCGCAGACGCAGCATCACGACACCACTGCAGATTTCATGCAGATGCACCAAGGACAAGGCGAGTTACCAAACAAGCAAGGAGGAAGGAATGAGAAGGAAGTTGTTATCAAGGATTGTGGTCACGTTTTTTCTGTCTCTCATGGGCGTTGCCATTACCGGGGCCGTCTTTGCCAAGGATATCGATATCGGTCTGGAGACGATGACCCTCAAGTCGGACGGAGCCACCCAAGCGGCCATATTCCCGCACCGTACCCACCAGAAAAAAATCGGCTGCATGGATTGCCATCACCTGACCGGCCAGACCATGACCGCGAACAGCTGCGACTCCTGCCACAATCAGGAGATGAAGAATGAGGAGTTGAACACTTACAAAAAGGCGGCCCATGTCCTGTGCCGCGGCTGCCATAAAGAAGCAAGCAAGGCAGGCAAGGCGGTACCGGTCAAGTGCAGCGGCTGCCACCCCAACGCATTCGGCAAATAATTCCCGTGCGACAGCACTGTCCTGTTGCAGGAAAATCAAGGCCGGTTGTCACGCACGTTATCCGCGAGACAACCGGCCTTTTCTTCATGCACCGTCGAGCGACGACCCGTTACGCCAACGGCCGAACCTCAATATTTTCCGAACTCGCTATCATCGAGGGCAATCACATCCGCGGGCCGGGGCTTACGCTCGCTTGTCTCTTCCTGACCTTCCCGGCCTTTGGCTGCCGCCTCGGCAACGGGCATGTCCGCCCATGAACCGGTTTCTTTCTTCTTCGGGGAAAATTTCCTTGCCGGTTTCCCTGGGGTAGGCTTTGCCGGTGGAGGCGGCGGCAAGGCAGCGGTAGGCGTCTTTTTCCTGACGTCGGCAGAATGCAGATGCTGACCGGCCCCGCCCTTCAAGGTAAAACGAGCCAGCATTCCCTGCAGTTCCATGGCCTGCGAGGCAAGTTCCTCGGCGGCCGCCGCCGACTCCTCGGCATTGGCGGTATTCTGCTGGGTCACCTGATCGATCTGGCTGACGCCGGCATTAATCTGGGAAATTCCCTGGGCCTGCTCGTTGGAGGCAACGGCAATCTCCGCCACCAGGTCGGTCGCCTTGGTAACACCGGACACAATTTCCTGAAGGGCGGCGGCGGTCCGGTCAGCGATCTCCGCGCCGCTCTTTGCCCGATTCACAGAATCCTCGATAAGCTGCGAGGTCTCCCTGGCTGCCTTGGCGCTGCGGGCCGCCAGATTCCGGACCTCTTCGGCCACCACGGCAAAACCCTTGCCATGCTTGCCGGCCCGTGCCGCCTCGACCGCCGCATTCAGGGCAAGGAGATTCGTTTGAAAGGCGATTTCGTCGATCACCTTGATGATCTTGGAGATGCTCTTGCCGGACTCATTGATTGCGGCCATGGCCGTCACCATTTCTCGCATGTGAGCGTCGCCTTTTTCCGCGGTGTTCTTGACCTCACTGGTGAGATGGTTGGCCTGCCCGGCGTTCTCCGCATTCATTCTGGTCTGGGCTGACAGCTCGGTCAGGGAACTGCTGATCTCCTCAAGGGAACTGGCCTGCTCGGTCGCCCCCTGCGACAGAGACTGGCTGGCCGCGGCCACCTGGCCAGCCGCTGCCGCCACCTGTTCACTGCCCGCTCGCATCCCGGCCACGATTCGGTTCAAATCCTCGCCGGCCTTTTTCAGGGCGCCGCGGAACGCATCCCTGTCGTCCCGGGGCGCAACCTCAAAGGTCAGATCGTGGCGGGCCAGTCGCTCCAGGGCGCTGACAATCTCATTCCGCAGGTTGTCGGCGAATCGATCCATGGATTGCGCCATCTGCCCGATCTCATCCCGGCCTGCCATGTGCAGCCGCATGTCGAGATGCCCGCTTTCCAGCTCATGGATCATCCGCACGGTCTGCTGCAGCGGCTTGGAGATGCCGCGGGCCAGGAGAAAGGCAAACGCAACGGCGCCGGCGGTACTGACCCCCATCAGCAGCCACATGAGGCCGATGGCCCACGCCGCGCTGCTGGAGATGTCGGCGACGATACGATCCGCCTCGTCAGCGGCCAGTTTCTTCACCTCTTCGGCAAGTGCCATGACGGCCGAGGCGCTCTTTTCCATCGCGGCCATCATTTCGTCGGTCAAACGATCCTCATCAACCAGGCGATGGAAGTTTGTGCTGTAGGCATCCAGAGACGCGGTCAACCCAGCCCGGGCCGCCTCGGCAAGCTTAGCTTCCGTGAGTTGCTTGCGAAGTGCCGCAACTCTTTCATCGAGACTGGTGACATATTTCAGTTCACGCCGCAGCTGATAATTCTTTTCATCCCTTCTCATAGCAAGATAGGAAATCATGCCGCCATCCAGACTGTGTTCGGTCAGTGCTTTCTCCAACTCCCTGGCCGCGGCCACGAACACCCCCTGCAGGCCGGATTTTTCATCCAGCCCCATTTTTTCATATTGCTTAACCAGCGCGTCAAAATTTTCCTTGTACACAGCCATCGCACTGTCGATCGCATCGATTTTCTGCTGCGCCTCTGCCAGGGAGATGACCTTGTCCGCCTCCCGGATAACGGTTTTGACCTCCTCAAGGTATTTATTGACCTGCTCCGCATCCTTCATGTTGCGTCGGGCCAGAAAATCCTTTTCGTAACTCCGCACCTCCAGAGTGCCCGCCACCATCTCCATGGCGTGCAGTTCGGCCTTATTTGCCACCAAAACCCTGTCCTGATAGTTGAAGTTCATGCGTTTCAACTGCAAGATGCCAACTCCGCCGAGAATAACCAGCAAGGCGATCACAACCCCGAACCCGCCACCTATTTTCGCGCCGATCTTCATCTCTGACACCTCCCAGCAAAATTTTCGACATGCCACCCGAAATATACTAAACCTCTGACAAGAGTATCGTCAAAACAGCCCAGAATCTGGGAAGAAAACTACGAAAACGGCACACGTTGACAAGACAAAAAAAACCGGGCCGCCACTGGATGGCAGACCCGGTTAATAAAAACAACTGCTATGCAACCCGGCTGTCTCATAGAAACCCGTGGCTTTCCGTCCCTGTCTCGCGACAAGTTTGGCCATGGTTTCATGTTTACCTGTTGTTGCTTGAATTGTCAAACAATCAGACGAAACGGCTGTACCCCGTGCAACTCAATCGCGCAGGCCGGTGATGAAGGGGCCAACCGCGGCCGCGCCCCCGGCCTCAACCAGCCGGATGGTTTCGGTGCCGATCACCGCGATATCGGCCCGACCGATCAGCGAGTCGACATCGGCCTTTTCGCGGATGCCGAACCCCACGGCGAGCGGCAGGTCCGTGGCGGCCCGGCAGCGGGCCATATAGTCGCCGAACTGCGCATCAAATTCGGTCTTCCGGCCGGTGACGCCCCGCCGGGCTACGCAGTAGATGAAGCCGGCGCCATGGCCGGCCAGAAACGACATGCGGGCCGGTGTCGAGGTGGGGGCGAAAATCTGGATCGGCGCCAGACCAGCCGCCTTGGCCAGGGCCAGATATTCGGCGCCCTCTTCCGGCGGCAGGTCGGGGACGATAAAACCCTGGATGCCTATCTCCTTTGCCCGGCGCACGAAGCGCTCCACCCCGTATTTAAAAAGAATATTGTAATAGGTCATGAACAGAAACGGGATGCGGTGCGCCGCAGTCATCTCGGCCGCGAACTCCAGGCACTCCTCCACCCGAACGCCGCTGGTGATCGCCGCCTGGTTTGCCTTGAGAATCATGGGCCCGTCGGCCACCGGCTCTGAAAAGGGGATCTGCATCTCGATCAGATCGACGCCGCTGTCCACCATCTGGCCGATCACCTCCCGGTTGACGGCAAAGGATGGATAGCCCAGCACCAGATGGGTCATGAGCAGGATCGGCCGCTGGGAAAGAGCCGTCCGTATACTATTTTCCAGCTGCATATTCAGCTCCTCTGTCCATGATGAACTTCTTCCAGGACGGATCGCCAAAGGCGTGGGCAATGGTGAAGATATCCTTGTCGCCCCGGCCCGACATGTTGATGATGATCGCATCCTCCGGCCGCAGCCGCGGTGCGTCCTTGAATGCCTGGACAAAGGCGTGCGCCGACTCGAGCGCCGGGATGATCCCCTCCTGCTTCATGGTCAGATCGAGCGCCGTGATGACCTCAGCGTCGGTTGCCGCCGCGAAACGAACCCGGCCGGATTCCCAGAGGTTGGACAGGATGGGGGAGACGCCGACATAGTCAAGGCCGGCTGCCACCGAATGGGTGTCGCGCATCTGACCGTCACCATTCTGCAGGAACATGGTCTTATAGCCCTGGGCCACGCCAGCCGAGGCATCACGCCCAGCCAGCCGCGCCGCGTGTTCACCGCTATCGAGCCCCCGGCCACCCGCCTCGACGCCGACCAGCTCCACCTGCGGATCAGACAAAAACCCCTGGAAAATGCCCATGGCGTTGGAGCCGCCACCGACGCAGGCATAAACCGCAGCGGGCAGGCGGCCGATCCGATCAAGAATCTGCCGACGGGCCTCGATGCCGATGATCGACTGAAACCAGGCCACCATCTCGGGAAAGGGATGCGGCCCGCAGACCGTGCCCATGACATAGTGGGTGGTGTCCATGCTGCCCACCCAGTCGCGAAAGGCCTCGTTGATCGCGTCCTTCAGGGTCCGGGAACCGTCGGTCACCGGCACCACCTTGGCGCCCAGTTTCTCCATCCAAAAGACATTAGGCCGCTGCCGCCGCACATCCTCCTCGCCCATGTAGATGGTGCATTCGAACCCGAACTTGGCCGCCATGGTGGCGGTGGCCACCCCATGCTGGCCAGCGCCGGTTTCGGCGATCACTCGCTTTTTGCCCATCCGCTTGACCAGAAGGCCCTGGCCCATGACGTTGTTGGCCTTGTGCGCCCCGGTATGGTTGAGATCCTCCCGCTTGATGAAGATCCGCGCCCCGCCAAAATGGTCGCTCAGATTGTCAGCCCCGGTAAGCGGCGTCGGCCGGCAGGAATAGGTGGACATCAGATCCACATATTCCTGCCAGAAAAGCGGATCTTGCTTGGCCGCGTGAAAGGCGGCCCGCAGTTCCCGAAATGTCTCGTAAAGCACCTCGGGAATAAAGGCGCCGCCCCATTGTCCGTAATAACCTTCTCGTGTATTCATGATTCGTGATACGCCGGCTGAGTTTGGCTTAACTTCCCAAGCAACTTCACGGTAACAACCTGAAATTGTGTAGTTAAAATTATTAAAGAGAATATCGAATATCGAACAAGGAATTTCGAATCATGAAGTTTTGCCCTTTCGGGCTGTGGTTGCCGATTTCTGTCTTTGGTAAGGTCTCAGCGGTTCGAATTATACGAACGGCAAAATCAAACAACCGGTCCTCAATATCAAACTCCTTTTTCCCCTTCGACATTCATTATTCCTTGACGCCCAGGGATGGGCTAATACCGCGGGAGCCAGGGATGGCGGGAGCGGCGTTCGATATTCGATATTCTCTTTTGTTTTTCCCATCCACCTTCAACAAAAGTTACTTCATGATAAATCGCCGCCTGCGGCGTGCGGCGCTTACAGTGCAGAAAAGCTATTTACCACACAGCGTGCCGAATTAACAGACTACGTTGGCTGACAAAGGGAAATTTTATCGCGGCTCCGGAAAGGATTCGAACTTGGCCCGGCAGGCGCTGGCAAAATCTTCCGGATAATGGCCCATGACAAAACGAAGCTGCGCCTCGGAAAAAGCGCCTGGTGACTGGGGCAGCCTGGGCAGCAGGGAATAGAGCAGTTTCTGGCCGTTGTTGCCGGCGGTGAACCGCTTGGGGTATTCGATCGTGGTCACCATGGCGGCGCCGAGGCCAGCGAGGATGCGGATGGCAATCAGCAGCCCGTGATCAATGGCCGCCCGCACCTCGATGTCGGCCTCCAGAATATTGCCTACCGGTCCCATGGTCATCAGCTGCAGTTCCCACTGCGAGGTTTGCGCTTTAGGCACAAAGAGCATGACATGCCGGTCTTCGTAAACGATCAGGCTGCAATCGCGCTGCCGGTCGTTGTCCAGCCGCTGGTTGGTGCGGATCGCCCGGACATAGTCGTCAAAAAAATCACTGCCGTATGCCCGGCGATAGTCATCGATAAAAGCGGCGATAAGATCGCCGCAGCCATAAGACGCCATTTCACCGCTGCTGTCGCCTGCGCCGTCACTCCGGAAGGCGGTGACCGTGGCCGGCAGCATGGCGTACTGCTGGTGGATCTGCTGGTGGGAGGCATGCAGCCGGTAGCCGCTCGGCGCAAAATCAAACCCGTAGTTCCAGCCCCAGAGGGTGGCGTCGAACTGCAGGGCAGGCGCGGCCGGCCGGGCGGCCAGGGCCGCCAGCACGTGCCGGCGCAGTTGTTCGAGCGCCGCCGTGCTCAAGGTCTGCCGGCGGCCGGGCAGTTCCACACCCAGCAGGGCGGCCAGCCGCACATAGGTCCGCTGGCAGTAGAGATGGCGGAGGCCGGCCATGTCGGCCGGCAGCAGGTCCGCGGCCCGGTAGCGCACCGCGTCATCGGCCATATTGGCGGCATAATGCCCCCAGGGGATATAACTGTTGCGCCGCAGATATTCGAACACGTGCGTGGCAGGAGTCCGCCACTCGCCGACGATTTCGCTCTGCCCCTGGGCGCCGGGCCTGAGCACCATGGCCTCCTTGTACGCATCCGGCAGATGACGGTTGTTCGCCACCACCTCGAAAAGATCGTGCTGCCGGATCATTGGTCGGACTCGACCACGGCTGTCCTGCTCCCAGCGCAGGCCCTGCGGTTTTTTTCGACTGCGGGAATCATAGACAAACTCGCAGGCAAGGCGCGCCAACTCCACCAGGTCGCGGCTATCGGTGGAAGTGACGGCC
>MGTE01000053.1:22239-39807 GCA_001799275.1 Deltaproteobacteria bacterium RIFOXYD12_FULL_57_12
GTCGCCGCCTGCGAACTCCGCCAGAAACTCGGTCATGGAGACCGCGGCTGCCTGGGGCAGAAAATTGGCGGCGGGATTCTGCGCGGTCCGGTCGGCCCAGGCACGGCCGACATAGGTCGTGCCCCGGAAAGGAAAGGCATTCGGGATCTCGAACACCCAGTCCGCCGCGGCCTCTTCCACATCCGCGACCGGAAAATTCCGTTGGTTGTCACAAACCTCGCCGTTAACAAAGGCGCCCAGCGGCTGGACCGCATCCGCTACCCGCAGATTAGCCGCTGAAAAAGCCGGCTGATGAATGCCGTAGACAAAACAGCCATGAGGCGTGACACAGGTCCGCGGCTTCATGCTCCCTCCCTCTCCCGCGCGGCGAGTTGGTGCTACCGGTCTTTCGTATTGTTTTGCCTGCTCAATATACCAGGATAAAGTTTTTCAATGCACTCCGGGCAGATGCCGTGCGAGAACTGGGCCTCTGAGTGGTGGTGGATATACGACTCAAGCTGGGTCCAGTATCCTTTGTCGTCACGGATCTTCTTGCAGGACATACAGATCGGCAGCAGGCCGCTCAATATCTTGAGTTCGGACTGCGCTTCCCTGAGTTCGTGCTGCCGAACCCGCAGGCTGTGAACCAAAGCAATAACCAGCTCACGCAACCGCCTGACCCGATCATCGCCAACCGTATCCAGATATATCTCGCAGCTTGTACAGAACACGTACTTGTCGGCAAATTTCCCCTGCACCTCTCCGCCGCACATGGTGCCGGCGATCAGCCAGCAGCGGCCACACTCATTCCGAAAGGCAGGACAATTCGTTTCGGAACACTGCTTCTTCACCCAGCAGCGGCCGTCGATTTTATTGACGGTTTCCGCTATCCATTCCCGCAGGAGACCCTCGTCATTCCGAAAAGACAATTCGATAAAAACCTGAAGATCCTTCATCAGGCCATCCAGCGCCGCATCCTGTTGTTGTTTTTCAGTCATACATTGTCCCCGGCGGTAAGGCCAGCCTGCAGAAAAAGAGGAACATTGGAAATTCAGAATTCAGAGGGGTTTATAGACGAAAACAATATGACATGCAACGAAAAATAGGCAAAATCAACAAAATACCACACTGTGCCACTGCGGCCCTGACGCCCCGCAGGCAGCAGCCATTTGATGCCGTTGCCATGCGGGTTACGACTTGCTGTTGTTCGGCAGCAGCGCACCGCTCCACAGGCCGGTGAAAAAGTGGCGGGCATTGGTACCCAGCGACTTGGTGCGGTAGCCACCCTCCTGCACCACCACGGTGGGCAGCTTGAGTACGCCGATCAGCCGGCCGTTTTCCTCGAAATCCGTCGGGGTGAGCGACCAGGAGCCGGTGGGGTCGCCTTTGGCCGTGTCGAGCCCCAGTGCGACCACCAGAAAACGCGGCCGGAATTTGCGGATGCGGTTCAGAGCCCGCTCCAGAGTCTGGCGGTAGCCATGGCCTTCCACTTGTTCCGGCAGGGGGTAGTTGCGGTTATAGCCCTGCCCTGCCCTTTCGCCCTTCTCTTCGGCAAAGCCGGAGAAGTATGGATAGGCAAAGCTTGGGTGGCCATGGATGGAGAGGGTGAGGACATCGGCGCGCTGGTAGAAGATCTCCTGGGTGCCGTTCCCGTGGTGGTAGTCGATGTCGAGCACCGCTACGCGGCCCAGGCGGCTCAGAAAATCGGCGGCAATGGCGCCGGAGTTGAAGTAGCAGAAGCCGCCAAAGACCCGGCTTTCGGCATGATGGCCCGGCGGCCGCACCAGGGCGTAGGCAAGTCGATACCCCTTGAGCAGTTGGGAGACAGCGGTGAGGGCACAGTCCACCGCGCCCTTGGCGGCATGGTAGGCGTTGCGGTTGAGCGGCGTAAAGGTATCGAAGCAGAAGTAGCCGGCCCGCACCGGCAGGTCCTTGGGCGGCCGCGCCGCATTGCGGATGGGAAAGACATAGGGGTAGACCGACTTGCCCGGTTCGAGCCGGCTGCACATCCGTTTAAGATATTCCACAAAGGTGCGGTCGTGCACCTCCTTGATATGCCGTTCCGGAAAGTGGTGGACCGGCAAGCGGTCGAAAAGGCCGGTGGGTTCGATACCCTTGAGGATGGAAGGGATGCGCACCGGTGACTCTACATAGCCGCGGTCGTGGACGTGGTGAATGTCGTGACCCTCATTGACCACCAGGGCGATCCGTTTTTCGAGCGACCTGATGGGCTGCACCCTGACCGGCTCGGTTTTGAGGTAGCGGGCCGGCCGCAGCCGGACCGGATCGTCCCGGAAGGAGTCCACCACCATATCGATATAGCCGGGTGGACAGATTTTACCGTACTTTCGGGTCAGAATGGCGTGGACGATTCGGCGGGCAGATTCCTGTGTAAGTGGCTTTGCAGAACCAAGGCAATCAAAGACCAGATAAGGCGGGCAGATGTCGGTGGGTTTGAGCGGCGTTTCGTAGGCGGTATTGATTATTGGCAGGGCGCCGTAGCGTTCGTAGAAGCGCAGCCGGGCGCGGTTCTGCTTGATCAGGGCCGGGTTGGGGCACAGGGTGCGGTCGTCCGGCAGGCACTCCATGAAAACGCCGACTGTTTCCAGGAAGCGCGCCTCTTCCCGCACCCGCTCGTAAAGGGCGCCGCCAATGCCGCCGGCGCTGGAACCCGGCCGCACGGAAATGAAATCGAGATAGCAGAAATTGAGATCCGGCGCATGGTTTAAGAGGGCAAAGCCCTTGACCTGCTGGTGCATACCATCAGCCACGAAGAGGATGGTGTGGAACCTGTATTTGATGGGGTTGGCGAGCTTCTGGGGCAGGCTGGCGATTTCGCGTTTGGAAAGCGCGCCGAACTGGCGTCTGAGGATCTCCTGCACCTCAATGATGGCATCCCGTTCCAAGGGAAGGGCATTGTCATAAACACGGCGGATGCGGAACACTTATCTCTCCCCCTGGCTGAGGATTTGGCTTATTTTCAGAAAAAAATCATGGCGAGAGAAAGGTTTCTGAATAAAATTCGTTCCCTCGGCAAGCACACCCTCCCGGCTGATTTTGTCGGCGGGATACCCGGACATGTACAACACCTTGATGCCAGGTTTGATGCGGGAAATCCGCTCCTGCAATTCCCTGCCGTTCATGACAGGCATGATCACATCGCTCACCAGCAGATGGATGTCGCCTTGATATTGTTCGCATAGAACAATGGCCTCTTCCGGCAGACCGGCCGTCAGGACGGTATACCCCTGTTTCTCCAATATCCGCCTGCACATGGCAAGAATCGGCAACTCATCCTCCACCAGCAACACGGTCTCGCCGCCGCCCGGAATAGATTCCGCCTGTTGTATTTCCTCTTTTCCGACCGGGCCACGGTGACGGGGGAAATATATCTTAAAGGTCGTTCCATGTCCTGGCTCACTGTACACATTGATAAAGCCATGGTTCTGTTTGACCGCACCGTAAACCGTCGAAAGGCCGAGCCCGGTGCCCTTGCCCTCTCCCTTGGTTGTAAAGAAGGGGTCGAAAATTTTCTGGATTGTTTCTTTGTCCATGCCTGATCCGGAATCACTGAACACAACCAGGACATACTCGCCGGGGATGAACCCTTCACGACCGGTGATGTAGGCTTCGTCCAGCACAACATTGTCGGTCTCAATAAGGATCGACCCAACGCCGGCAATGGCGTCCCGGGCGTTTACCGTCAGGTTGGCCAGAATCTGGTCAGCCTGGGTCGGGTCAATGTGTATCGACCAGAGGTTGTCCTCTGGAGAAAACAACAGTTCGATATCTTCACCCACCAACCGTTTCAGCATCTTGCGGCTGTTTTCGATATGTTCGTTAAGATCGACCACCCGTGGCACCACCGTCTGCTGCCGGGAGAAAGTCAGAAGCTGCCGGGTCAGGTCGGCTGATCGGATCGCTGCCTGCACCATTTCCGTAATATCTTGATAACTCGAGTCATTGGCGTCGAGTTTTGCCAGCACCAGCTCGCCATAGCCGATGATGATGGTCAGCATGTTATTGAAATCGTGGGCCACGGCGCCGGCCAGCCGGCCGACCGATTCCATTTTCTGGGCCTGCCGGAACTGGGCCTCGAGTTTCCGCTGCTCCGAGATATCCCGACCGACCTCGATGACCTTAACGACCTTGCCGTTGTTGTCCAGCAACGGGATGGTCCGCACGTCCCATATTCTGCCGTCGGACGTGGTATTGGTGGTTTCCCAGGGCTGGCCCGTGGCGAAACTTTCCAAAACGGGACAGGGATCACAGGGCTCCGTCCGGTTGTGCCACAGGGCGTAACAATGCTGCCCGACCAGTTCTTCCGGCTTCTTCCCGAGTCCCTTTGCCGCGCCCAGGTTGGCCCAGATGATCTTTAAATTTTTATCCTGCAGGGTGAGACTGTCGGGGATCGCGTCGAGCAGGCCGTGAAATTCCTGCGAGAGCCGGCGGAATTCCGCCTCGCTGCGGGAGAGTTTTTCTTCGGCCCGCTTCTGCTCGGTGATATCGCGCGCCATTCCGCGCACAATCGGCGCGGGAACGCCTTCCGTCCGCAGGGTGTTATTGTATTCCCAAATGCGCTCTTCGCCTGAACTGGTTCGAACGTGCATCAGGCCACGCACCGCGCCGTGCCGCCGCATCCTGTCCAGGTACCGGGGCAGTCGGTGACGCATTTCCGGCACAAGAACGTCGTGGAGGTTCATCCGTAACTGGGCTTCGCATGGGTACCCCAGGGCTCTGGCTGCTGAGGTGTTCACGGAAAGAATGTTTCCGTCCAGATCGTGTGTGCAGATCAGGTCCTGGCTATTTTCCACAAGGTCACGATACCGCGCTTCACTCTCCCGCAGCTTCCCCTCCGCCTGCTTGCGATCAGCCAGTTCATGCTCCAACGCGCGGGTGCGCTCGGCAACCAGCGTCTCCAGTTGGTCACGGTGCCTTTGCAACTCCCGCCGCTGGAGGTCCATTTCGAGGAAAACCCGGACTTTGGCGAGCAAAACCTCCGGCACATAGGGCTTGACGATGTAATCAACACATCCCGCCTCGTAGCCGCTGAATATATGCTGTTCATCCGGATAGGCCGCGGTGACGAAGATAATCGGCATCAACCTGGTGATGTCGTCGGTACGCAGATGCCCGGCCAGCTCGAAACCGCTCATCCCCGGCATCATGACGTCCAGAATCGCTATCGCAAAATTGTGATCGAGTGTGGCGGCGAGGGCCTCGTTGCCGCTGGTCGCCTCGATAATTTCCGCCGCCACGCCGTGCAGAACCTGCCGGAGGGCCACAAGATTCTCCTTCTTGTCGTCGACGATCAGAATTTTTTGTGTCTGGTGCATGTTCAAACTCCGATTTGCGATTTCCGAGCTCCGAGCTCGATAAGCCGCCGGCCGATCTCCTCCACTGACAGCACCTCGTCCACGGCACCGGTATCAATCGCAGCCTGGGGCATGACCGGATACTCGGCCGTGGCCGGTTCCTGGGCAATGGTCAGGCCGCCGGCCGCCTTGATCGCCCGCATGCCCACGGCGCCGTCGATGCTCGCGCCCGAGAGGATGACCGCGATCACCCTTTGCCCAAAGGCCAGGGCAGCGCTCTCGAAAAGTGCATCAATGGATGGTCTTGACCAGTTGACCTTCCCCTCCAGGGACAGGGCGATCGTCCCGTTTCGCTCCACGAGCATATGATAGTTGGCAGGTGCAACATACACCTGCCGGCGCTCGATCCGTTCCTTGTCGCAGGGCTCAATCACCGGGTGCAGCGCGACGCGCGCCAGATGCCGGGCGAATGAGCCGTCATCGCCTGGATGCAGATGCTGGACCACCAAGACCGGCAGTTCGAAATCCGTGGGAAGCGCCGAGAGGATGGCGGCATACGCCTTGAACCCGCCCGCCGATCCACCCATCACTACAGCTTCGTAGCTGACGTGGCAGGCCGGCTGTTGCGCTTCCTTCTGCCTCATGGCACTTCCTTTTTTTTATAAATGCGCGCCTTGAGATCCACGACCTCATACCGGTCGCTGACCTCGGTAAACCGGAGGTCTTCCTTCGCTCCCAGACACAGGAAGCCGCCATGCACCAGGCTTTCCGTAAAAAGCCCAAGCGCCCTGTTCTGAAGGTCGCGGTTGAAATAGATGAGTACGTTTCGGCAGAACACGAGATGCATTTCGCCGAACACGCTGTCCGACGCCAGATTGTGGCTGGAAAAGACTATGCGCTCCTTGAGAGAGCCGTCCATGGCCGCCGCATCGTACCGGGCGTGGTAATATTCCGAAAACGATCCCTTGCCGCCCGCCTGTTGGTAGTTTTTGGTGGCTTCCTGGAGCTTTGCCGTTTCGTAGATCCCCTCGCGGGCACGCTCCAAGACCTCGTCGTTGAAGTCGGTGGCGTAAATGGTGGCCCGAGCGTAGACGCCTTCCTCCTGGAGCACGATGGCCAGTGAGTATACCTCCTCGCCGGTAGCGCATCCGGCATGCCAGACCTTGAAATGCGGCCACGTCCTGAGCAGCGGGACCACCTTTTCCCGAACGGCGCGGTAAACCGACGGGTCGCGGAACATCTCGGTCACGGAAATAGAGAAGTAGCGGGCAAGCCGCGAGAAAAACTCCCTGTCATGGAGGATCTTCGGAATCATCTCGGACACTGAGGCACACCCGGAATCCGCCAGGAACTGCCGAATCCTCCGCTCAATGGAGGCCCGGGCATAGGAGCGGAAGTCGTAGCCGTAACGCCGGTAGACCGACTCCAGCAGGAGATCGATCTCGATATTCTCTGTCCCGGAATCTTTCATGGAGTTCTCTCGTCCCCGTCTTCCGCCTCTACCTGCACAGCCAGACCCGCATCATGGAGAACAACCGACCCAGATCCAGCGGCTTTGTCAGGTAGTCGTTGGCGCCGGCTGCCAGGCACTTCTCGCGATCCTCCGGCATCGCCTTGGCCGTAAAGGCGATGATCGGCAGGTTACGAAACCTGTCCTGGGCGCGAATCCGCTGCATGGTCTCGCAGCCGCCCATCACCGGCATCATGATATCCATCAGCACCAGATCTATGTCCGGCTGTTCCTCCAGAAGCCGCAGAGCTTTCTCCCCGTTGGCTGCTTTCAGCGGCTTCATGCCGCTCTCGGCCAAGAAGTTGGAAACGGCGAATGTCGTCCGCATGTCATCGTCCACCACAAGTATTTTTTTATTTTTGAGAATCGTATCCGTGTCATGGAGGTCCTGAATGGCCTTCCGTTTCGTCTCGGGCATCTGGCTGACGACCCGGTGCAGGAAGAGTGAAACTTCGTCCAGCAATCGCTCCTGGGAACGAACATCCTTGATGACGATGGAATCGGCGCATTCGCGGAGGGCCGTTTCTTCGTCCGGGGTGAGATCATGGGCGGTATAGACAACCACGGGAGGGAGCACCACCCCTTCGCCCTCAAGCCGCGCCAGCAGTTCGCCGCCGTCCATATCCGGCAGCCCCAGATCCAGGACTACGCAGTCGTATATTCCAGAGCGGAGCGCTTCCATGGCCTGTGCACCGCTTTCGGCCTCATCCACCGTGACGTCGCCGTTACCGATCAGTTTCACGGTCTCGCAACGGATCGTGGCGTCGTCATCCACCACCAGCAGGTGTTTCGGCGCTCCGGTCGATACCTGTTCGAGTCGCTGGAAGATCTTCTCGAGGTCTGCCTGGTCGATTGGCTTGGTGACATGACCGACGGCCCCCTTGCGCAGCGACCAGGTTGAGGCCTCCTCAGCGGAAACGATATGCACCGGGATGTGCCGGGTGCGGATGTTCTCCTTAAGCGCGCTCAGCACTCCCCAGCCGTCCATGCCGGGCAGGCGGAGATCGAGGATCACTGCGCAGGGGAGGTGCTTCATTGCGAGTTCCAGCCCCGCCTCTCCGGTCGGCGCGGCCAGGCACTTGAACCCCTTCTCGTGGCACTTGTCGTGGAGCAGCCGGGCAAAGACCGGGTCGTCCTCAATGATCAGCATAACCCGGTCGGATGGCGCGATGTTGTCGCGATCGTCAAGGATTTGCATTAGCTGATTCTCAACTGTCGATCCCTGCTTCGAAGTTGCCGGGGCGGTGACGTGGACGGGACGCTGCTTGCCGATTTCCCGTGGCAGATACAAGGTGAACGTCGATCCCTTGCCAGGCTCGCTCTCGAGCTGTATCTCCCCGCCCAGCAACGTTGCCAGCTCCCAGGAAATGGAAAGCCCCAGCCCGGTGCCCCCATACATTCTCGAGATGCCGCCATCCGCCTGCTGGAATACCTCGAAAATCACCTTGTGCAGCGCCAGGGCAATGCCAATACCGGTGTCTCTGACTGCAACAGCCAGACATTCCCCCACGGAAAGGCCGCTTGCGGAGAGATCGGTTCCGGCAGCAGGCCGCCCGAAGGTGACAAGAACGCCTCCAGTTTTCGTGAACTTGAGGGCATTGGACATGAGGTTGCGGATGATCTGCTCCACGCGCCTCCGGTCGCTCAATATCTCGGCCGGGGCGTCGCCGGTCACAACGATCTCCAGGTCTATTCCCTTTTCGTCGGCCATGTGCTGAAAAGAGTTTCGCATCCCTTCGACAAGATCGCGCACCCGCACCGTGGTGAGCTGCAGGTCTATGCGCCCGGCCTCGATTCTGGACAGATCCAGGATATCGTTGATGAGGCTCAACAGGTCGCTGCCACTGTTGTGGATAATCCGCGCGGACTCTATCTGCTCCCTGGTCAGATTACCTTCCTTGTTCCGGGCAAGCCCTTGCGCCAGCAGCAGGAGACTGTTGAGCGGGGTGCGCAGTTCGTGGGACATGTTCGCCAGAAACTCCGACTTGTACCTGCTGGCCAGGGCGAGTTCCCCGGCCTTGTCCTCGATCTCCTGCCGGGCGCGCTCTACCTCCTGCTTCTGCCGCCCCAGCAGATCGTTCTTTTCTTCAAGTGCAACATTCGTGATCTCAAGCTCTTCCTGCTGGACTCTGAGCTTCTCCTCTGATTCCTGCAGTTGCTGGGTCTGTTCCTCCAACTCCTCGTTCACGGCCCTGAGTTCTTCCTGTTGCGCCTGGAGTTCCTGGTTCTGGCGTTCCAGATCCACACTCAAAGTCTGGATGCGCCGGTTGGCCAGCATGCTGTTCATCCAGACGGCCAGGGCGCCCTGCATGTCCGTGACCAGCCGTACTGCCGTGGGATCGTAGCCGTGAAGGCTCGCCAGAGAGATTATCGCCGGAACTTCTTGGCCCGAGAGGAGCGGAATCGTGATGATTTCCATTGGTAAGAAGTCCCCGCTCACTGCGGGAAAGGTAAAGCGCGTATCCGCCGGGATATTCGCGATGCACTGAATCTGCCGCGTGGTCAGCGCGACTCCGAACTCACCCTCGCGGGCCATGGCCGAGAAGGACGCCCGTCCGGCAGCGCCGAGCCCGATGGATTCGAGATGCTCGTAGCCGGTCTTCTGTTCGTTCAGCAGGTAGATCGCCCCCATCTGTGACCCGGTAAGCTGCATCAAGGGCTCGAGGACCTGCAAGCGGAACGCGCACGCCTCGATCTCCCGCAACATGACGGCGTTGAGTTGCGCCGCGTGCTCCCTGAAGATCATCTCGATTTGGACCGTCTCGGCAAGGGTGTTGAATGACTCGGACAGTACCCCGAACTCGTTGACAGAGACATACCGGCTGCGGGCCGCAAGATTGCCCTGCCCGAACTGCTCCGTCGCCGCTGTCAGCTCCGCCAGCGGCGTCTTGATCCCTTTCAGCAGGAGCCAGGCGACGCTCAAGGACAGCAGCAGAATAACAACGAGCACCATGCCCAACTGGCGGCTCAGGGCATCGTTCAACTCCTTGGCGTCACGGTAGAACTGGTCGCCCTCTTTGCGTGCGAAGTCGTCGATCGATCTGGTACGGCTCCTTACCACATCCGCTTGGGCGTCTTGAACGCCGCCGTGCCGGATGCGGGCCTCGGCTTCTTCTGTTTTTCCCGCCCTGAGCAGTCGGACAGTCTCGTCGCGAAGAATATTCCACTTCGAAAAGTCCTCGCGCAGCGTGGTGATATCGTCGCGCGGTCCAAGGTAGCGGTCGGACAAAATATCGAACTGCTGCTCGGCATCGACCTTCTCGATCTCAATGTTCTGCAGGGATGTCGCAATCTCCTGGTCGTCCTGGGCCAGAAACAGTTCGCGCGCGTGACGGGACATGCTCTCGGTGTCGACTTCCACTTTACCGACGGCCCGGCGGACCATGAGCGAATGGTCGTGGAGATCCTTGGTTTGGGTCCAGAGCAGGTCCGTCTGCATCCAGGCCAACGTTCCGAGGAATACCACAAAAACCAGAATAACCCCGAACCCAAGGCGCAGTTGCGTGCCGATTTTGAGGTCTTTCGGTTTCATGGGGAGTCTCCTTCATTGCCTATGCTGGAAACGGCCACAGGTGGAACCACCGCGCGAAAGCCGCCGGCCGCTGCCGGCATTGAATCGTATCCGTCGGCAACAATTAGACTTCTGGCAGCCAATGGGATGGCAGAACCACAATACTCTGGTTCGCCTCTACCGTCAAATTTTAGAGGTCAGATGATAACTTTTTGAAATCAGTCTGTTAGCCGGCTGGTGCATTAATATGGCTTGCTATTCTCTCAATATGTGCTATGTTGGCGCGCATCGTGCAGTAGTTGTTTGGTTTTTGTAAGTGGAATATCTCACCGCACAATGCCTCGAAAAAGAGGATGTGCGGTTTTTTTTTGTTGTAACGGTCTGCTTTCTCTTCTCCCCGTCTGGCCAAAGAATTTCCATCGCGTCACTCGCATGGACCATGAGATTATAGCAGTCTTCACCCATACCCAAGCCATCTCCTGGATACCATTAAGGAAAAAATATGATAAACGCATCGAACATATCGCTTGCCTACGGCAAGAGGATAATCTTTCAGGACGTCAATATTAAATTCAGCCCGGGAAACTGCTACGGCCTGATCGGCGCCAACGGCGCCGGCAAAACAACCTTTTTGAAGATACTGGCCGGCCAGTTTGAACCGGACAAAGGAACCGTCTCGGTCGGTCCCAAAGAGCGAATCGCCGTACTCAGTCAGGACCAGTTTGCCTTTGAGGAGGAAGCCGTCCTCAACACCGTGATCATGGGACACAAAAAGCTTTATGATGTACTGAACGAACGGGAGGCCCTTTACGCCAAGGCCGACTTCACCGAAGAGGACGGCATCCGCTCCGGAGAACTTGAGGAGGCGCTTGGCGAAATGAATGGCTATGATGCGGAGGCAGAGGCAGCCATGCTGTTAAGCAATCTTGGCATTGCCGAGGCCATGCATCAAAATAAGATGAAGGAGCTTGATGGCGGCGACAAGGTGCGGGTGCTGCTTGCCCAGGCCCTGTTCGGCACCCCGGATATCCTGCTGCTTGATGAGCCGACCAACCAGTTGGATGTCAAGACCATTGCCTGGTTGGAGGATTTTCTTGCCCGCTTTCAGAACACCGTGATCATAGTTTCCCATGACCGTCACTTTTTGAACCAGGTCTGTACCCATGTGGCGGATATCGATTTTGGGCGCATCCAGGTGTACGTCGGCAACTATGATTTCTGGTATCAGGCCAGTCAACTGCACTTCCGGCAAAAGGAAAGTGAGATCAAGAAGGCCACGGCTAAGGCCGACGAGCTGAAGGCGTTTATCCAGCGCTTCAGCTCCAACGCCTCAAAGGCCAGGCAGGCCACCTCCAGAAAAAAACTCCTGGAAAAACTCACCCTGGAAGACATGCCGATTTCCTCGCGCAAGTATCCCTACATCGTTTTTAAGCCCGAGCGGCCATGCGGTGATGTCATCCTCGAGATCACCGGCCTCAGCAAAACGATCGACGGGGTGCCCATGTTTAAAGATTTGAGCCTCACCGTCCATAAGGGCGACAAGATCGCGCTGGTGGGCGCCAACTCCCTTGCCAAGACTGTCCTTTTTCAAATTCTGGCCGGCGAAATGCAACCGGACAGCGGCAGTTTCCGCTGGGGGGTGACGATGAAGGCCGCCTATCTGCCAAAGGAAAACAGCTCCTTTTTCAGCGACGATCTCGATCTCGTCAGCTGGCTCGGTCAGTATGCGCCGCCCAACGAAGGCCTGAACTTTGCCCGCGGATTTCTCGGCAAGATGCTTTTTTCTGGGGAAGAGGCGATGAAAAAGACCTCTGTGCTTTCGGGAGGCGAGAAGGTGCGCTGCATGCTCTCCAGAATGATGCTCTCCGGCGCCAATGCGCTCATGCTCGACGAACCGACCAACCATCTGGATCTGGAATCGATCACCGCGCTGAACGACGGGCTGATCGCCTTTACTGAGGTGGCGCTCTTTTCCTCCCACGACCATCAGTTCGTCTCCACGGTGGCCAACCGGATTATCGAGATCACCGCCGATGGTTTCCTCGATCTGCGAACGAATTTTGATGACTATCTGGCCGGCAGAGAAACACTGACCACGCAAGACAGACTTCTGCCCGTCGAGCAGGCAGCATAGCACAAAAAAGATCATTTGCACCCGGCCGCCGGGCGTTTCGGCGACGACGGTTTGACTAGTCACCCCGCATGGCGCGGGCCTATTCCCGCGGCAAGGAATGTGGCGATAAAAAAAATAGCGAAGGCTGAGGGCAATTGCCGTTTATGCTTCGCCATACCAACAAGGGAGAGTATTATGAATATGCACGTCGGTAATCTGGCCCCGAATGTAACGGAAGAAGAAATCAGGGCAGCTTTTGCGCAATTCGGCGAAGTTGCCAGTGTAAAAATTATCATGGACCATTTTTCCAAGCAGTCGAAAGGCTATGCCTTTCTTGAAATGCCCAGCAACTCCGAGGCGGACGTGGCGATCAAGGCCTTGAACAAAACCATGCTGGGCGGCAAACCCCTGGCCATCAGCCAGGCGGTAGTCTCCAAAAAACGCGACAAAAAAAGACCGCGTAATTATTAGTCCCTTATGCGTTGATTGGTAACAATTTGCGGTCGAAAATCACACAAACCTTACGTTCACGAGACATTCAGAAATCAACCGCTGTTAAGGGACTTATCCAGCTCCGCTGGGTTAGACTTGGCATGGCCAGAACTACAGGAGGCGGCTTTTATGAATCTCCAAGGAAAGCAGGCCCCGGATTTCCGGCTGGCGGGAAGTGACGGCAGGGAGCATTGCCTGCAAGAGTATTCCGGCAAAATCGTGGTGATCTATTTCTATCCCCGCGATAATACGCCCGGCTGCACCAAGGAAGCATGCTCTTTTCGTGATCTGCACCGGGAACTCGTCGATCTTGACGCGGTGGTGCTGGGCGTGAGCCGTGATTCCCTGACCTCGCATGACAAATTTATCAGCCAATTCGGCCTGCCCTTTGTGCTGCTTTCCGATCCCGATGCCGAGATGATGAAGCGCTACGGCGCGTTTGGCGAGAAGACCTCCTATGGCAAAACCGTGCTTGGGACGATTCGATCAACCGTGGTCGTAGGCCGGGACGGCGTGGTTCTCAAACATTGGCAAACAGTAAAAAAGACTGAGACGCACCCGCAGGAGGTGCTCGATTTCCTGAAAAGGGTATAAGGGAGTGACTTAAAGCGGAAGTCTTCTCCCCCTTCCAAGTAACTTCAACTTAAGTGGCTGAAATTCCGTGGTTCAGATTTTTAAAGAGAATATCGAACAAGGAATTTCGAATCATGAAGTTTTTTTTCGGGTTGTGGTTGTCGATTTCTGTCTTTGCCAGGTCTCGGCGGTTCGAACCATACGAACGGTAAAATCAATCAACCATTCCTCAATATCGAACTCCCTGTTTCCCTTCGACATTCATTATTCCTTGTTCGATATTCGATATTCTCTTCTGCCTTTTCCAAGGCAAGAACTGGCGAAAAGTTACTTTATGATAAACCGCCGCCCGCGACGTGAGGCGCTCACAGCTCCAACTCCCGCGGAAAGCCGAGCGCCCGGCGAATGGCGATAGCACCCGCCATTCTCTCCTGACGGAGGTGGCGCACCACCTGCACGGCCGGCAACCCGTATTTTTCATGAAAATAGCGAAGCGAGGCTGTCGGCTCGCTCTCGGTAAGTTTTACCTCAATGATAGTAGTCGGCCGGTCCTCAACCGCCACGGCAAAATCCACCTCTTTTTTCTCCTTGGTGCGCAGGTAGTGAAGCGCCGCCAGCTTGTGCGGTTCGTCCAGGACCAGGAATTCGGTGGTGGGCAACCAGGCGGCCCTGGTGATGATGGCCCGATCTTCCAGGTTGTCGTAGTTGAGATAGACCCCATTAGGGGTCTGTTTGAGCAGGGCCAGGGCAAGATGGGTCTTGCCCACCTGCCGGGGGCCGGTCAGAAAGACCATCTTGCCCTGCGGGTCGTTGGCGATAAGTGGGAGTTGCTTCCGGTCCATGCTGACTATTATGCACCATTTTGCACAATAGTCTAGAGGTTACAGCGGGCGATCAAGGGACCATCCCCTGCACACACCGTCGCCGCTCGCCGCTGCTCCACCGTCCGCACGACTCCCCGGCCAGGCACAATGAGACACCTGAGACAGTTTCCATTGACTTTTTACGCGAGTTGAATTCATAATGGTGACCGGATACACGGCTGACCCGGGGTGTTCCCCGGTGCGGCCGAGCAGGCATTGGAACCGGTCATGCCAGGAGAAAGATTCGTGCCCTTCATTCTGTTTATTGACGAGGATTCGGCTGTCAAGCCGGCGATGGCGGCCGCCAGCCTGAACTGGCAGCAACGGACCGGCCTTGATGCGGCCGTGGCCTCTGATCACGCCGTCCGGGCAGCGGACCAGACCGCCGCCATCCTGGCCGGTTTCGGCCTCGAGCTGCCAAACGTTATCCTGCCCTCTACCGGCATTTCCCTATTCTCATACGACCTGGTGGTCCGCTTCATCGGCCGGGCTAAGCCGGTCTACCCTGCCCTGCCCGGCCTGCCGCCAGTGTTGTACTGGAATGTGCCGGACCCGGAGCCGGCAAGCGGGCCGGCTGGCTGGCAGGCGGTGTATGACCAAGTCCGGGCCCTGGTCGTTGATCTCTGCCAGCAGGGCTTCATGACCGCCCTCATCCAGGCGCGCCGTAATGCGGAACTCATCCTCGACAACCTGCACGAGGGCATCATCGCCCACGATCTCAACCGCCGCATCTTTTTCTTCAACCGGGCCGCCGAGACGATAACCGGCTTTCAACGGGATGAAATCGTCGGCCGCGACTGCCATGAGGTCTTTCCGGACCGCTTCTGCCGGAGCCAATGTTCCTTCTGCGATTTGGGCTCCGCGCCGACCCTGCCGGAGCGGCCGTATCCGCTGGCAATCAAGACCAGGACCGGAGAAATCCGCCATCTCGAAATGTCGGTGGTGATGATCACGAATTTTCTCAACAGTCCGGCCGGGATCGTCGCCTCCTTCCGCGACATGACCAGGGAGTATGAACTGACCAGCCAGCTGGTGGATGCTGAGCAGTTTGCCGGCATCATTGGCCACGACCCGAAGATGCGGGAGTTATTCCGCACCATCCGCGACCTGGCGGCCAGCAATGTCTCGGTACTCATCCAGGGTGAATCCGGCACCGGCAAGGAACTGGTGGCCCGGGCCATCCACGAACAGGGCAGCCGGGCCAGTGGCCTCTTTGTGCCGGTCAACTGCGGCGCCCTGCCGGAGAACCTGCTCGAATCCGAGTTGTTCGGCCATGTGCGCGGCGCCTTTACCGGGGCCATCCGCGACAAGAAGGGCCGCTTCGAACTGGCCCACAACGGCACCATCTTTCTTGACGAGATTGGCGATATCTCGACGGCCATGCAGGTCAAGCTGCTCCGGGTCCTGCAGGACGGCATCCTGCAGCGGGTCGGCAGCGAGGCGACCATCCGGGTCGATGTGCGGGTCCTTTCCGCCACTCACAAGAACCTAGAGACGGAAATCCAGGCCGGCCGCTTCCGGGAAGACCTCTTCTACCGGCTCTGCGTGGTGCCGATAACCCTGCCGGCCCTGCGCGACCGGGCGGACGACATCCCGCTCCTGGCCCGCTCTTTCCTAAAAAAAATTTTGGCTGAAGAGGGTAGACCGGAGATCATCCTGTCGCCCGATGTCATGGCCCTGTTCATGGCCCATGCCTGGCCCGGCAATGTCCGCGAACTGCAGAACGTTATCCGCTACATCCTGGTGCGCTGCCGTGGCGAACTCGCCAAACCTCACCACCTGCCGCCCAACTTCCTTAAATCCCAGCCCCGACCGCTGATGACCGTCAACAACCAGGTCCAACCGCGGCGCGACCGACTCAACGTCGAAGCGGTGCGCCAGGCCCTGGCCAAAACCGAAAACAACCGGGTCAAGGCCGCCCGCTTACTCGGGGTTTCCCGCGCCACCCTGTACCGCTTCCTGGACAAACACCCGGAGCTTTGAGGCGAACTGTCTCATATGTCTCACGCGGCCCCCTGTCTCACTCTGCCGATGGCACAGTCGCGGCCCAACCTGACTAGATTAAAAAAATAAATATTATTAGCTAGTTTTACGTGATTACTGCTGGTGTCTCATCCTTTCCATCCTGACTTGCCATGTGTTAACTGTCTCATTTTTTTGTCATAGCGAGACAACGTGCCCCTCTTCGCTTTCTGTTACCAGAGCCCGACCAACGCAAGTAACATCTTGAAATAAAAGAAAATAAAAATAAAATTTCCTGCCTGCCCGAACATGGCACATCTCTTGCCATACAACAGGCATGGAACACAACGACCAATTCATCAGACAGGTTCTGGAGCTCTCCCGCCGGATGATCATCCTGGCCGACGAGGGTCAGGCCGAAGCCCACGATGACGGCTGCCGGCTACTGTCCGGCATTCTGCAGGACTGCGCGTACCGGCTCAGGTTGCAGGCCTTGCAGGAAAGACAGTCGCACGACCGGGCCGCGGCAAAAGAGGAAGTTTGCGGATGAACGATAAAACCATGAGCCAGGCAAGACCGGCCCAGCAAAAATATCCAAAACTAATCCAACCCTGCTAAGGAGGGAACACCATGCTGAATACCGAACAACTCAAGGCAAACCGTATGCTGGTCAACCAGGTCGACTGGACCATGACCCCGGAAAAGGCCATCGACATGTACCTGGAATGGGGCTCGGGCTGGACCCGCGGCCATGATTTTGTCAGCCATCACGGGCAGGAATCCATCTACTTCGTCCTGTACGACTGGGAGGGGCCGCAGGCCACCCTGATCCGGCGCAACATGGCCGGGGCCGAGGAGATCGCCCAGGTGGCTGTGCCTAGGGATCTTTTCGAAGAGGCCTGCCGGGAAGACGGCTATCGTCCCGGGGTCGGGGTCCACGCCCTGAACGAGGCCATGAAGGAATGGCTCTGCACCGCCATCGACGGCACGCCCCTTGAATATCTGCTGGCTGGCAACATGTGATGGCTTGCTGAACGGCAGCTTCCCGAATAACAACGCAACTGAAGAACAAGTCAAGGAGAATATGATGGATAAATATGAGTGCCCCTGCGGCTACGTCTATGACCCGGCGGTAGGCGATTATGAACACGGCATCGAGGCGGGGACCGTTTTTGCAGACCTGCCGGAAGGCTGGGTTTGTCCCAAATGCGGTGCTGAAAAGGAGTATTTTTACAAGGCTGATTAGCTTG
>MGTE01000053.1:39816-40870 GCA_001799275.1 Deltaproteobacteria bacterium RIFOXYD12_FULL_57_12
GCCTTGGCAGGAAACCAAACATCCTGCCAGGAACAAGGCCCCGGAGACAGCGGATGTTCCACCCTCCCCTCGGGGATGGGGCTTCCCCGGCCCCATCCCCACTTTTTTGTGCCGGTAGGGGAAACGTCTCCCTGACGCCCGTCTTCTTTCCACCCCCTGTCTTTCTCCGCCTTCTGCACGACAATATCCGTTTGAAGTAACACACACGAACTACCAGCCACGGAACAAGACAAACCAGGTGAAGCTATTATTTCTCTTTATGGTAGAATGAATTTGGTTCCCGCCTCCACCCATTTCGGCTTTTCTCTTGCCAGATAAAGGGACAGCCTGCGAGTTCATACCCTTCAGGATACATCGCCGGCACCTGCGACCGCTTACAGGGCGGGAAGCAAGCTCGATAACTGGCAGTTTATTCTGTAAGTGGTTAGTGCCTTGCCGGCAAGGCATGCGCTGCCAGTTGCCAGTCTCTTTGCCGGGGAAACGAGGGAAGACATGGCATTTAGAGAAAATCTGCTGCAAAAAATCGAAATTGACCGACTTGCCGCCCAGGTTAGTGCCTCCTGCGGGTCTGGACACGCACAACACCATGTCGACAAAGAGGCCATGCGGCGTCTCCTGGCGTTGAGTCCTTACAAATACCAGCGGGAACGCGACCTGGATCTTTATGTCAAGGCGGGCGAGGAAGAGCTGAAAACGATCCTGGTCCTGGACAACGAGTTGCCGATTTTTCGATCCACCATCAAGGACGTGGTCGTTCGCCGAAGCCCGCGAACCCTTGAAATGTGGCGTATCAGTACCATCCGCAACATCTTGATCGATTCCGACATCAAGGTGAGCGTCAAAGACAAATCAGTTGAAACTGTCCAGCGGGAGGCGGTCCAACTTCTTGATTTGACCTACACGGATGCGGACATTGAGAATTTTGCCCAGGAGGGCATGGCGTGGTTGGCCGGGAGTGATGCCAGCGGCGTCGAGGAAACGCTCGTCCTGTTTGCCGGGTTGCTGGGGTATCGAAAACCACCGCCATCTTTTGGCCTGGGGCAGACTGTATGTT
>MGTE01000054.1:0-2421 GCA_001799275.1 Deltaproteobacteria bacterium RIFOXYD12_FULL_57_12
AGAATTTCAACTGCCAGGCCAAGTCCGATGACGGGCGGTGCGTGGATACGCCGACCGCCTACAAGGAAGCGACCTCCATCACGGAACTGGCCGCAAGCGGCAGCCAGACACCGAAAACATCACCACCGGAGAATGACTTCCAGGCCATCCGTCTGCAGAGGCTGGCCGAGTTGCTCCGGGAACCGAAGGCGCCGCTCCTTGAGCCGCCCAAGGTTCTGCGGGTGCTGCTCCTGCCGTACAAGGGTGACGGCGAAGAACTGTTCATGGCCCGCTATGCCTATCTCAAGGTCGATGAGGCCCAGTGGATTCTGACCGGCGGACTGGAAGAGAAAGGCGAGTAGAGCATGTGGCAGTTCCTGAACGATCTCGTCTTCGGCGCCGGTGTCGGCCTGAAGCATGCCGACCTGAAAAAGATGGTCGAGCGCCAGTCTTTTTCCGATTTTTTAAATTTTGTGGCCTACGACCCGGACACGGAGACCTATCTTAATCAGGACAACACCGTGGGCCTGCTCTGGGAATGTACGCCCCTTTCCTTTGCCGGGGGCCGCACCCTGAAAACCCTGGAAGGTTTATTCCGGGCCGGGCTGCCCATGGGGTCGGTGCTGCAGTTCATCTTTCATGCCGACCCGTACGTGGAGCCGATCCTGAATATGCACTGTGCTTCGCGTACCCGGGACCATGCCCTGGTCCGGGCGAACCTGGAGGCGGTCATTGATTTTGTTCGGCGTGGTACCCGGGGCGTGGAGGAAAGCGCCGGCATCCCGGTCCGCAATTTCCGCCTGTTCGTGGCAATGAAACTGCCGGCAAAGGAAACCGGCCGCGCCGACCTGCAGGAAATCAAGCGGCAGGTGACCGAGACCCTGGCGGCGGCCCGGCTCTCACCCAGGCACCTGAAGCCGGAGGAACTGCTCGAATGGTGCCGCCGCTTCTTCAACAGCTACCCGACAGACTATCCCGACCGGAATTTCAGCTTATACGACCAAGGGGTGCCGATCCGGAAACAGATCATCAACAGCGATACCGTGATCCGGGAGGAAAGCGACCATATCGTGATCGGCAGGAACCACTTCTGCTGCACCACCCCGAAGACTTTTCCGAAAGAGGTAGAACCGCTGCAGACCAACACGCTTTTTGGCGGCATCTGGGGGCTGATCTCGGATGCCGACCAGATCAAGACCGGATTCCTGTACACTCTCAATATCGTCATCGAGCCGCTGGCCGCGAAACTTCATGCCAAGTGCAACCTGGTCCTGCAGCAGGAGGCGGTGGGCTCCTTTTCCCCGACCCTCAGACGCAAGCAGCAGGAATATCTGGCCGCGGCCGACGACCTGGATAAAGGTGCCCTCTTCGTCCGGGTCATGCCGCTGCTCTGGACCTGGAGCGCCGCCCCGGACAAGGCCAGGGATTCCTGCGTGCGGGCAAGAAGGATCTGGGAGAACAACGGCTACATCATGCAGCAGGAACGGGGTATTGTAAAAATTCTCTTCCTGGCAGCTCTGCCGTTCGGCCTCTACACGGTTGGCAAAAATCTGCAGAACATCAACCGGGATTTCATCGCGCCGATGCCGGCCGTGACCGCCATCCTGCCGGTGCAGGCCGACTTCACCGGCGCGGGTTTACCGACCCTGCTTTTTCTCGGCCGCAAGGGCCAGCTGGCCGGCCTTGATTTCTTCGATCCGGCGGCCATCAACCAGAACGTTTTCTGCTGCGCCAGTTCCGGCAGCGGCAAGAGTTTTCTGGTAAACTTCATCTCGTTCAACTATTTCGCCACCGGCGCTCTGGTCCGGATCGTGGATATCGGCGGCAGCTACCGGAAGATGACCACCATGCTGGGCGCCAGATACCTCGACTTCCAGCCCGGCATTCCGGTCTGCTTAAACCCCTTCACCCATATCATCGACCCGGACGAGGAGTTGAAGAGCGTGGCCGCGGTCTTTGCGCAGATGGCCTATTCCAACTCGGCCACGGCCAAGCCCGACGATACCGAGATGAATCTGATCAGGAACGCTGTCCGCTGGGCATGGCAACGCCAGGGCAACGCGGCGGACGCCGACACGGTCTACGACTTCCTGTCGCGTTTTCCCAGGGTGGAAGACGCCGGGCTCGGTGAAATGGCTGATAACAAAAACCTGGTGGAGGCGGCCCGCAAGCTCGCCTTCAACATCAGGGAGTTTACCAGCCAGGGGGCGCACGCCCGCTTCTTCACCGGCCCATCCACCTTTGACATCCGGCAGGACGAATTCGTGGTACTTGAGCTGGAACATCTCAAAATCCAGCCCGAACTGTACCGGGTGGTCACCCTGCTGGTGATCAATGCGGTCACCCAGGACCTTTACCTCTCGGACCGCGCGCGACCACGGCTCGTCATCTTCGACGAAGCCTGGCAGTTCATGGGCGAGGCGGCCATGCTAGCGCCGGTGA
>MGTE01000054.1:2441-3403 GCA_001799275.1 Deltaproteobacteria bacterium RIFOXYD12_FULL_57_12
ATGGTCATCACCCAGTCGCTCTTTGACTTGAAGGCCTTTGGCGCGGTGGGCGAGGTGATCAAGTCCAACTCCGCCTTCAAGATATTCCTGGAGTCGCAGGATTTCGGCGAGGCAAGGCGGGCCGGGCTCATCGACTATGACGATTTCACCACCGAGCTGCTAAAAAGCGTCAAGTCCAAGCCGCCAAGATACTCGGAACTTTTTTTCGACACGCCTTTCGGCAACGGGGTGCTGCGCCTGGTGGTCGATCCGTATACCTATTTTCTCTATACCTCGAATCCCAGGGAGATCGCCGAGATCGAAGGCCTGGTCCGGGAAGGCAGGAACTATGACGAGGCAATCCGGGAAATGGTGCATCGTTATCGCTGATGGCGTCGCAAAAACTCTTCAGATACGGCGTTCCGCTGCGTTTCTCGTCACTGCGGCGTACTCGGGTACGCCTCATTCCTCGAAACTTGCGCGCCTTGTCTCTGAAGCTTTTTGCTTAGCCATCCCCGGTCCGATTTTTTGCATGTTCTTCCTCGCTCTTGTTCTCGGCATGCTGCTCACGGCCGGCTCGCTTTGGGCTGCCGATTCAACAGCCGCAGGGCAGACGGCAGCGAACACGGCCCTCGGCCGGTTCAACACGGAGTCGTCCTTCCGGCAGAACGTCTCCCAGCCCCTGACCGCGAATGGCACGCCGCTCTACACCATGGACCGGCAGCAGTCGGATACGATCCGGATCACCACGCCTTCTTCGACCGCCTTCCTGGAGATCCTGGTCCAACCGGCCGCCACCCGGGACCTCGGCACTGTCAAGGTCAGGGAAGACCTGGATTGCAACGGCAGCCCGGATTTTATTTTTGACGTTCCCTTTCCGGTCTCCGGGATCTGCGCCAACGGCGTCATCTCCTGTACGCCCGGCACCTGGGCGAACTGCCAGCCCTATCAATGGACCGTCGACGATGCGGCCCGCGTCGCAC
>MGTE01000054.1:3461-3600 GCA_001799275.1 Deltaproteobacteria bacterium RIFOXYD12_FULL_57_12
ACGGACGGCCCGGTCATCACCTATTACGGCCAGGACACCTCGATTGGCAGGGACCTGCGGGGGAACACCGTATCGACCTCCGTTGCTCAGACCGCCTATTACGCCAATCCGGCCGCCATGGCCGGAGCGGCCGAAGCCA
>MGTE01000054.1:3651-5243 GCA_001799275.1 Deltaproteobacteria bacterium RIFOXYD12_FULL_57_12
CCAGCATGGCGGACCGTGGCGCCGCCACCCAGTTGCGCTCCTGCACCATCACCCGCATCGCCACAATCGAACAGGTTTCACGGACCTGCCCCGGCGGCGAACCGCCGGACGGTGTAACAGGCCGGTGCGGCCAGGCCAACGCGGTCTGCACTTACCAGGCTGTTGATTACATCAACGACCTCTGCGCTGCATCAGCCAGCGATCCCGGCTGCACCCTGCAGGAAGAAGAGGTGGATGCGGTGCAGACCTTCCGGAATTTCCAGTCCACCGGCCTGGTGCCGCTGCCTTCATCCCGGAGTTTCACGATCGCCTCGGATTGCAACGCCGGCGATCCGCCCCACACCACGGTCGTCACCCGCGACTGGTGGCGCAAGGAACGCACCTACCGCTGCACCGGCAGCAATAGATTTGATTTCACTGACACGGCCCAGCGGGTGAACACGATCACGGGTTCCGTGGACGCCAATGGCCTTGACCAGAACCGCTTCGCCTATGCCGATACCAGAAAAAATCAGGACACCGGCGCCTGGAGCACGGACAGCCATGTTCTTGAAACGGACAACACCGGGGATTCGCCGGCCTGCGAACAGGTCTGCAAAACCAGGAAAACAGTCCAGGATACCCAGGTAGCGCCGGCCGGCGTAACCACGGATACCAGGACCACTGACCAGAGTGTCGATTACCTGTACCGGGTATGCGACGGGAATAACACCTGTCCGGCCGGGCCGGGCGAGACCGTGGTCAAGGGCTGCCAGTGCCTCGATGAATTCGCCGAGGCCGCCTCGATCATGTCGGTCCTGAACGAGGCAGGCAAGGATATGATCTGTTCGGACGGGGTCAGAAAATGAAGTCCTTCCTGCTGCTCTTGATACTGGCGCTCATGATCCCGGCCCCGGCAGCCGCAGTGCCACCGGACACCCTGAGTGGTTCGGTGTGCGGCAGTGACCTGAACGGCGACGGCTTGGTCAATACCGCAGAGGAACTCGTTGCCTGCGTGGGCGGGGTCTGCCCGCACGGTGCCGTGGCCTGCACGACCACCCATGCCGAACCACTTTGCCCGGGAACCGGCACCCTGAATCGAGATCGGAACATCTGCGAGGCCGCGCCAACGTCTGCCGATTGCCCGGCCGGTTATGTGTTCGACAGCGCCGGCAATGACTGTGTGCAACCGGTGGTCTGCCCTGATAACGGCAATCTGAATGCCAGCACTGATCTCTGCGAAAAGGTGGTGCGCAACAACTGCCCGGCTGGCTCAACTTACGATGCCGTCGGCGACACCTGCCAGCAACCGGCCGATTGCGGCGCCGGTGTCTTGAATCCGGTTACGGACCGCTGCGAGAAACCGGCAGCAAGGCTTTGTCCGGCCGGCTATCTGTACAACACCGCGACCGCCACCTGCGAGGCCGCTCCTGCCTGTGTCCTTGGCACCTATGACCCATACATTGATCAGTGCAAGGAATCTTTCACCCCGACCTGCCCGACCGGCTATTCATACCAGACTGCCCGCGACCGGTGTGAAAAACCGCCGGATTCCTGCCCGGCCGGCTATTCCTGGGACCCGGTCCAGGACCGTTGTCTGGCTGCGCCCGTCT
>MGTE01000054.1:5274-8920 GCA_001799275.1 Deltaproteobacteria bacterium RIFOXYD12_FULL_57_12
GCTCGACATGTGCCAGCAACCGGCCGTCAAAACATGTCCCGGCGGCTACACTTACAACGCGGCCAAAGACCGCTGCGAAACACCTTTCACCTGCCCGGCCGGCACTGCCTACGATCCCATGAGCGGCAACTGTCTGGGCAGCGGCAACAGCACCGGCGGCAAATCGCTCATGTGCGCCATGGGTATCGAGGTGAAAGGCGCACAGATCCGGGCGTTCATCCAGAGCAGCGTCTACTACAGCGCCGGGGCCTGGGTCAACCTGGCCGGCGCCGGTCAATCCATGGCCAGGGGAGCTGCCGGCACCAACTATCACGGCCTGGAGGTTGCCAGCGGCAAGATCCGCTACTACCTTGATGGCTGGGGGTCGTGGGTCGATCTGAATGGCAGCGGCACGTCACGCATGAGTTATTACGCCATCCAGGTATCCGCCGGCCAGATGCGCATTGTCTGTTACGGCACCAGCAGCACCTGGCCCGGCAGCTGGGTCCAGTTTCTCTTCAGTGGTTCGTGCCCGACCGGCGGCACCATGGATCCGGTCGCCAAGCTCTGCTACACCAATTTTTCCTATACCTGCCCGACCGGCTCAACCCTGTCCGGCACCGATTGCCTGAAACCGCCAACCTGTCCCGCGGGCGGGACGTATAACGCCACGCTCGACAAGTGCAGCGCCACCGCCGGTGTCGGGATCTGCCCGAGCAGCAGCATGGATTATGCAAACGATGTCTGTTTTGCCAGCGCTATTGCCACCTGCCCCAACGGCATGGTGTACGACGATGTTAAAAAAACATGCATTGCCGCGTCAACCTGTGCCGGCACCGGCAGGCTTAACCCGGCAAAAGACCAGTGCGAAGCGACCTCGACCCCGGACTGTGCCGGCTGGACCATGGATGCGGCTGCCGACCTCTGTTTCGCCGCTCCTGCCTGCGCAACCGGCGCCTATGAGCCAACAGCCGACCAATGCCTGGCCCTGGCGGTGAAGGATTGCGCCACCTATGGCTGGAACCCGGTGAGCGGCCGGTGCGAGAAGGCGATCTCCAGCCCGGCTCCCGGCAACTATTCCACCACCCTGGATGGTTGCGCCGCTACCGCAGCCATCACCTGCCCGCCGGCGTACACCTGGAACGATTCGCCGGTCGGGGCCTGCGAAGCAACCGCCTTCTGCGCCGGCGACGCTTCCTACGATTCCGTAACAGACGGCTGTTCCACGGGCAACAACACCTGCCCGCTGGGTGATTACCTGTGCGGCGATATCGATGGCAGCGGCAAGAAGGTCTGTTCGGCAAACGCCTGCGTGGACTTCGTTGCCAACCCGCCCGCAGCGGCGCCGACCGACACGACCGGCTTTCAGAATGACGGCACGGTTGACCAGGCCACCGGCGAATGCTCCGGAATATTTAAAATATTCAACGGCAAGGGACGGGAATGCCTGGCGCGGGGCTGGGAAACCTCATTTTTCAACTGCTGCGACACGGATGAGGACAGCTGGTGGTTTTTGCGGGAGGCGTGCCCGGACCAGAGCCGGATCGCGGCCCAGGCCATCGCTTCGGGCAGGGCGCATTTCGTGGGGGAATACTGCCGGATGGATGTCTGGCTGATCGGCTGCATCCAGACGGCAAACATGTACTGCGTCTTCAATTCCAAAATGGCCCGCATCGTCCACGAGCAGGGCCGCCGGCAGTTGCGGAAATTCGGCGGCGGCTGGGGCACGCCGCAGTCGCCCAACTGCCGGGGCTTCACCCCGGAGGAATTCCAGATGCTCGACTTCTCGAAGATCGATCTTTCAGAGATCTACGGCGACATCACGCCGCTGCCGGCAGGGCAGTTGCAAAACGACGTCCAGGGGGCGATGGATGCCTTTCGGAACAACATGCGGTAGGATAGATAGGACACGTTGCATGGGGAGTTACGCGGGTACCCCTGCCTTTTTTTTGTCAAGAGCCGCAAGCTGTTCAACACGGACATCGCCTTCCGGAAAATGGGCAACGATTTCCAAACGCCCGCCCATGGCCTCGATGAACTTCCGCAACGTGCTGAGATACATATCGGTCCGCCGTTCGAGTTTGGAGACCGCCGCCTGTTTGATCCCCAACGCCCGGGCCATCTCGTCCTGGCTTAATGCCCGGGCCTGGCGCAATTCCTGAAGCGGCAGGGACTCCAGCACCTGGAGGGTCTTTTCCCTGGCCCGCTGTTGCGCCTCCGGGGACATTTTTCCCCGAAGGACTTTAAATGATTTTCCCATGGTCTCACCCCCATTATGGAAAAAGCAGCATCGGTCCTTTTTGATCAAGAGATCCCACGGCGGCGGCAGAGGGTATTCCTGTGCGTCCAGACCAACACACCCTACCATTTCTCGAACGCATCGGTGTATTCGACTTCCCATTCCATGCTTGGAATATAACCTCAAAGGAATATGCCGTCAAATATGACGAATCGATTGTGGATTGACCACAAAAATTTCCCAAAAAACCTTAATGTGGCACCTGTTCAGTATAAAATTATCTAGCAAAACTGGAAAGTTGTTGCGATATTGGCATGCATGCCGGGTGGCGAACATTGTAAAGCCGCATCTGGAGACAAAGGGAAAAAGGAAAACTTTACACATGGTAACTTGAATGTTACCATGTTGCCTGTAAAGGACCATGCATGAAAATCCTTGAATATCTCACGGACGACGGCGCAAGTCCCTTCCGTGCCTGGTTTGATGCACTTGAAAGCCGCGCGGCCGCCAAGGTGACAACTGCTCTGGTAAGGCTGGGAATGGGGAACACATCGAACGTGAAAAGCGTGGGGAGTGGTGTTCACGAATGCAAAATTGATTATGGCCCCGGCTACCGCGTTTATTTCGGGATGGACGGCAAGGAACTGGTCATCCTGGTAGGCGGCGGGTCGAAGAAGGGGCAGTCGCTGGATATCAGGACAGCCGGGGATCGCTGGACGGATTATAAAAAACGGAAGAAGCATCGGTAAGGGAGGCTGAACATATGCCGCTGACAAGAGATTTCAGGGAAACGGTCATGGCCCGGGCCAAAGCGGACCGAGATTTCAGGAGCGAGTTGATCATCGAGGCAACCAACGCTTTCCTGGGTGGTGATCTGGAAACGGGAAAAACGCTGCTGCGGGATTATCTGAACGGCACGGAATCCATAGCCGACATTGCCCGGCAATTGCAGATAAACGAAAAGAGCCTGCGCCGTATGCTCGGGCCAAAAGGGAACCCTACCCTGAAGAATTTTGTCAGCATTCTCCATGCGTGCAGTTCGGTCGAGCATCTCACGCTTAAAGTCTGTCACCATTGAAAAGATTCAAAAACACTGCGCCCGCCACTTGGAAAACTCCCGGCCTCTGGCAGTAGAGAAGCAGTGATATCTCATCTGCGAAATGCTCCGCCCGATGAAGCATTTTGCACGCCAATACTCATTCCCCACACATCCTCCCCACCTCTCCACCGAATACGTCCCACCACCTGAAAAAAGAAAATAGCAGCCGGGTCTTTTCCGTCCTGGACTATCGACTTTTTCTGGTGACATTCTTGATCCTCAGACTCACCACAATCTGCTTCTTCCTTGCCATGAGCGTCATGGTGGCGCAGGCATCCGCGAAAAATCTCGGCACGGTCGGCCGAGTCTATCCTGTTGCGGAGCCCGAT
>MGTE01000054.1:8943-11829 GCA_001799275.1 Deltaproteobacteria bacterium RIFOXYD12_FULL_57_12
GCAGAAGATGCTTGCGATGATCAAAAACTTCCGTCCGGCGGATCTGCATCTCCTGCCGGTCGCCGGGGCGGACAGGACCTTCCTGGCGGACATGCGCTACACCCTGAACATGGATATCCCGGACGGCAAGGGCGGCGTGCTCTATCCCAAGGGGTATAGCTTCAATCCCCTGGACTACCTGCATCTGACCAGCGTCCTGGTGGTCATCGACGCCGAAGACCGGCGCCAGGTCGACTGGTTCAAGTCCTCGCCCCATGTCGGCGATTACCATACCCGGCTGCTGCTCGCAGGCGGCGATTATTACGATCTGGCCGAGGAACTGGGCCGGCCGGTTTTCTATCTCATGGATCCCGTGGCTAAACGGCTGCGGCTTGCTGCCGTGCCGTCCGTGATCCGGCAAAAGGGCAATATGCTCGAAGTCCGGGAGATCATGGTGCCGCATGAGTAGATTTTTTGTAATAACAATCACCAGCTGCCTGGCAATCCTGCATCCGCCTGCCGTGATGGCCGGCGTCAAGAGCGGCCAGTTTATCAATCCGATCTCGGACGTGGCCTGGCAGGAGATCTTTCCGATCAAGATTGCCGGACTCACCGTGATGGGGGCCTCGGGCAACTACGACACCCCGGATCCGGCAAGCGCCCCCCTCTGCGTCTGTCCGGCACCGCCGCCCGCCTTCTATCGGGTTGGCATTCCAATCAGTTTCTGGGAACCGGCCCGGCTGATCGAAACCGTGGCCACTCCCTACTACTTCCCGTTCCTTGGCGCCGGCTTCAGCCTCGCCTCGACTAGGGGCTTTCTCTCCGGCAAGAACCAGTCGCTCAGCGACGACCAGCCGGAACAGTCCTCCTTTGCCCAGGCCCATTACCTGATCTTTCCGGTCTGGGCCCTGCTGGATCTGCTCACCGATTTCGTCTGTGTGGAAAACAGCGGCTTCGACGTGGCCTACATCACCGAGATCGACCCGCTCTGGCAGGACGACGAACTGGCCTTCATCATCCAGCCCGAGGCACTGCTCTTTGCCAACCCCTTTGCGCAGATGGCCTGCATGGCCGACTCGGTGGCGGCCAACGCCGGCACTCCCCTGGCGCCGCTCTTCTGGTGCGTGGGCAGCGGCGGTTCCGCCTATCCCATGACCGGCCATGTTGACGACGACAATCTGATTCAGGCCAACGCCACCATCGCGGCCCGGCTGATCTACAAACTGGCACGGGAACTGCTGATCTGCGATACCGGCCTCAACCTCTGTTCCTGCACACCGACACCCATCTGGCACAAGCCGAATTACAAGCTGCACGCCATGCGGCCGGCGGTCCGCAAAAAGGCCTGGCCCATCGGCAAGAGTGCCTTCTTCTACGGCGCCGACCTCAATCCGCCGTACCGGAACAGCAAGGGGCCGGGGGACGAGTTTCTGTGGATGGTCTTCAGAAAACGGGCCTGCTGCGCCTTCTGACGGAGAAATTCCATGACAGCCCGACTCATCATCATGATCCTGCCATTCTTCCTGTTCGCGGGGCAATCCCTCGCCGGCGAGATGCCAGAGGAAAAACTCGATATGCCAGCCATCTCTAGCGTCCTGAAGCAGGCGACGGAACAGGCAAAGAAGATATCCGTTCCCGAGAATCCGGATACCGGAAGCGGCCGGGAGGCGGCGGAAGGCCTCATGAAACAATTTCAGGCCCCGGAATACCAGGCCGTAATCCGGGCCGAACAGGAACGTCTGGGGCAGAGCGTGTTTCACGATGTGCTCGCTACGTTCGCACCGCAGGAAAAGACGGACGCGTCGGCCGGAAGGCTCGCGGCTGATGAACGGGTCTATCTCTTTTTTTCAAGTTCGGTGCCGTTGTCCACCCTCCGCTCCTATGCGGCGATGCTCGACAAAGCGCGTGACCCGAACGTGGTCATGGTGCTGCGCGGCTTTGTGGGCGGCATGAAAAAAATCAAGCCGACCATGGAGTTCATCGCTGATGTCCTGAAAAAAGACCCGGCCTGCGAGGAGAGTGCGGCACAATGCGACGGCTACTTCGTCTCCATCCAGATCGATCCACAGCTCTTCCAGCGCTACCGGATTGAACAGGTGCCGACGGTGGTCTACACCGCCGGCCAGGCGGTCGACAGCGAAATTACCGAAGAACAGGCATCGCAACGGGATTTCGTCATCGCCGGTGACGCCAGCCTTGACTGGCTGCTGGAAAAAATCAACCGGGAGGCGAAAAGCATGACCCTGGCCGGCTTGATCGGCTCCCTGCGGGACGGGAGTAAAGGGAAACAATGACAGACCAGACACCGGACAGTGCGCCAGCCAAAACCGGCCCAGGCTACCTGCTCACCATCCTCATCGCCCTGACTGTGAGTGCGGTCACGGCAATGACCACGGTGGCAATCTATGACCGGCAATTCGCACAGAAGATCGTGGCCCTTGACCTGAAGGGCTATATCCGGCAGCAGCGGGACAGAATGGTGGCCGGGGAACTGGACGAGGCACAGTTACGGAAAAATCTCGATACCATGGAGGCGGCTCTGCTCGCCGTGCCGGCCAACCACACGGTACTCATGAAAGAGGTGGTGCTGCGCAATGCCCGGGAGATCAGGCCGTAAACTGGCAGCGCGGCAATGGCGGGCCTTGGCGCTCCTGGCAATTGCTCTGGCAATCGGCCTCTGGCTGCCGGGCCGGATCAGCGTGGCCAGAACCCCATCGCTTGGGTACCGGGTCTTTTTTCTGGGGGATGCGGGAGACCGCTTCGAGCAGGGTGACTATCTCCTGTTCAGGAAGCAACTGGATCCTGCCGAAGGCGATCTGTTGCTGAAGATGGTGGGTTGCGGCCAGGGAGACCGACTCATGGTGAGTGGTGATGAATATTTCTGCAACAAACGCTTCCTCGGCCGGG
>MGTE01000054.1:11860-12130 GCA_001799275.1 Deltaproteobacteria bacterium RIFOXYD12_FULL_57_12
GCCGCAATTCATCTTCAACGGCGTCATCCCGGCCGATAGCCTGTTCATGATCGGCCGACACGAGCGGAGCTATGACAGCAGGTACTTCGGATTCATCCAGACCGCGAGCGTCCTCAAAAGGGCGTACCCTGTCTGGTAATACTCTCCTGACAGCGCTGTGTCTGGGCCTGATGCTGTGGCATCTGCCGTGCGCCGCGCGCGGAGAACCCCGGCAACCCGGGCCGACGCAGCCGGTTATGGCGGAGCCGCCGCAATTCTACCACGACGCCA
>MGTE01000054.1:12174-13381 GCA_001799275.1 Deltaproteobacteria bacterium RIFOXYD12_FULL_57_12
AAACTGGAGGAAGAGAAGCAGGATGAGAAGGAACCGCCCCGGCTGCTGCCGACGATGCGCGACCACACCACGGAGGAACTGTGGAACATGCACCCGGACGATTTCCAGGCTTTGCTCATGGACTTCCAGAAAAAGGCGGTGCAGAGCCCCAGCGAGGAAAACGTCCTGGACTACCTGACCATGCAGGATATCGCCCGCCGCAAGGCAGCGGCCTATGCCAACGTGGCGGGCTTCGTCATCCAGAAGCACGCCTCCCTTGATCTGGGCCGCGACTACCCGGTGACCGCGCCCGGAGTGGTTGCCAAAATCAGGATGCAGAATGAGGAGGTGAGCCGCACCATCCAGGCGGCACGCGATGATCATGCCCTGCTCTATTTCACCAGTCCGACCTGCCCCTATTGCACGGAGCAGCAGCAGATTCTCGGACTTTTCATTGACCGCTACGGCTGGCAGGTGAAGTCCATCGACGTGGACGCGCAACCGGCAACGGCCGCCCGCTCCGGCATTACGACGACGCCAGCCCTGCTGCTGATCAACCGGAACCGGCAGGATTCCCTGCCGGTGGCCGCTGGCGTGATTTCCCTGGACGAACTGGAGCAAAAGCTCTACCGGGCCGTGCGGCTGCTGGCCGGTGAGATAACGCCGGAAGAGTATTCGGTCTATGATTTCCAGAAAGGCGGCGGGCTTGATCCCGGCTCCCTTCTGAAACCGTAACAAGAATCGTTCATCATGCTGAACCGTATTCCCAAAAAACTTTCGGCCCTGCTGCTGGCATTCCTGCTGGTACTCTCTCCGGTCCCGGCCCCGGCTGGCTGGGTGGATGACTGGTTGTCACAAAAAACCTCGAACCCGCCCGACTATTTTGCCGGCCAGAAGCGAGGCTACTATTCCGGCGGCGGGTTCAGCGCCCGCTGGCAGAACAACGCCACCTACCCGGTCACCGTGGAGCCGCCCCGCATCAAGGCCGGCTGCGGCGGTATCGATGTCTTCCTGGGCGGCTTCAGCTTCTTGAACTTCGAGTACCTGGTCCAGAAACTCCAGCGGATCCTCATGAGCGGCGGTGCCGTGGCCTTTGACCTGGCATTGAAGACGCTCTGCGAGCCGTGCGCCACCTCGATCAAGTCTTTTGAGGCCATTGCCGATAAACTGAACAGCCTGCAGCTCGACGAATGCGCCGCGGCCCGCGACATCAAGGCGGTCCTGGAAA
>MGTE01000055.1 GCA_001799275.1 Deltaproteobacteria bacterium RIFOXYD12_FULL_57_12
GGATACTGTCCATACCGACAAGAACGGCCGAGCCCAGTTGCTGTTTACTGACAACACCATCATCAGCCTGGGTCGCCAGTCGGAACTGAAAATTGCTGAATACAACTGGAAGCCGGGCAGCAACACGAGTGCCATGAAAACAGTGGTCCGTGAAGGGGCCTTCCGGGTCATGGGCGGGGCCATTGCTAAGGATGCGCCGCAAAACTTCACCACTGACACCCCAAGCGCCACGATCGGCATCCGCGGCTCCATGTATGCTGGTCGCGTCACGGATGGCTCGCTTTTTGTCGTGTTTTTAGGCGGCACGGGCATCTATCTCCAGAATCAGACAGGCACCATCCCCATCACCACGCCCGGTTTCGGCAGCCGGATCGCCGAAGGCGGGCGCCCTTCCGACCCGGCACCGGCCACTGACAAGGCCATGGCGGAATTTAACGAAGAGTTTACCGGTCAGAGCGATGAACCGGCCGACGAGCCTCTGGCCGAGGGAGACTCGGTCAATCAGTCGCAGGATTCCGCAACCGCGCCTGCCGATGATGCGACGGCGCCAACCGATCCCGGCACGGCCCAGACTGATGGCGCTACCGGCGAACCGCCGGCAGGTCAGAGCCCGATTGCCGCCGGTGCTGATACCTCCCTAGCTGTTAACGAAACAATCAACAATCTCGTCAACCAGACTGTGGTAAACAACACCCAGAACACCCTGAACAATACCGCGCGCAGCACATCGCCCCCACCCCCGGTTGTCGCCAGCCTGACCGGCCGATACCTGATGGCCCTTACCGATTTCCCCAATTTAACCAGTATCAACAATGTAATCCGGCCGGGCAACAGCACGGCCCAGTCTGTTAACGGACTTGTCAGCGGCACGACCACGGCCGGCAGCATGTTTGACTTTTCCTTTTCCATGCCGCCATACAACCCTGGCAAACCCTATTTTGCACCGAACTTTGCAGGCGGGCTGGCACGATCCGTCACCCTTCTGGGCTCGTCCCGTGGGTTTTCCAACATGGAGGTCATCAGCACCGATTCCGGAGACTTCGGTGTCTTTCTTACCCAGGACAGCTTCGTCGCTGGTGGCAAGACGTACAATTTCACGGAAATGGGCTTTGCCGGAGTGCCGTCCGCCGCTCTTCCGGCCAGCAACCCGCTTTCCGGCATCGACAAGTATTTCGGACCAATCCTTTCAGCCGGCCAGAAAACCCCTGGCGGGGAGTTCATTGCCGGAGAATTTGGTGATATCAAACTGGCGGTCAACTGGTACAACAAAAAAGCCATAGGGATAGTTTCGACACCGATTCCCGGCACACCACCCGGCGGCGTTTTACCCGTTCGTGACGTCTTCTTTTACGGAAATGTAGTCGGAACCGGGCTACAGAACGTAACGATTATCGGTCCCGGCATGGGGGAGGTAACTTGCCCTTCACCACCCTGCATCGGCAGCCCGACTATTGATTGGTTTGAGGGCAGCACCACCTTTGCGCAGTTCTATGGCTCAAGTTACCAGGGAATCGGCATGACCGGCCAGGGCTCCACCTACAATGTCTATGACCAGACGCAGATGGACAATTTCAAAATAATCGGTGCCGCGTTCCGTGAGCCGACCGCTCCATTCGAGCCGGCCAGGACCGGCGTTTCCGCCTGGAAGGGATTCAGTGTCGGCATCTCTGAAAACATGGATAATCCGAATCTCTACCGAAGGCTTTTCTGGAATACCGATCCAACCGAATTTCAACTCAGCCTGAATAGGAACGCCGGCACACTGAGCGGCACCCTTTCGGCACACGATCTCTATGACCCGGCCAATGTTATCACCAACCTGCAGATCGGCGACAGCGCCGGGCCGAACAACTCGGCCGTGATCAACGATCAGATGATTATCGCCCGCTTGAACTGCACCACCAATGATTGCATCGACACAACCGGCACCGCCGTCGGCCTGAAGGATTACGGCAACTACCTGGTAGCTGAGTCACAGGGCTCCCCGCCGGCTCTCGATTATATAACCTGGGGCTACTGGGAGGTTGCCTACCAGGAACCCGGCCCTCCGGACAAGGAATACCATCTGCATGTGCCTTCCATGTGGCTTGCCGGCGAACCGACGCCGGCCACCACCATCGCCAATATCCCGCCGACCTTCTCTGCCGTCTATGAAGGCATGGCCAAGGGTGTCTGGATTCATAACGATAACTCCCTGTCGGACCTCGCCAACGGCATCTCCAGCCTGGCCATCAACTTCAACCCGTTATCAACAGACCCAATCAACGGCACCATAAAATTCTTTAATGATGCGGCCATGACCAATGAACTGGTTAAACTGGAAGTGAACGGCGGCGCAAGCAGTTTCAGCACCACCGGTTTTACGGCCCAAATTCCCAATGTCTATCTCAACGGCAGCACGACCCCGATCCCCAACACCGCCACCAGTGGTCTGAACGGCGCCTTCTATGGCCCGAACTACGAAGCAATCGGCGGCAACTTTGCGGCACAAACAACGAGTACCCCCGGAGACATCTTCATGGGAATTGTTGGCGGCAAACGCCTGCCTTGACCTGATACCCTGCTGTGCAATAATAGTTTTTAAACACCAGCCGAAAAAAAAGGATCAGACAGACAGCCTGATGCGTTTAACAAACTCTCTGCTATCCTCTGTATTGAGACCATCTTCCTTCAAGATCGGCTGTCTTGTCATCCTGATCTCCTGCCTGCTGTTCTATGCCCTTGGCACCAAGAAAACCACCATCCTCGTCTCTCTTGACAACCAGATCACCGACGTCATGTTTCACTGGCGCGGCCCGGTGCCCACTACCGGCTCCGTGGTGATTGTCGATATCGACGAGCAGAGCCTGGAGCAGCTAGGCCAGTGGCCATGGCCCCGCAACCTGCTCGCCCGTCTGGTTGAAAATATTCACGCCAGCGGCGCCAGAATTGTCGGTTTTGACATGGTCTTTTCCGAGGCTGACAACACCTCGCCGAAAAAATATCTGGACTCCCTGACCGAACTGCCGCTCAGCGCCGCATTACAGCAGGAACTGACCAGACTTCAAACAGCGGAAGACATCGATCATGACCTCATTCTCGGCCGTGCGGTCGCGGCCAACCCAACGGTTCTGGGCTACATCTTCCGCCCGATCGATGAGGGGGTAAAGAAAACCAGAGGCAGACCGTTTCCCTCCGCCACCATCCGCCTGGACCCGAGCAGCTATTCCTACGAGGATCTGGCAATCATTCCGGCGTCCCGCGCCATACTGAATGTTGAAGATGTTGCCACCGCCGAAACCGAAGGATTTTTGAATGTATTGCCAGACGCCTCGGGCACGGTGCGCAAGGTCCCGCTGCTGATGACCATGGATGGCATCCCGTACCCGTCCTTGGCCCTGGAGTTGTTGCGCCTGGGCCTGGGCCTTTCCGAGATTGACATCCATGTCTCCAGAGAAGTACGAACCGCCAAAAGAGGAATTCTGGGCGTCGGCCTGGGGCAGCTTGTCATACCGACCGATGACCAGGGCCAGGTCACGGTCAACTTCCGCGGACCGGTCGGGACATTCCCCTACATCCCTGCCGTCGATATCTTAAACGGTCAACGCCTGGAAGAACTCCGGGATAAGTATATCATCATCGGCACCTCGGCGGCCGCACTCTTCGACCTGCGAGCCACGCCCTTCTCCAGTGTTTTCCCGGGCGTTGAAGTCCATGCAACGGTCATTGACAACGCCCTGTCAGGAGACGCTTTCCGATACGATGTTTATACCGAAATCGGCGTCACCTATCTCCTTATCGTGATCGGCGGTCTCCTGATCACCGCCCTGCTTTCCTATACCAGTCCGCTGCTCGGGGGCAGCGGCGGCCTGCTTGTCATCGGCGCCATGGTCCTTGCCAATTACCATTTCTTCTTCCTGCGCAATCAGGTGGTCGGTTTAACCTTTCCCCTGTTGACAATCGCTGCCGTTTTTTTGGTGGTGACCCTGTGCAACTACTACTTCGAGGGCCGCAAAAAAACCTTTATCCTCGGCGCGTTCGGCCACTACGTGGCCCCGCAGGTGGTGAACCAGCTCATGAAAAGCCCGGATAAGCTCTCCCTGGTTGGCGAGCAGAAAAATCTCACAATCCTATTCAGCGACATCCGCGGATTCACCAGCATCTCGGAAAAAATGGACTCCCAGCAGCTCAGTGCCTTCATGAACGAATATCTGACCGCTATGAGCACGGTCATCATGGAACATAACGGCACGGTGGACAAATTCATCGGCGATGCGATCATGGCAATCTGGGGGGCACCGCTCGACGATGCGCAGCATGCTGCAAACGGCCTGCGGGCAGCTTTCCGGATGATGGATAAGCTGAGGGAGATACAGCCACGCTGGACGGCCCGCGGCTTGCCCGCCTTGAATATCGGCATCGGTCTCAACACCGGGCTCATGAATGTGGGCAATTTTGGCAGCGAACACCGTTTTGACTATACGGTGATGGGGGACAACGTCAATCTTGCCTCCCGCCTTGAGGGCGCCAACAAGAATTACGGCACCAATATTATTATTTCGGAATTCACCAGGCAGGCGGTGGGAGACCGCTTCTTCTGCCGCTTCATCGACCGGGTACAGGTCAAGGGTAAGGACAGGCCCGTGGACATTTACGAACCCCTGCTGGAGGGAACTCCCGATGCATCACTTCGGCAGGAGGTCGAGGCATACGAACAGGCAGTAAAACTTTATCAGACAAGACAGTTTTCCGAGGCCCATGCTATTCTCGCGCGACTGTACCAGCAGAACGAACAGCGGCTGTACAGTCTCTATCTGGAACGGATCGCCGCTTTCAGCGAAACCCCGCCACCAGCGACCTGGGAAGCAATCGAACGCCGGCAGAACCTCCCCTCGCCATCTACGCCTGATCCCGCCGCGCCGACCCGTCTGGAAAAATAATAAAACGGGCGGCGATCAGATCTCATCCCGGAGCATGAAGTTAAGACCGACCAGACGGTCGGAGAGAATGGCGGTAAGATTCCGCATAAACAGCCAGCCAAGCCGGGGATTCCTCTCAAATTCCTGCTCTAGCGCCAGATTGTCTATCCGCAATGCTACCAGGTCGCTATACGCCACCACGCGCGCAGAGCGCCGCCGGCCGCTGAGCAGGCCTCTCTCGCCAAACACCTCACCGGTTTTCAGGGTAGCGAGCCGCCGGTTCCCCTTTTCACCAGTAAGCGCATTGGACACCTCGATTTCGACTTTGACCATCCCCCGGACAATGATATAAAAGCCTGAAGCGCCGGCATTCGACTCTTCCAGAATAACATCATCCGCCTTGAAATGCTCAACTGCCGCCAGAGCCAGAATGCTTTCCAGTTCTGCCACGCTCAGGCCGGCAAACACCTCGAAATCGCGTAAACTCCCTGCGTCAATCTGCGCCATCGGTCGTCCCCTGTTTCGACTATAAAAAATTCCTGACTATTTCGCCCCACAACATGATTCAAAAGATAACATCTCAACTTTCTGACTTGCGAAAAACTTAACATAAAGCATTGTAATTGTGTATTTTTAACGTGAAAAGCCCTTCGTTCCTTGGTATATTG
>MGTE01000056.1 GCA_001799275.1 Deltaproteobacteria bacterium RIFOXYD12_FULL_57_12
CGTTGCGGCATGGCGATCGGCATGTAGACGCTCCCGCCGATTTCCACCGGCCGGTGGCGGATTCGGCCACCGGCACTCCGATCAGCCAGAAGCCCATCAGAGAGCAACGCATGTAAACTGAAGATGGTGTAGGGGGTGAAATCAACAAGATCCACTTCATTCACCAGCAGCTCTATAGCGGCCTTGTGATTGAGGATCATCTGGGTTTCCAGTGCGTCCTTCCCTTCGGCGGCCTGACCAAACTCGATCAGGCGCTCGGTATCGAGTCGGCTGTAGGTGTTTCCTTCGAGTCGTGAAGACGCCCACGATAGATCGATCAACAGCCGGTTCATGATGTCACGGGCAAAGGTGCCGGCAGGACGCGCGCCATCGGGAGGTGTGCCAAGGGTGTGGAACTGACTACGCAGTTCAGCCGGCAGATACGATGTCTCGTTGGGATAGTATTCTTCCAGAAAGCTCTGGTTATAGCCGACAGGTGTCCGCACGTGGCGCGGCTGGCGGACGTGGTCCCTGATCTCTTTTCCTTCGGGTGAAATGGGAACATACACTTCTCCACCAGCTTCTCCCAAAAGAACAGGCAAAACTCCGCTGAGCTCTCCGGTGATCGACGCGGGTCGGTAACGCACCCCTCGTTGCTTTCCTTCCCTGACGAGTCTCCCCTCAGCTACGAACCGGGCAAGGCGGCGCTGCAGGCTTCGTCGACTGATGGCACCCTCAACATATGCGTGGAGGGAGTCCATGCCAATCCCTTCTGTATGGCGGCCTATTTCCTCAAGAATGCGAACATCCACCTCAGCGGTTATTTTCTTCGGCATGACTTCCATCCCTCAAGGTATTGACATAAATTGCTCCTATTGATGAGCGCAAGGATATCTTTATTGGCGCAATATGTCAATAAATGCGCCAATAAAATGGCGCAATAATGACTTGCACGCCAATAGGACCCAAAAATGGGAACACCCAAGTGATGGTGATAGGAGGTGATAGGTGATAGGTGATAGGAAATCGCTTTTTTGGCCCGCACCAAAAATCAGAGCGAGCGTGGCAGCCCACCCCGATTCCTGACAGTTAAATATTCTATAATTTGCCTCGGGATGGCCTGTCAACAAAAATTCCCGCCGGCCAAAAAAATACCACGCCAAATCAGCCTGAAAAGCCCGCCAAAACAACGCGCCACTTCATCCGCCTGAAACTTTATCGCAAAAACAGAAAGTCAGTGCACAGTGACAAATGGGTTCTCATACTGCGGCCAGCCGTCGTCAACGGGTTCGTAACGTCTTTCGCGGATTGCAACCGGCGGGGCACGCTAGACGGACGTCTTTCTCTTTTCCTCCCACCGCCCCAAATGCTCAAGAATTTAGCGAATAACCTCGGCCTCGGTGATGAAACTGATAATTTTCATCTCGCTGCCACATTTGGGGCATTCCAAGGGATCAATCTCCCATACTTTCTTGATGCACTCCCGCCACTGCGGTGACGGGATGTTCCGCGGCCGGTAATTGGATACGTCCAGAATTTCCAATTCCTCCGGCACCTCTGGAAGACTTGCGGCAATGGTTGCCTGCTCCTTCTTCTCCCGATCACCCTGGCCACGGTTTGAATACCAGCCGTAATACCGCACCAGTTGAAACGACTTCTCCGGAATATGCTGGGTAATGACGGCGATGAACTCGCAGGCAGCGAATACCTGGAAGTTCTTCTGGCCGTCCTTGCTTTTGCGCGGGGTCTTTTTCGACTTGTAGATGACCGCGCCGGTGGCGGCGTTGCAGGTGATCTTCTTGACTGAAACGGATTGCGGATAATAACTGGGCAAGGGCCTCCCGGCCGACCTCGTCATCCCTGACCAGCCGTACGCCGTTGTGCACGGAAAAGCCGGAATTGTGCTTCCAGGTCAAAAGGTTCCTGATCAGGCCATCGTCTATCTTCATTGATCGTGGTGAGATTACAACTTGATTTTCACGCGTTATAGGGGTAATTTTCTTACATACAATTTATACTTATACGAAAGAGGTGAAATGTGCCACGATCAGCTCGCAAGTTAAATTTTATGATCAGAAATGATATCGCAATGGAACTCGAAACCCTTGTGCCGCAGGGACAGAGAAGCATGCTGGTTAACGAGGCTATTCTAAAGGAACTTGCCTTGTTCAGACGGAAGATTCAAACAGAAAAGCTGCTGGTCATTCGGAACAGGAATCCAATTTTTTCCCAGGATGACATTGTGAAGACAGTCAGGCGTGACCGTGACAGGGGGTAACATGATAGCCCCTTCTCTCTTTGTTCCGGATGCCTCGGTTATCCTGAAATGGGCCTTCAGATCGCCGGATGAACACGACAATGACAAGGCGCTTGGCCTGCTCAATCTATGGCTCTCGGGAAGTTGCGAATTTATTCTGCCGAGTCTTTGGGTGTTCGAGTGCGGAAATATCCTGGGGTTGAAGACGCCCGATACCGCGCAGGAAATTTTGGACATTTTCCTTGGATACCGTTTCCAAGAATGCAGCATGAGTTTGAGTATCGCAATTGCCGCCTTGAAACTCATGAGAGAATGCAAGGCCACCTTTTACGACACGGCGTACCATGCGGTTGCCCTGGAAAAGGCTGCCACACTCATTACCGCAGACGCCGTCTATTACCGCAAAGCCAAAGCAAAAGGCAATATCATGCTGCTGGAAAATTTTTCTCCCTGATTTATCTGGCAGCACGAACACTCCGCCCCAATCCAGAGTCGGTCCCCAGACGATCGAACCGACCCGACGACAGACGAAGAGATTACGACATTGGTCCTTTGACAAAAGCGATGGCTTCGGTGAATCGGACATCCTAAACAAAGTTTCGGGACTTGCAAAACAATTATGACCATGGTACCGTGACCACACCAAGAACTGGAGGTCAACCATGCCATTATCCGTTTCAAAATCTCAATTCAAGCCCAAATCCCTCGAATATTTCCGCCGCATCGAACAGACCGGCGAGGAGTTGATCATCACCGATCATGGCCGGCCGGTGCTCAAGGTCATTCCGTATAACGAGGACCCGGAAACATGGTTCAAGGGGCTGCGCAACACAGTGCTGCGCTACGAATCCCCCATGGAGCCAATTGCCGAGGGAGAATGGGAGGCGCTCAAGTGATCGTCCTTGATACCCACGCCTGGATATGGTGGGTCAATGATCCGGCCTTACTGAGCCCCGCGGCCCGTCAGGCTATTGACAAGGCGATTCTGACCCGATCGGTGCATGTCTCCTGCATCAGCGCCTGGGAAGTAGCCCTGCTCGCGTTGCGCGGTCGGCTGGTTCTTTCGCTGGACGTCCGAGACTGGGTAGCCCGTTGCGAGGCATTGCCGTTTCTTTCTTTTGTGCCGGTCAGCACGGCGATTGCCGTTGAATCGGTCCGGCTTCCCGATTTCCCCCACGACGATCCCGCTGACCGCATCATCGTGGCGACGGCCCTTACCCTGGGAGCAACACTGATAACGAAAGATGAAAAAATACGACGTTACTCCACAATGAAAACCGTCTGGTGAAAATCGGGAATTACAAAAAATATCGAGAGTGATACACAACGTGACAACGGGGCGCAAAAAAAAGCGGCAGAAAACCCTGCCGCCTTTTTCTAATATTTTTTTGGAAACTGTCCCGGCTACTTGCCCGTCTCCTGTCGAATCCGCTCCCGCTCGGCCAGGATATCTCGCATATCAGCATCGGCCTTTTCCTCCATGGTCTTGGCGGAGACTTCCTGCTTTTTCTTGATCTCTTCGATCTTGGCCTTGAGCTTCTCCTCCTTCACCTTGACATCGTTGGTGCCGAACAGCATGGCGGCAAGCAGCTTGAAGGAAAAAAGCATCAATTCCACATCATCCGTCCTGATCCGCTCCAGGATCTCAGCGTCCACCTCATAGGAGTCCAGAAAGGAGGACTCAAAGATAAACTTCCGGAACTGGTCGAGATCGGTGCTGGTCATGAAGAACATCCGCTTGGCCTGCTCGCTCAGAGTCGCCTGGAAACCGAACGACTTACGACGCATGACGATCTCCATCCAGCCCTTGTTCATCCGGTCCCTGAGATCGACGCCCTGGTCGGCCCGCCAATCGCGGATGGTCCAGGTCTTGTCTTCCTCAAACCCCTTGCAATGCGGCTCTTTAACCACGAAATAAAACTCCTCCGCGGTCTGCTCCTCCTGGGCGCCCTCGTGAAAATGGGCCATGCCGACCGGATAGTAGCGGCAGGCGGTAGGCCGGTCCGTATAAATGTTGCAACCCTCGGCTGCCGACTTGAGGAACGGGCAGATACCCTGCTCGTTCAACTTGATGATGACGCCGGGGAAATCAACCTTCTGCAGATAGGTCGGTTCGGTATAAACATGCAGAAATTCGGCGGCCGTCATGTTCAGCCGCCGGCGCAATGTCAAAATGTCGTAGGGGGTGAGCACGATCTTAATATCTCGGCAACACTGGGTAAAACAGGGAACACCCGGATGGCAGCGGAATTTTATCTTGCTGTCCAGCGTGTACTTGGTCGGCAGAATATTGCTGGGATTCTTGTCAAATCCGAAGAAGGATTTATCCTGGGATGGCTTGGCGGTATCACTCATCAGTTCGTTTCCTGCATGGTTTGGGTGGGGTTCAGGCGCGCTGGTCGCTGCTTACAATTCAGCCTGTCACCCTAATCATCGTCCACCTGGTTGTCAATTTCAAATCTTATCATCCGGCAATGTGTTTCATGGCTTGCACCAGCGGCTGACACTGATTACTATCTGGGATAACATCTCAAAAAAATCATGCGGGCGAACATGCCGGACCATTGATCCGGGTAAAGGAGCGGGGCGCGGCTGTCGATACGTTATTATAAGGAGAAACAACCGTGAACCAACTGACTCGTTTCATAAATCTGGCCAAGGCCAGAACCCTTGTCTACCACCTGCCCGACGGTGAGAATATCGAGATCAATCTGGCCGGCCTGCGCCACCATCTTGATCTTGACTTCGAGGTCGGCCGCATCTGCGACACCTCTGAAATTGACGGCGTGATCCACTTCTTTCCGAACGGCTGCGCCTGATGACCCTCCCCACTATCCCTTGAGCTCTCCGCTTGACCGGCCTGCGTAAGTGCCGTATTAATAACTTGTCCGTAACGGAAACTTTTGTTCTTACATCCTGCTGCGATGCCACCCGAGGAGATTGCCAGCTTGATTGACACCGGAACCGACGGCCATGTACACACAAGGCTCTGCAAACATGCACGGGGAGAGATGGAGGAGTACGTCAAATCGGCCATCAACAAGAACCTGCGCCAACTCATTTTCCTCGAACATCTTGAGGAAGGCATCCGCTATTTTGAATCAACCTGGTTGACCGACGGAGATTTTGCTGAGTACTTCCGGGAAGGACGCCGCCTGCAGGAGAGGTATCGCGGCGTCATCGACATCGGGCTTGGCGTGGAGGTCGGCTACAACCCCGATCGTTGCGTGGAGCTCCTCACCCGGCTGGCTGCCCATCCCTGGGATCGGATCGGCGTCTCCTACCACTTCTTTGCGCAGGAGAGCCGCCATCTCAACATGGTCAGCCGCCAGCGGGTCAACCTTGATGCCCTACAGGCTGCCGGGCCCGAGCAGGTG
>MGTE01000057.1:0-247 GCA_001799275.1 Deltaproteobacteria bacterium RIFOXYD12_FULL_57_12
GCCGGTCTCGCCGGTGAGCGCGGTCGCCGGATCGTCACCGGCCATCACCCGCACGCCAGCGATGGCGGCGCCGGTGACCTCGTCGATGAAGTACAGGTTCAGGTGGCCGTCGAGGGGCCCGCCGCCGACGCCGCCGCCCGGGTACAGCTCCGGCGCCGGCCCGGTGTCGGTGTCGTCGGTGCCCCCGCCGTCCGGGAAGATCGAGCGCACCTCGCCCCAGCAGCCGGCCGCCGCGAGCGCCGCGAAA
>MGTE01000057.1:581-2336 GCA_001799275.1 Deltaproteobacteria bacterium RIFOXYD12_FULL_57_12
TGTTACGCACGGATACCAGCGATTCCTGAAACTGGATACCGCGGTAATTGTTGCGTAAGACGGCATGGTTCACCGCGACATTGGCGAAATGGAAATGCAGCCCCCGGTAGGCGTCTTCGATCCGGCAGTACTCGAGCAGATTCTGGGTGGAGTCGCTGCCCATGATGTTGACCGCGTCCCAGTCGCCCCGGCGGCGGTTCGGCTCAGCCGAACGGAAGACGATCGGTTTATCCGGCGTGCCCTTGGCGATGATGGTCCCCTGCAGCTGCAGGCCGTTTTCACCGATGCCGTCCTGGTTGGTGTCCCGTCTGGTAAATTCGATCACTGTGCCCGGCTGGATGATCAGCCGGCTGCCCTCTGGCAGGCGGACTGTGCCGTTGATTCTGATCCGGCCCTGCCAGACCGTGTTGCCGACCAGCGAGTCATTCTCAAGGGTGCGGGTGATCGACCCGGCGGCTGGCTCGGCTGGCTCTGGCTTCTCGCAGCCGGGGAGATCATTTGCTCGTGAGAAGACATCCTTTGAACGGTTGCCGCTCACCTGGCTTTCTTCCTGGACCAGCTTGGCGCCGTTGAGCACCATGATGCCGTACTCGTTGTTGCGCACCATGCTTTTTTCGAGCTTGGCGCCGGAGGATTCACCCTGCACGATAAGGCCGCAGCGGTTGCCATCAAGGCGGGACTCTTTAATTTTGGCCCAGCCCTGCAGGACATGCACGCCAACATCCGCCCCTTGCACCGTGGTCTGCCGCAGCCAGGCGTTGCCCTGATCGATCTTGATGCCGCCCCATTTTTTGTCCGCGGCCGTTCCATCGGGCAGGCGGAAGATCACCGGCCGGCCGGCTTCTCCCTCCGCCTCCAGATGGCCGCGCACCGTGATCTCGGTCAGCGGCGACAGGTATTCCGGGTCGGTCTTGGTACTCTCGGCCGGCACTATCTTTATAATAGTGCCGGCGGCGATGGTGAGGGTGATGCCGCTGGGGATGAGCAGGTCTTCGTTTAACTCGACCTCGCCGCTCCACTCGGTGTCAACGGTGAGCACCGTGGCCTGGGCATCATGAACCGCAATCAGCAGCAGGATGGCGGCGAGCCCCAACAGCATGCCGGCCCGCCGCCATCTCAGGAGCTTGCTGCCGGTCCTACAACAGATGGTCATGGCAGATTTCTACCCCGGGGGGCGATGGTCGGCAGGGCACCGGCCGGCTTGTTGCGGAAGCTGTTCTTGTCGATGCCCGGCTCCGGGATCTTGAACGTGGTGATATCGATATTCTGCACCACCTGTCCGGCCTGGCCTGAAACGGGTGTGGCGGTCTCGCCGCCGTAGCGGCCGACAAATTCACCCGGGGCGGGCTGGCCGCCGCCAAAGGAGTTCCGGATCAGGATGGAGTAAGCGCTGCCTGCCGCCAGCCGCATCGAATACCGCCCGTTCTGATCACTGTTCTGCAGGGTGAAATCAGGCCGCCGCTTCTGGTCGCCCCCGATTTTGAAGGCGACGATAACCGCCTCGGTCACCGGGCTGCCGTCTTCGTTTTTGACCACGCCGGTCACGGTAAAATAGGCGTGGCTGTCGTCCGGAAAGGGGCCGTTTGGCACCTTGCCCGCAAGCAGGCCGGTATCGGTTTTTTCACCGGCTTTGACCTCAAAGATCTGCGGGGCGCCTTCTTTATCAAAGGCGACAAGGGTTTTTTCATCAGGCCGCGGCGGCCCTGGAATCCGGGTGTTGCGCCGGTCAATGATGCCGATATAGTAGCGGCCGGC
>MGTE01000057.1:2360-5556 GCA_001799275.1 Deltaproteobacteria bacterium RIFOXYD12_FULL_57_12
CCGATTAAAGCGATATGATCCGGCACCCGGTGATCGCGGCCGGGGCTGGGTGGCGGGCCGTTCGCCGTGTTAAAGAAGGCAACGATCCCAAGTGATTCGGCACTTTTCGCGGCAGGGGCCAGGGTGAGCGGTGCCTGGCCGCTGATGGTGCCGGTTAACCCCTGGGTGTCAGCTTTCTCCTCGGCGGCAGAGCCCAAGGAAGGGGCGAGAACGAACATGAGCGTCAGAGTGAAGGCAATAAGCATGTTCCCCTTTTTAGACCGATCCAGAAACCGTTCCAATATTCTCCGCATACTGTTTCCTCCCTTGTGGCTGTTCCGCAGTTTTCAGGGCCCTGGTTCCTGGACACCCGCTCCGGGTTGGGGCGTTGTCAGGTATGGTTCAAAAAAGACCTGGCCCAGTTCCTCGTCATCCAGTTTGTCAAAGATGGAATCATTGATTTTTTCTTTTTCCGCACTGCCCCACCAGTTGTTCGGAACCGCCAGATCAATGCTCTGCCGGTCGCCCATGGTGAAGTTGTATTTGCGGTTTTCAAAGATATTGTTCTCGGAAAAGAGTGGCGGCTCCAGCACCTTGTTCAGGTTTTCGAAATCAACCGCATTGATGTGCTGGTGGACAAACTGGATGCCGACCTCGTTTTTGGTGACGACGTTTTTTTGGAGCAGCACCTTGCCTTCGAGCCGGGAGGACTTGATACCCACGCCGTTTTCCGAGAAGGTATTGTGCTCGGCAAGGATGTTGGCCGTGTTGAAGTGCAACCCCTCGCCGTTTTTCCGGAAGAGGCAGTTGCGGATCTTGGCGTTGGAATAGTGGATCTGCATGCCTGAGTAACCATATTCGAAAACACAATGCTCAAAAAGATTCGTGGTCGCGCTGCCCAGGATGTTGAGATAGGACCAGTCGCGGGCCTTGGGTGTCTCCGCGGCCGAGGTGAAGATGATTTTTTTGTCGGGGCGGCCCTGGGCCACGATTTTTCCCTCCACCAGGATTTCGCCGTCGCCGATGTCGTTGCGGTCGCGATCCTGCGGCTTGAAGCGGATCACGGTGCCGGGCGCAATGGTTAAGGTGGTGCCGCGTTTTACCGAGACCACGCCGTTGATGGTGATGGTTCCGGACCAGAGCGTATCCTGATCGATGACCAGATCATTGGCAATGACCTGATCCGTAAACTGGGCCTGCTGCTGTTGCCGGCTGATCTCCTCCTGGCCCATGGTGGTGCCGGCGGTAATCATGATGCCATCGATGCGTCCGCCCTGGGTGAACTGGACAGTATGGTTGGGAGTCCCTTGGTAGAGGCCGTAGATTTCGCCACGATGCGGGCCGTCGCCCAGGGTGTCGCGGGCCACGAGATAGTAGCTGCCTCCCTGATCAAGCGGCACATAGAAGTTGCCGTTTTCATCGGTGACCGCTGAGTAAGGGGTGCCATGACCGAGGTGATACATCTGAAAGACCTCGGCCTCGGTTTTATAGGCCAGGACATAAACCCGGGCCAGCGGCCGGCCGGCCACGTCGATTACCCGGCCCTTGATGCCGGCGTTGGTCGCGGCCAGCAGATTGTCGGCGGTCCGATAATCGTTGTCCTTGATGGTCGGGACATCGATGAACGAGGTCCGGTCGGCCTTGGGGTAGCAGGGCACCTCGACAAAGACGCTCTGCTCGGCCCGGACCGCAACCGGGTTTGCCGAAAAATAGCCGAACAGATCGCCGCGCTGCAGGGGCCGGAGCCGGGCGCCGTCCTTCATCTGTTTGGCCACCACCACATACTCGCCGACCGGTAGGGCCATAAAAAAACTGCCATCGGCGTTGACCGACTGGGTCTTGAAGCCGAGCCCCTTGAAGGTTGTGGCCGTGGGCAGATACACCGTGATGTAGGCGTCTTGCAGCGGCTGGCCCTTGAAGGTGACAACGCCCTTGATGCCGGTGTCGCCTGCCTCGTAGCGTGGCTGGTTGAGCTTGGTTGCCATGAACGGCAGCCAGATGTCGGCGTCGGTCAGGCGCATGGGGTTGTTGCCATGAAAAGCGAAATAGCTCTCTCCCTTATAGGTGCCGGCAACCGTGAAATAATAACTGCCGGCCGGAACCTGCAATCTGAAAACCCCTTCCTGGTCGGCTGGTAACGAGGCCATGACCGGCCGCTGTGTTTGGATATCCTCGTAGTGTGCGTAGAGGCTGACCACGGCACCGGGCAGCGGGCCATATTCGGTGAATACCCGGCCGGCTACCTTGACTTCAGTGGCGTGCGAGATGGCGGGCGTGCAAACGGTCAGGACCAAGGCCGCGCAAAGAAACCACAACCCGGGCAATCTCAAGGTGCTGTGAGGCCGGAAGAAAAAATAACTCCGTTGTCGTGACAAGAAAATAGATCGAACAGAACGCAGCATATCAGCCACCACCGACAAAGCGGATGATTTCAAGGGTACAGTTTGCCGTAAGCACATGGGTTGCATAATCAGCACGGTTGATAATCCGGCCGTTACACTGGACGACCACGGTATTCGGATTAAGGTCCCGAGCCTCAATGAACCGCTCAAGGGTCAGATTACTTGGAATTGCTACGGTATCGTTGTTACAGATTATTTGTATATTTTCGATCATTGATGCACCATTTTAACAACAACGGTTGGTTGTGCATAGATAAATGCGCGGTTGGCGGGAGAACCACGAAAAAAGCGGCTCCGATTACTCGGAGCCGCTTTTATACGTACGCAGGTTAAGGGGTTAGCGCGACCAGCCTCTGGACACCGAGAAGTCCTTGGTGCCGCTGGCTACACCGTTCACCACCACCGAGACCTTGTAGGTGCCCGAACTGACACTGGGGACGGTGAACTTGATACTGGTGGCCGACCATGATGTCGTCGTCGGCTTGGTGCTCGTGCCGAACAGGACATACGAAGTGCCCTTGGTGGCGCCGAAGTTCGTGCCGGTGATCGTCACCGTGGTGCCATCCGATCCAGAAGTTGGACTAATGCTGGTGATTGTCGGTGCCGTGGTGGGCGGCGTTGTGCTGCTGCTGAAGGCCGGCACATCGTACAGTTTGCCCCCACTGCTGATGGTCACCCAGTTGAAGGCAATCTTCGGGGTTTTCCAGTTGGCATCCTTGGTCCTGCCGGGTTGGCCGTCTTCGCCGTAGTTTCTCCAGCCTTCCATGGATGAGCCCTCACCGATCCGGCTCGGCTTGAGCGTGCTGTAGAAGATG
>MGTE01000057.1:5597-42296 GCA_001799275.1 Deltaproteobacteria bacterium RIFOXYD12_FULL_57_12
AGGCGCGTTGGCTAATTCGCCATACCAGCCCGGGAACTTGGTCGGCTTGGCATGGTAGGGTACCACCACCCTCGCGCTCACACCATTGTGGCAGGCAACGCAGGCGCCGAAGTCCTGAATCTTGCCGGCGGTGTTGAAGGAGTGGTTCACGGCCATGGTGGTCTTATACGGCCGGTATACAAAGTTGCTGCTGTTGATATGGCACTGGCGGCAGGCCGCCTGCACCGGCACATCCTTGGCAGAGTCCGGCACAACGTGACAGAACGTACACTGACCGGCCTTGGCCTCGGTTGAATTGGCATGATGATTCGGCATGGTATGGCAGGCCAGACAGGAGACCGACACACCGGCCTGGCCATCGGCAATGGCCTTCACCACTGCCGGGACAGTACTTGCATGGCAAACACTGCAGGCCAGCTTGCGTTTATCCACATGCTCGACCACCACGTTCTTGTCATGGCAGGTCGCGCAACCGGTGCTCGGCACCACAGTCATGTCGTGAGCCGCCTTATGGTCGATCGACGCGCCATGGCAATCCGTACAGAGAACCATCGTCCCGTTCATGCCCTTGGCAATAATGCTGGCATAGGCGGTGTTGGCGTGGCAGACCGTACAGGCCAGGGTGCGGTTGACGCTGTGCTCGGTTGCCACGTTTTTGTTGTGGCAGCTAGAGCATTCGGTTGAAGGTACATCGGTCATGTTGTGCGCTGCCACATGGTCGACGCCCTTATGACAGCTGTAACAGTCGACCTGGGTGCCGGCCATGCCCGCCTTGATGGCTGCAACGTGGTTCGGATCCGTACTGGCATGACAGGTTATACAGGTGAGGCCGCGATGATCAACGTGTTCGATAACCACGTTGGCGTCGTGGCAGGCGGTACAGCCTGTGGCGCCTGTCGGCAGCCCAACCTTATCGTGGGCCTGACTGTGGTTGCCGGCGTTCAGGTGACAGTCTGAACAGTAGACCGGTTGGCCGTTCGTGCCTCGACCCTTGGCAATGGTGGCCTGCACCGTGGAATTGGTGCTCGCATGACAGGTGGCGCACGCAAGGAGTCGAATGGTGACATGCTCGGTGACAACGTTGGCGTTATGGCAGTCGCCACAGTTGCCGGTATTCAGCAGGGCCTTGTCATGGGCGGCCGTATGCGGGGTTGTATAGTCAACCAGCGCATGGCAGGCCTCGCAGGTCTGCAGGCTGCCGGTGGCACCCTTGCCGTTGGCAATCGCATCCTTGACTTTTTGGTCCGGACTGCTGTGGCATACGGTACAGGTGAGAGTCCGGTTGGTGACATGTTCGATGGCGACATCCTGAACATGGCACTCGAGACATTTGGCAACCGGTGTGCCGGTTTTGTTGTGGGCATTGGTATGGTCAGAAGTAGTATGGCACTCCGTACAGGTAACCGGCTGGGGCGGCCCATTCGCGCCTCTGCCCTTGTCAATGGCTTCCTGCACTGCGGGGTTGGTGCTGTCATGACAGACGCCGCAAGCGATGCCGCGGTTGTCCACATGCTCGGTCACCACGTTTTCCACATGGCAGTCCTTACAGGCGGCCTGCGGCACTTTCGTCATATCATGGGCCGCGCCATGGCTGAGGTTGCCGGTATGGCAGTCCGCGCAGTTGACATTGCTGCCGGCGAGTCCCTTGGCCAGGGCGTTCTGCACCACGGTGTTTGCGCTGTTGTGGCAAGCCACACAGCCCCAGCCTCGGGAAGCATGCTCAACCGCGGCATTCGCGTTGTGGCAATCCTTGCAGGCCCCATCGGTGGGCATGATGATCTTGGTATGCATGGCCGCATGCGCGTCATGGCAGGAGGTGCAACTAATGTTCACCCCACCGGTGATGACCCCGATAACCTTCGGGTCCGTGCTGCCGTGGCATGTGGCGCAGTCGGTGTGCAGCGTCAAAATGGACGCCGTGGTGGTGTTCAAGGTTTTATGACAGTCGGCGCACCCGGCTGTAATACTGATCTGATGATCAGTGTCAAAGGCATGTGCCGCATGGCAGGTGGTACAGGTGACAGGCAGCTTGGCCTTGATGGCATCAATTACAGTCTGCCGGGTGCTGCTGTGGCAGGTGGCGCAGGAACCGGCGCCATTGGTGGCCACGTTGTGGATGGCCTCAATGCCGGTCAGGTTGGCGTCCAGCTTGGTGTGGCAGGATTTGCAGCCGGCGGTTTCAGTGATCTTGTGGACACTGAAGGAATGGCCCTGCGCACCATGGCAGGTCGTGCAGTCCGCCTTTGTGCCGGCAATGCCCGTGGTGATGGCATTCAGAACCTCGGGCCGTGCACTGAGATGGCATTTCAGACAGTCGTTCTTGTGCAGGGTGTTGATCTGGTTCTGGTTGGTGCTGACGTGACAGCCGGAACAACTGGCTGCAGTGACCATATCCACATGGGTGTCCATGGCTTGGTTGATATGGCATGCCGAACAGTTAGAACCGGTATTGACAAATATAGTGTCATAGTGCAGAACGCTGGGATTGACTATGACCTTGTGGGTTCCAGTGTGGCAGTCTGCGCAGCCAACCGTAACGCCGGCTGTGCCCTTGCCCTTGGCAATGGTATTCATCACTTCGGGGCGTGTGCTGGCATGGCAGGTCTTGCAGCGCCCGGCCCAGGTGCTGTCGTTCGTCGGATGGGCGTTGATGATGTAATCGGCATCAGGGCCGGTAACCTTATCGGTGTGGCAGATGGCGCAGGTCTTGTTTGCCTGCAATTTGTTGTGAGCCATCGTGCTATCATGTGGGGCATGGCAGTCGGCGCAGGACACTGGCAGTCTGGCCGTGATCTTCGCCTTGACATCAGTGCGGCTGCTGTTGTGACAGGTAGCGCAGGAACCGGCGCCATTGGTAGGCGTATTGTGTATTGCTTCGATGCCGGTCAAAGTATTGTCAAGTTTGCTGTGGCAGTCCTTGCAGCCGGCGGTTTCTGTGATCGAATGGATGTCGTTGAATACATGGCCGGTGTGGCAGGCGGAACAGGTAACAGGTTGCAGAGCGGCAATCGCGGCCTTTACCTCCGGTCTGCTGCTCTTATGGCAGGTGGCGCAGGAACCGGGACCGTTGGTCGCTACGTTGTGGAGCGTTTCAATGGATGCCGGGGTGCCATTAAGAGCAGTGTGGCAGCTGTTGCAGCCGTCAACCGCCGTTATCTTGTGGGTGCTGAAATTATGTTTCTGAGCCAGGGTTCCGTGGCAGGTAGCACAGTCCATAGGGCTGGCCGGTTTGGTGTTGATCAGCGTCAACACCGCGGGCCGTGTCGATGAGTTCGAATGACAGGTCGCGCAGTTCTTCTTGTGGGTAACGCCAATGATGTCGGCATTGCCGTGGCAGGAGGCGCACTCGCTAAACACGGAGATCAGCTGGTGGTGTCTGGTGTTATGCGTGTCAAGAGATTCCCAGAAATGGCACTCGAAACATGGCACTGGTGTGCCGTTAATTCCCTTTTGGATGATGGGCGCAAACATCGCGTCAACATGGCAGGTGGTACAGTCAACCCCGCGGTTGTCATGTTCCGTGGCAGCATTGGCCACATGGCAGTTGGCGCACACGGTTTCGGTGGCATGCAGAATGGTTTTGTCATGGCCAGCCCGATGCAGGGTAAGGATGCCATTATGGCAGTTACCGCAGGTTACCGGCTGCCTGGCCGCGATGAGGGCCTGGACATCTGACCGTGGGCTGTTGTGACAGGTCGCGCAGGAGCCAGCGCCGTTGGTCGGGGTGTTGTGCGCCGCTTCAATGCCGGTAAGGGTGGTTGGGGTGCCCAGTGCTGTATGGCAGGCGGCACAGTTGTCAGTTGGCAAAATGCTGATGGAATGAATGTCCTTGAATACATGATCGGCATGACAGGAGTAGCAGTCATTCGCAGATTTGGCGGCGATGATTGCCTTGACGTCAGCCCGCACGTTAGGTCCGTGGCAGGTGGCGCAGTCATTGGCATGCACGGTCTTGATTGATTCAATCGTGCCGTTCAGTGCTGTATGGCAGGCGGCACAGGATGCTACCTGGTTGATGGTGTGGACGGTCATTGGGTGGTCGGTATGGCAGGAGTAGCAGTCTTTTGCCGATTTGGCGGCGATGATAACCTTCACATCTTGCCGCACGTTAGGTCCGTGACAGGTGGCGCAGTCATTGGCATGAACGGTCTTGATTGATTCAACCGTGCCGTTCAGTGCAGTATGGCAGCCGGCACAGATCGCTACCTGATCGATGGTGTGGACGCTCATGCTGTGGTCGGCATGGCAGGAGTAACAGTTATCCGCAGATTTGGCGGCGATGATATCCTTCACATCTTGCCGCACGGTGGGACCGTGACAGGTGGCGCAGTCATTGGCATGCACGGTTTTGATTGATTCAACCGTGTCGTTCAGTGCAGTATGGCAGATTTTACAGGACGCCACCGAGTTGATGGTGTGAACGGTCATTGGGTGGTCAGCATGGCATGAGTAGCAGTCTTCCGCCGATTTGGCAGCAATGATTGCTTTAACTGCAGCCCTTACGCCAGATCCGTGACAGGTGGCGCAGTCATCTGCATGCACGGTTTTGATCGATTCAATCGTGCCGTTCAGTGCGGTATGGCAGCCGGCACACATCGGCACCTGGTTGATGGTGTGGACAGACATCGGGTGGGTGGCATGGCAGCTGGCGCAGGTTACCGGCTGCCTGGCTGCGATCAGGGTTTTGACATCGGTTCGCGGGCTGTTGTGGCAGGTGGCGCAGGAACCAGCGCCGTTGGTCGGTGTGTTGTGCACTGCCTCGATGCCGGTCAGCGAGTTATCCAGTTTGGTGTGGCAGGAAATACAGCCAGCGGTTTCGCTGATGGAATGGATATCATTGAATACATGTCCGGTATGGCAGCTGGTGCAGGTTACCGACTGCCTGGCCGCGATCAGGGCTTGGACATCGGCGCGCGGGCTGTTGTGGCAGGTGGCGCAGGCGCCTGCGCCGTTTTTTGGTGTGTTATGCACCGCTTCGATCCCAGCCAGCGAATTGTTGAGTGTTGTGTGGCAACTGGCGCAGCCGGCTGTTTCGGTAATTGTAGAGGTACCGCTCGTGGTTTTGTGGGAGTTGATGGAGTGCTTCTGTGCCAGGGTGCCGTGGCAGGAAACGCAGTCAACCGCCAGGGCCGGGTTGGCAACGGCATTGGCGATCACCGTTGGCACCGGCGCGCGGGTGCTTGAATGGCATGATCCGCAGGAGCCCTTATGGGTAGTGCCAATAATGTCGGCACTGCCATGACAGGAGGCGCATTCATTAGATACCGCAATATGGCCGTCATGTCTGGTCGTATGGGAATCAAAAGCCGGGATGCCATATTTTGATGGCGAGGTATGGCAGTCGGTACAGACAGGGGCAGCTGCGGCGTTGATGATTGGGCTGAATGTGGCGTTGTGGCACTTGCTGCAGTCGATCTGCCGATTGACCGAGTGTTCGATGACGACATTCTGCTGGTGGCAGCTGGCGCACATCGGCTGCGGGGTGGTGGTCAGGCTGTGCTCAGGTACGTGCGGTTTGGTGTGGCAATCGGTACAGGTCAGAGGATTAGGAAGACCGGATGCATGACAAAAGGTGCATGTGAACCCATTAGCAGCCCCAACATTGTGGTGCATGGTCTTGACATCATATTTTGGTGTCCCATCAGGGTTTAGTACGATGACGCCACTTTTATATGTGTAAGGAAACACATGGCATGGATAGCAGTTGCTTGCCGCCACGCCGGCTGATGCGGTGCCCCCCTGACAGAGCCACAAAAGCGGCGTCAACACCAGGGCTATCATACATATCCATTGCCTAAATCCGATTTTTCCCCCCCACATAACCTACCCCCCTATTTGCCTGAACTGATGACGCACATATAAAAATGATAAAGTGGTTGGCAACGGCAACCCGGTCTCTTTATTTTGTGACCGCTGAAAAGATTACGGGCCTTCTGAAAAAATAATCCGGTCAAAGGTGCGGTCGATCCCGGACATGTGATAATTTTCCATGACCACGCCCGCTTTGAACGCAACCGTGTCGCCGACCTTGACCGTGATGGTTGACGGGATGGCGGCCCATTTAAAAGAATTGGATTTTGCCCTGTCGTTATTTTTTATTTCCTGAACTTTAACGATCAACCGGTCGTCAAAGGGAATGATTTCCGAAACAACGCCAGCGACCGTTCCCATGACCCGCGGGAGATCCTCGCGGACTGGCCTGCGGTTCTCTCGGTTGCCCTTTTCCGAGGCGGCGACCGCCAGGCCGGCGCTGGTCAATAAAGAGCAACTCACGATGATAGCAACAATTATGCCCCAGATTTTTTTACCAGCACACATAGGCGTCCCTCTCCTCCCACGAATAATTTGAAGATGACAACTCAAGATTGATAAAAATTGTCCGAACAGCGCTGGTCGCACAATTATTCGGAATCGTTGCTTTTTTCGTTAATCCTTGGAGCGCTGTTCAGTCAAGTCAGTCCAAAATGTCGCACCAGTTCGTAACTTTTACCAGATGGAACAGGGCGGGCGCAAGTTTTTTCAAGAGCAATGCATAGTCGTTATGCAAAAAAATGGTCTTAGACATGTTTAGCAAGAAATATGCCGCAATTCGTCGACCGGCTCGTTTCCGTCGTGGGCTGCTGGAAAAAAGTCATGAAATCAATTTGTTAGTGATCGGCCGGCCGTGCTTTCTTTTTCCAGGGAATTGCTTTGCTGTCTGTGGCGGTTATTTTTTTGACGCAAATTGTCGCTAAGTGACAATAAATGGCAATTCCCGGCAGTTCATTGCCTCTGCTTTGGCGGAGCGAAAATCTTCGGCTACGGTTTAGGAGCCTTCTCCTTTTTCTTGACGCCGGTCAGTTGCTCGCGCAGGGAATTTGTCTTTTCCTTGAACTTGTTGATGTATTGGTCGAGGACATCCTCGGACTCGATGACATAGGGTGTGATCATGATCAGCAGTTCGGTGCTGTTGTTCGACTGGGACTGGTATTTGAACAGCCAGCCGAACAGGGGAATGTCTTTGGCGATCGGGATGCCATTTTCGTTGAGTTCCCCTTTTTTCTTTATGAGCCCGCCCATCATGATGGATTGGCCGTCCTTGACCGCCAGCTTGGTCTTCAGTTGTCTGGTGATGATGATCGGGGAATCAATGCCTGAACTCGTATTCTTGGCAAGGTCGTTCACCTGCTGATCAATATCCAGGATGATGATGCCGTTGTAGTTGATCCGTGGCGTCACGGTTAGAATAATGCCGGTGTCTTTGTATTGGACGGTCCTCGTATTGGTGCCACCTGTCGTGTCATTCAATGCTTCCGAGGTGACAACCGGCACCTGCTGGCCGACGTTCACCGTGGCGGTTTCATTATTGAGCACCAGGACCTGTGGCGAGGAAAGAATGGAGACATCGTTGGCGTCCGCCAGGGCATTCAAGAGACCAACGAGTCGATCGGTGCTGCTGACCACGCTGTATGAGAAACCGCCAAGCGCCGCATCGGTCACTTTCTCAAAGTTGGTTTGGTACGTCTGGCCGTAGGTATTGTGGTTGACGTTCAACTTCTGGTCCTTCAGTGCCCATTCAATGCCGAATTTCCAGGAGTCGTCAAGGTTGACCTCCGCCACCATGACTTCGATCAGAACCTGGCGCGGCAGGTTGTCCAGCCGTTCCAGAAGTTTCATGAGTCGGGTGTAATCAGCCGGCATGGCCCGCAGCAGGATGACATTGCGGCTGTCGTCCGGGATCAGGGTCGGTTCTCCGGCAAAATGCAGGGAAGAGGAGACTTCCTTGGCAATGGCCTTTCTGTTCTTCAGCCCGGCCGCACCTTCGGGCGCTGCGGCAGGGGGCTCGTTGCCGGGCGATTGCGGGTTCTGTGGCGACCGGGATGAGGCGGATTGCGGTGCACGGGCGGAGGCCGATTTTGAGCGGGTCGATGCTGTCTCGGGCCGCGTGCTGCCGCCATTTTCACTGATCATGGAATTTACAAGATCAGCGAGCTCGGATGCCACCGAATTGCGGACATTGTAGATATAGATGTTATCTCGGCCCTGGCCCTGGACAACATCGAGTTCATTGATCCATTTTTCAGCGCTTTTGATCAACGATTCACTGCTGCTTACCAGCAGAAGTGAGTTTGTCCGTTCAAGCGGGACAACGGAAACTCCTTCGTAGTCCTGTTTGTTAATTTTTAGGGCATTGAAGATTTCCACCAGCTCGTCACGGAGCTGGAAGAGGGGGGCGTTTTCCACCCGGATCAGTTTGATTTTTAACGAGGAGAGCGCCGAGATATCTATGCGGCTGAGCAGGGTAAGGGCGTCCAGTACATTGCTTTCAAAATCGGCAATGATCAGGGTGTTGGTCGCCGTAAGATTATAGAGGGAGCCCTGGTCGGAAATATACGGCTCAATCAGCTTCTGGGCCTCGGCGGCGGAGAGATTCATGATCGGAATGACCTGGATCACCACCCGTGAAGAACTTTCGAGGTTCGAGGCCTGTTCCGGCCCATAGATCTTGCCGGCCGCAAATTTCTTGGCAACATAGATGTAATCGTATTTGCCTTCCTGGCGAATGTCCAGGCCGTTAATGTTCAGTATTTTTCTAAAGATCTCAGGGAGCTGCGCCATCGGAATCTTGGTGCCGGATCTGATGTTGACCACGCCCTTGACCTGAGGATCAACTATATAATTCATCCCCAGAGTCGCGCCGATAACCTGGATAATCTCGTAGATATCGGCGTTATCAAAGTTGAGCAGAATACCTTCGCCAGCCGTCTGAGTTGGTACTTCCCTACTTGCTTGAGGTGTCAGTTTTTTCAGGAAAGGATTCTCCGACTCGCTTGCATCACTTAGGTCCTTGACTTTGGGAGAGCCCTCGCCCGGGAGTTCGGCCTTGTCCGCCACATCGAGGTTGCTGCTCGGCTGCGCTGGTTTCTTGACCTGGGAGCTGATCTCTTCCAGGTTCATGGTAGGTCTTTCGCTATGTTTGGTCTGCAGAAAATTCGAGCATCCGAAGACCAGTATTAAGCAGGTCAATAGTAAACCTGTTGTGATTCCCTTAAGTCGCATAAGTCACCTTTTCGCCAATCTCTTAACGAGCCATCTTTGGCTCAATGGTTAAGTTTTTTGTTAACTGCTCAAGTTGGTTAGTCTGTAGGGGGTTAGCCTGTAGGCTGGCGGTACTTGCTTTATTAAAAATATCTTCCAACCGTCCTTCTGTCTCTTTTTGTCTAATAGACTACAGTCTAACGGACTAACCAACCTGAGCAGTTATATTATTTTCATGGGAGACGGTTATCGCCCATTGGAATTCTGAGGCCGGCCGGGACTGGGTTGTCTGTTGACTGTGGTCGTTCCGCCTCGCCTGTTTCCGAGGATAACGGCGGTCGTCTGATTCTGAGAGAAGTCGGCGCTGGTTTTAATTTTCCGTTGCCGGTGTTCTCGGGATTTTCACCTCCTGCCGCCGGTGGGGTCGGGGCTTGTATCCCAGCTGCCGGTGGTCTTGTCTGGGCTCCGGCGCCTTCTCCTGGCCCCGTTCCCTCAACTGCGCCACCTTTCTCCGCAGGCGGAGGGCTTTTCTTGTGGGCTGGCAGTTCGGTAACGCGTTGTTTGGCAGGATCGAATAGGGGCCGCTCTATCGTTTCGCCATTTTTTGCAAAGACAATCCGCTCCGGGAGTATCTCCATAACCTCATAGCCGTTGAACTGTTCTCCCACCACCAGTTGCTGGTGCGTTACATTCTTCACGGCCGCGCGGCTAGCGACCTGACCCCTACGGCGCGGTTGCTCTTTTGGTTGGTCTTTCGCCGAGGCGGAAAAGGAGATCAGCGCTTTTTTCTCTTCGCCGATGATTATGGAGCCGGAATAGGTTACGTCTGACAACTTGAAGCTGTCATTCCCCTCGGTTGCTGTGCTGGTGGGGTCCAACTCCCTTTGCTCGTTGAACAGGTAAGACTTGTGCAGATCAGGCATGGTTGTCGGTGGCGGTGGATAGAAATCGATTTTCTCTTGGCTGACGACAGCGGTGGGCTTACCAGAGGAATCAACATCGGGTGAGACCGGAATCTGTCCGGTCTGCCAGGCGATGAAGCAGCTTCTAGCCAACAGGAGGAAGGCGATTAGCAGACCGCTGATTATCGAACCTCTAACTATCACAATTGCATCCTGATCCAATGTTTTTTATTTTTCTTGGGGGATACGGTAAAATCCACGTAGTTCCAAGAAGATAGTAAGCTTTGTGTCCCTTGACGGTTTTAGGGTGAAGCTTTCCATTTGAAACAATTTTTTTGATTGATAGAGACCGGCCAGAAAATGGGAAAACTCATTCAGGGAACCGGCGAAGCGCACCTTGATCTCGATCTCGCCGATGGTTTTACCTTGTTCGCTATTTTTCTGAAAACTCGGCTTTAAGGTCTCAAGCACCAGCCCGGCCGCGGTCAACTGTTCCTGAATGGCTATTTGCATGCTCGATGCGGCTTCCTCAACCGATTTGGCCTCAAACAGAAAGGAGTCCATCTGTTCCTTCTGTTTGACTAATGTTGCAACCCTGGCTTTAAGCCCGGCAAGTTTACCGGCCGAGATCTGGTGCTGCCCAAGCAAGGTGACTCGGCTTTCAAGTTCTGCCTGCTGGTTTTGGAAATAGAGCGTTGCATATCTGCCGAGGTTTACCACCAGAAGCACTGCGGCAAACCACAGCAGCAAGGTTTTTGTACCGTAGCGGTCTATAAGCTGAGTGAGCCGGTTCATGTGAGCGTGACTTCTACCTGGAAATAGGTTTTGTTCTGCCGCCGGCTGGTTGATTTAAGCGTGGCCTGGCCGAGTTCTTGGAGTTTTGTGGTCAATTCGCTGACATCATCGGTATAACCCTGCAGGAGAAGGGATCGGCTCTTGCCGTCCATCCGTAGCTGATCCAGGTAGGATTTTTTGGGCAAGATCTCGGCCAGTTTTTCAAGCACCGGGATAATCTCTGGGTTTTTGCCAACTGTATTCAACTGCTTGATCTCCTCGGTCACCTTTCGTTCTTGTTCGCGAAGTTTTTCCGCCTCTTGTACCTGGGGCATGATTTTATCGAGTTCCATCTCAACCAGCCGGTTGGTTCTAAGCAGGCTGAACTCCTTAACTCCGATCAAACCAAGCACGGCAATCATATTAAGAACCAGAAGGGCGATAATCGCAATTCTCGTATAATCGGGCAGCCTGTATGTGGCGGGCAGCAGATTGAACTCCTTGAGCGCCGGCAGTTCGCTTATCAACGGCTGGGCCGGTTTGAAACTGCTGCCGGATGGTGGTTCCACATGATATATGGTCTGCGTGCCACAGAGTGACGTCAGGTCGTCGAAGGCCGGCTCGGTGCTGCACAGAAACCGATCCTCCAGGTGAGTCCCGGAGAAACTCAAGACCTTGGGAAAATTGCCCGGCAAGACTAATGCCCATTTTGTTTTCTGGCTTGCCCGGCCGACATACCTTTGACTTTCAGGGTAGAGACCAATTAATTTGTAACCCGCCGCCAGAATATCTTGAGCGGCTTTTTCAGCGGGGCCTCGCCTGGTTACAACCAGTGATACTTTGTAGTTTTCCTTGTGGCGTCGGCTCGTAAAACTGTAGAGCACCTCTTCTTTTTTAAAGGGGGTGAGCATCTCCAGTTGGTAGGCGATGGTTTTGCGCAGATCGCTTGATTTGAGGGGAAGGAGTGCTTCCTTATAATAAATCAGTTCCTCGGAGAGATAGAGAACGGCCCTGGCGGTTTTGACGCCATGCCGGCCGCAAAATTCAACCAGACGTTGCCCCAGTTGTTCGGATTCATCGACTACTTCGCTGATTGCGGGATCATGCGGGTGAACAATGGTCGAGCCGCGCGGGCCGATAATTATGGTCAGAATGTTCTTCACAAGGGGCTTTCCTTCCAGGACAGGTATTTTAGGCCAGCTCTTTCGACGCTGATAAGCGCACTGATCTTGATTCCTGCGGTTTCCTGCATTTTCTTTTGCTCGCCTTCGGCAGAATAACCTGCCAACCCCTCGCCAACAATAAAATAATTTGGGTTGCGGTTTGAGGAGTAGGCAAGATAGGGGCTGAAGAGGGCATATCTTTCATCTCCGAGGATCTGTTGAGCCTGTGTTGCCGTAAGGATCTGTTGAGGCTGTGTTGCTTTTGTTGCCGTGAGCTCTTCACCCGGCGCCCCGGCAGCGGAATATGCCTCAATGATGTCCGCATCGCCGCCGGCCAGGAAGTCCAGCATTGCCGGGGTCAGGCTGTTGAAGTTAATCTTACTGCCAGGATTGTAGACAGTAAAGACCTCGGCAGCGGTAAATTTGCCGGCCAGAACATCTGTGCCGTTGACCAGAAAGAATTCCGCCGGGTCCACAATCGCGCCATTCCTGGGGATATACGGGTCGATCATCGCCTTGTAAGTGTCCTGTTCCGCGCCATGCAACCGGTGAAAATTATCCGTGTCGCGCCAATCGGCCAAGGAGTCAACGATAGTGGCAATCTGTTCCTCGTCTAATCCATAGTGTTTAAAAAAAAGTTCAAGCAGCCCGGCAGGCGCTGAGTTCAAATCTATCTTGCCGGTTTCGTTTACCGCATAGTATGCCACCTTACCGGCCGGCAGGAATGTTTCATAGGTGTGTCCCTCATGAAATTTTTCATTTGCCAGCTCATTGTCGCTGGTCGGCAGGTCCAGCAACCGGAAAAGCGCGAGGTTGAGGCCGGCCTCGGCGAGAAACCTGGAACGGAAATTCATCTTCGTATTGTTGGCAATCTGGACCTCGGTGCGGACCATCATGATGTATTGGGATGCCATGAAGGTTAAGAGCAACAGAACAACGACCACAATCAGGAGGGCGAAACCTTTTTCAGAGGGTTGGCGCCATCGTGCCAGATCCGCAGGTCTTGATTCTGGCTGGTTGATTTTATAGAATATTTTCATCGCATCGGCGGGTTTTATAATTTATTTTTTTCCAATTTCAACGTCACGAACCCCTGCTCTTCATCAGCTACCAGCACTAATCGGAACTGCAGACCTTCAAGGTAAATCGTCTGGTCAGGCTCGGTTGTGGGGTCTTCCTGATCGGCCAACAGGCTGTTTTCAAAAAGCAGGGCGTTCATGAACATATCTGTACGTTTCTGTCCGAGCCGGGAGATGTTTTTTGCTGAAAGGGAAAAGTTCTGCAGGATTGCGACATAGGACAGACCCAGGATAACAGTGGCTACTAATACCTCTAAGAGGGTAAAACCTTTTTGTCTGCCGCGACCGCTTTTCGGCATCACCGATCGCTCCGATCGGCCGGCCACAAAGTTTAGCCGGCCATGCATGCTTGTCGGATGTTTCCGGCGCGGTAACGGAGGAATCAAGAAGGGCAGCGGGTTCATTTTTTTTGCGTATTTTGCAGGGGAGTTTTGGTTAAGATATCTTCTTCCCGGTTTGCGCAGCGCGGATAAAAGGTGTGCTGATTGCCGGCATAATCGATACTCACGGAACGGGTCTCGGGATCATACTCCATGGCGATGGCGCTTTCGATTTTGCTTAAGGCAGTCATTTCCTTGAAATCAGGCTGGTAGTTCTCCGTGTAGTCAATATTATAGAAATCCTTTTTTTCAAGATAGTATAATATTTGGTCAGCTTGATCGTAGCGGTACACGGCCAAGACCAATTCTGCGGACCGGTTGATTAAAGGGACGCGGGTGACAACGCGTAACGTGTCGCCATCAGTTGAAATTATTGGAACTTTAGTCTGCGGGTCGTACCAGGCACTGCTGATCTGTCGGTGCAGCAGGTCAAGCAGTCCCTGCTGCCGCGCGTTAACCAGGAGTTGTTTCTCGCCTTTGTGCGACGCGCGGATTGCGACGTTCATGATTGAATAGATCATGGTGGATATCATGCCAAGGAGGACTACCGCCACCAGCAACTCCACAAGGGTGAAACCTTTCTGGTGACTTGGGAAGAGCATGGGCAGCCTGATTTGTCCGAGGTTTGTCCGTCTTGGTGTTATTCGGTTGATAGCATGAAAAATATGTTGGCGCGTAATGAAGCGTCGCGGTGGCCAGGTCAGTTCATTAACGGCAGGGCGGTAAGCGGATCCATGGTAATCCTCTGGGTCCGCTGACCCTTGGTCAGAACGATTTCCGCCGGGGTTACCTGACTTTCAGGGAAAAACACCACCTCTGCCGGCTGCAGAGCGAGGCTGTCAATGTCCTCAAAATCATACCTCTTGGCTTCCGATTCGGTGCCATTCAGTAGAAGCAGAGCGAAGGGGTTGTCCGGATCAACCATTATTCGTACTTCTCTGCCCTTGCTCACCGACAGGAGTCGGGCATAGCGCAATGCGCCCGCAAGCTTCTCGGTCTGCCGGCGGAATTCAACATTGTTGGCGATCCGAATGGCACTTGGTGCGGCAAGTGCGGCGATTACTCCCAAGATGATGAGGACAACCAGCAGTTCAAATATGGAAAAACCTGCCAGCCGCGGTTCGGTTGTTTGCGGCGACCAGGAGCGTTGGCATACGGATGGCCGGCGGGGAATCATACGGCGATATCACTGATACTGAGAATGACGGACAGCATGGAAAAGACCACATAACCGATAAAGATGGCGATAAATACGATGAAAACCGGTTCGACCAGGGCAATCAGCCTCTTGATGCGGACCCGCAGCTCATTTTCGAAATGATCCGCGATCTGGCCACAGACCTGGCCAACACGGCCGGATTCCTCGCCGATTGACAGGAGGTCGACGGCAAGGTCAGGCAGCAACCCTTCGGCTTTGATCCTTTTTCCGACCCGTTGTCCTTCTTTCAGCGCCTGGGTTGCTTGGTGGAGCAGGTGCTGGTATTCCGAGTTGCTGGCGACGCCGCTGCTTATTTTTAGAGCGGTTGCCAGATGCACACCGTTATTGACCAGCACCTCAAGAGTTCTGAATATCTTGGTGGTTTCCATGTCCCGGATGAAGTTTGCCAAAAGAGGCGTCCGGATGAGCAGTCGATCGGCCACTCGTCTGCCTTTACTGGTGCGAAGATATGAGATGAGGGCAATGGGGGGGATGGCCAGCAGCAGAATGGTGAGAAAAAAATGGCTGCTGATCAGTTTGGCTGTTTCCATGAGCATTCTGACATGGAGAGGTAACTGTTTGCCGACGCCCTCGAAAAGCACCTCGAATTTTGGCAGGATTAAAGTGACCAGGATGGTCAGCGCGACCGTACCGACGAAAATCAGGATGACAGGATAAATCGAGGCGGAGATGATAAACTGCTTGAGGTCCTGGAATGTACTCTGGTATTCCGATGTCCTCACAAGCATGGCGGGCAGGATGCCGCCCTCTTCGCCGGCTCTCGCCATGTTGACATACATTGATGAAAAATGTTTGGGATGCTTGGCCAGCGCCTGGGAAAACGATTTGCCCTCTTTCAGATCGCGTTCGATTGTGCCGGTAAATTCTTTAAAAGCCGGTTTGGTCGCCTGCTGTTTCATCACGCGCAGTGCACCGTCTAGCGGCAGGCCGGCGTTCAGCAGCAGGGCGATCTGTTTGGTGAAGAAATTTATGTCGGCGGTGGAGATTTTTTGGGAGCGAAAGCGGGCCAGCGGCAGGGTCATCTTCGCCGGGGAACGTTGCCGTATCTCGAGGGGACGCAGTCCCTGCAGCATAAGTCGTCTGGCGACCGCTGTTTCGTCGTTTTCCTCCAGCACCCCTTCGACGACGGCATTTTCGGCGTTCAAGGCCGAGTAATTATATAGGCCCATCTTCTTTGCCTCTGCATACTCGCATCACTTCTGAAAGCGTGGTGACGCCCTCCCTGACCTTGGCCAGTCCGTCCGCAAACATCGGCTGAAAGCCTTGCGCCTCCGCGACATCTTTCAATTCAAGCAGATCCATTCCTTTGGAGATGCCACGGCTCAGGGCTTCATCCACGACAAGAAATTCATAGAGGCCGATTCGGCCTGAATAACCGGTATTGGAGCAGTGCTGGCAGCCTTTCCCCTTGTACATCACAAAGTCGCTGTTGTCCGGTTGATATACGAGGTGCTCGGCCACCATGCCCTTCTCAATCTTGCAATGTGTGCAGATGCAACGCACCAGCCGTTGGCTCAGCACGGCCCGCAGAGAGGACGAAATGAGAAAACGCTCCACGCCGATATCGACCATCCGCATTACGGCGGAGAGGGCATCATTGGTGTGCAGGGTACTGAAGACCAGATGGCCGGTAAGCGATGACTGCACGGCGATCTCGGCGGTGTCTAGATCCCGGATTTCACCGATCATGATCACGTCCGGGTCCTGTCGGACTATTGAGCGGAGGCCGCGGGCAAAGGTCAGGCCGATCTCCGGTCGAACCTGGATCTGGTTGATGCCGTGCAGTTGATATTCAACCGGATCTTCAATGGTAATGATCTTGTTGTCGCCAGAATTGATGTGGTTCAAGGCGCAGTAGAGCGTGGTAGTCTTGCCGCTGCCCGTTGGGCCGGTAACCATGACAATGCCGTGCGGCACCGTGATGATTTCCTTGAATTTTTTTTCAATTCCCGGGCTCATGCCCAGTCGGCTCATCTCCAGGATGATGTTCCCTTTCTCAAGGATGCGCACCACCACGCCTTCGCCATAAACCGTAGGCATGGTGGAGACGCGCAAATCGATTTCCTTGCCGGAAATCCGCATGGAAATCTTGCCGTCCTGTGGCAGGCGACGTTCGGCAATATCGAGCGCGGCAAGCAGTTTTGTTCTGGAAATTATCGCCGCCTGCATGGATTGGGGCGGAATTTCGTAATCATGCAGTATGCCGTCAATCCGGAAGCGGATGGTCATGCCTTCCTCAAAGGGTTCGAGATGAATATCGCTTGCCCGGCGATTTACCGCGGTGTCGATCAGATTGTTTACATATTTGATTACCGGGGCTTCGGACGCCATATCCTTAAGTTTGTCGATATCAGCTTCCTCGCCGGCGTAACCGGGTTCTACCTCATCGTGCAGGTTCAGACCATAATGGTCATCCATTATCTTTTTCAGATGTGTTTCCTGGAGAAGCTGGATGGCAAACGGTTCCATCGCCAGCATCTCCGCGGCGGAGAGAATATCTCCGTCCTGGGGATCGGAAAGGATGAGCACGGTTTCGCCGCTGCCCTTCTTGACGAAAGCGAAGGGATGCTCACGATGGAAGGGGAGAGATATCTCGAGAGGCAGAAATTCGTCGTTGGGCGTCGGAGAATAAAGGTTTAGGGAAAATTCCTGGGCCAGGGCCGCCATCAAATCTTCCTCGCTGATGAAACCCAGCGAGATCAGTATCTCGCCGAGACGATGCGGAACGGTTTCTTGATGAGAGAGAGCACGTTCAAGCTGGGCCGGCTGCAGCTTACCTTTTTGGATGAGTCGCTCGCCAAGAGACTTCTTTTTGGTGAAGAAAATCGTTTGGGTCATTGGTGACAGCCTTGGAGAGGTATGAGGTGCCGCTTATCTGTATCAATAGGTTATGTTGAGAGTGTCAGCCGCACGCCTGGAATCTGTGCCGGTATTGTCCGGTTGCGATGGAGTAAGTGGCAAAGGGTTCTATGCCGGAACGACCGCGCAGTGTGTTTGACTCTGTCAGGAGGTAATGAAAGTTATTTCCGGAAGAATTTCAATGGAAAATAAAAAACGTCGGGATTTACAGAGTGATTATCCAAAATGTCGGGAAGGCAGCGGCGACCGCCACGGGGTACATGTGTTCGGCAAGGTAGTTCATTAATTATGGGGATTTGTGAAACGGCAAAGAATATAGTATGGTCAACGCAATTCCGTTTCGGCACAGTGCCGGGGGTACATTTGCTTAATCTATAACTGGTTGATGATGATGGACTGTGATGTGAACACCGAAATTTTGGCCACGGTCGACAACGGGAAGAGACAACGGCCTGGACAGGCTGGATTTTCTCTCATCGAACTGCTGATTGTCCTGATAATCCTGGGGCTTTTGGCATCGCTTGTCGGACCCCGCATGTTTGGCAAACTGGAAATGGCCAAACAAAAAACCGCCAAAGCCCAGATTGAGATGCTGCTGACTGCGCTGGAGACGTACCGCTTGGATGTGGGGCGCTACCCCGGCAACAATGAGGGGTTGGATGCTCTGGTGCGAAATCCGGGTGAAGACAAGTGGGATGGTCCTTATCTGGCGAAGCAGGTTCCTCTTGATCCCTGGGATGCGCCATATTTTTATATGAATCCCGGGGAGCACGGAGAGGTTGACGTGTATTCCTTCGGGGCTGACAAACAGCCCGGCGGTGAGGGGGAAAATAGCGATGTGGTGAGTTGGTGAGTTTTGAGCTGGAGATTTTGCAGTCATGCATAGGTGGCGATGTCCCGGCTTGTCGTGGAAATCTGTTTTTCGGGCCTGTCTCATTGTGTGATGAGTGGTAGTCGCGGGCGATCTATGCGGGGAAGAGGCGGCGTTTGGCTAAGGCAAGGCCGGCCCTGGCATGGGAGCATTCCAATGGATAAGGGACTCGGAAATTACTAATGTACCTGGATCGCGCCCGGATTGGGGTCAGATTTGGCTGGGCCGATTGAGCACCCCAAGGGTATTTGCTTCGCGGCACAAAACCGCAGGCGTAGCAGCGCTACGCCGAGGATTTTGTGATTGAGGCACAGTCAAAGATGGCCCGAAGACGGGATGCGTTATGGTATATTGGTAATTTCCGAGTCCCTAAGGATCAAAAAACAAAAAGGGCTGTTCCCAGTTTTCAGGAACAGCCCATCTTGAACATTTGGTGCCGAAGGGGAGATTTGAACTCCCATGAGGAAACCCCCACTAGACCCTGAACCTAGCGCGTCTACCAATTCCGCCACTTCGGCAAAAGATGGCGACAATATAATGGCCGACAATTTTGTTTGTCAAGACATTCTTGGCAAGCTTTCTGACATCCAGGAATATAAGTTCCGCCCCCTCCGGTTTCTCATCGTCGGGGTATAACCGAATTAATCCATATGAAAATTTATACAAATCTTTCGGAGATAGCCCCGCCGCTTACCAATACCTGCGTCACCATCGGCAATTTTGACGGCGTTCATCTCGGTCATCAGATGCTTTTCAGCGAGGTGGTGGGCAAGGCCTACCGGGAGAAGGTGCAAAGCGTTGTTGTTACCTTTGATCCACATCCCCTGCAGGTGTTACGGCCCGAAATAAGCATAAAACTCATTTCCACATATGAGCAGAAAGTAGAGTTGATCGGCATGGCAGGCATTGATGCCTTGGTTGTCATTCCCTTCACACGCGAGTTCGCCACCACCACCGCCAAGAACTTTGTTGAGCAGGTATTGATCGGGAAAATCGGGGTGAGTGAGTTGGTGGTCGGTCATGATTATGCCTTTGGCAAGGGCCGGCAGGGGGATATCCCGTTTCTTCAGGAACAGGGCCGCCTCCGCGGTTTTTCCGTGAAAGTGGTGGAACCCTTCTATGTGGAGGATATGCTGGTAAGCAGCACGAAAATTCGTGAGTTGGTACGTCTGGGGCGCATGCGTGATGTCAGGAGGCTTCTCGGTCGGTATTATCAGATCCGGGGCGAGGTACAGCAGGGGAAGAAACGCGGTGGACCGGTTGTCGGTTTTCCCACGGCCAATCTGCATCTCGCCGAGGAGGATCTTTGCCCGCGGCATGGTGTTTATGTTACTCAGGTAAGTTATGAGGGCAAGTGCTACGGTGGAGTGCTCAATATCGGCTATAATCCGACCTTCGGAGAATCCCGCCTTTCGGCAGAGACCCATATTTTCGATTTTGATCAGGATATATATGGGAGACAGATCAAGATCAACCTGCTGCGTTTTCTGCGTGGGGAACAGAAATTTGCCGGGCCGACGGAGTTGGCCGCCCAGATCAGCCAGGATATCCGCCAGGCCAAGGAGGTGTTGGCCGAAGCGCTGGAGGAATTCCAGCTTTCCTGTGAAGAAAAATTCAACCGGTGAGTTTCGGGCTTTTCCCCGTCCGGTATCATTTTTCCACTTGCCAATCCAAGGATAGTGCCTATATTGTAGTGACTTTTCTCGGGGGAGAATGAGCCCTCATTTCATTTTAATTATTTGTATTTATTTATAAAAGAGGCAAGCTGATGACGGAGAATAGCTCGCAGGATGATATGGGCAAGGTCATTGCCGAACTGGAACAGAAATGTATCGAGATGCCGCAGTCGGTGCCGGTCCACCATCATCTCGGCCTGGTTTACCGGCAGGTCGGGCGGTTGGATGACGCAATCCGTGAACTGGAAAAGACAGTTGAGATTGATCCTCTCTCGGTAGCCTGCCTAGTCAATCTTGGTTCCATGTATTTTGACCGAGGCGAAACGGATAAAGCGCAGGCCGTCAACGAACGTGCCTTAAAGATCGCGCCTGAGACCGCCCAGGCGCACGCCAATCTTGGATTGATATGCCAGCAGCGCGGCGAGATAGACAAGGCGATTGAGCACTATACGCAGGCGACCATCACCGACCCCAAACTTGCTACCGGCTGGATTAATCTGACCACCGCACAGTTGATGGGCGGGAACTATGACCAGGCGATCAATGCGGGTCGGCAGGCAGTGGCTCTGGATCCGAATCTGGCCATGGCTCAGAATAATCTGGCGGTTGCCCTGTATTATAAGGAAGACTACAAGACCGCCAAGCAGCATGCGGATACTGCCGCCCGACTGGGATATGCGGTTGATCCTCGATTTATTGATGCCCTGAATAAAGGGTTGGCCGCTTCCTGACGGAAAGGGAGAGAATCCCCTCGTTTTTTTTGGCAGGACAGCCGCCGGCGGCCTGTTCAGCATTATATGGCGTAGGGAGTGAGACTCCTTGCATGCCTACGATGAATACCCCATGCGAAATATGCAAATCAAAACTCCGCCCTGGTGTCCGTTTTGTTTACAGGTCGTGGCCAAGGCCGTGATGTCTCCAGAACGGAAGCTCGGAGAGTTTCCGGTCGGCCATTGTGCGTGCGGCGCTGTTTATGTTTCGGACCCAACGGGTTTCAATATCGGCGCCGCCCTTGTTGACTGTCTGGTTTATGCCTGTGGAGATAACTGGGATATGGCATGGGATCTGCTCCCGGGTGAAGATTATTTGACCGGCCGGCTCGAGAAGTACGACGAGCAGACCCATCAAGTGGTGGAGACCAGGAATCTTGACGGGCGACTCATCCGCGGGGTTCTGTACTTCGTACGTCTCCACAAGGAACTTTCCGAGGTTGCCGGCAAGCTCGGAAAGGACCGGGACGGCGGCGACAGAACCAGGACTGCTTCACTTTTTGAGACCGCCGCAGTTCCCCTCGAGCCGGAGCGTGATCCCAAGCGGACGCGGCAAAAGGCCAGCAAAGAGTCGGTGCGGATCCTGGTTGAGCAAGGGGACATCGATGCGTTGGTTGACCTCTGCTTTGATGACAAACGTACCGTTCGTTTTATCCAGCGACTTCTTTACGATCCAGCGGAGAACAAACGCTGGACGGTTGCCCACATAATGGGTAAAGTGCTCGCCCGTGTTTCCACCCGCATGCCGGGTATGGTCAGCGACCTTCTGCATAGACTATTCGAGGCATGTGCTGATTCCGCATCCGCTAACTGGGGGGCCATCGAGGTTATCGGCGAGATCATCGGGCGGCGGTCGGATATTTACGGTGCCTTTGCCCGGCATCTTCTGCCGTTTGTCGGGGCGCACCGCATGCAATTCCAGGTTTTGTGGGCCTTGGGCACTATCGCTCGCCAGCGTCCCGACTTGATCAGGTCCATGCCGTTTTATGATCTTTTCGGGTTGTTAGACAGCGAAGAGGCGTTGGTGCGCGGTCATGCGTTGCGGTTATTCGGCAGGATTCGGGCTCGCGAGGTGCTGGCTCAGATTGAAAACATGCAAAACGATCCCGGACAGTTGATCATTTATGAGGAAGGGGTGCCGGTGTCAACCTCTGTGGGCCGCCTGGCAACCGAGGCAGCGGCCCTTATTGGTACGCAAGGAGAAAAAATATCGTGAGTGAGCAGGAAAAACAAAATTGCGAGACGGCTGAAGAACCGCAGGTAATAGATCAGGCCAAGGCTGATTACGAACAGGGTAAGGTTTTCCTCGACGCCGGGGATGCGACTCTGGCTGCCGCTGCTTTTCATAATGCGCTGATCGGTTTTGAGCAATGCAATGATGTGAACGGCATGGCCAACGCCGCCGACAAATTGGGAGATATCTGCTTCGCGCGGGAGGAGTACCCGGGCGCGCTCCGGAATTTTCAGTGTGCCTATGATATCTGTGTTCAGAGTCAAGACCAGTTCAGTCTGCTGTTTTTGAAGAAGAAAATAGCCAAGGCTCATCAGCGAATGGAACGCTTTCAGGAAGCGGTTGGTATCTATATGGATATCCTGGATATCTACGGTGGGTACAATAATCCCGCCGGTGCGGTAAAGGCTCTTGAAGAATTGGCTGCGATCTACTTGGAGATGGGCGATCGGGCAAGCGCGGCAGATTCTTATCGGACAGCTGCGTCCATTCACGCCAATTTCGGACACTCGCGTCATTCTGACGCCTTGATGACCAAGGCGTCCGCAGTTGACGCCGGCCAGAAGTGAAGATGCAAAGAGAATGTGTGGCAGGCTTTCCGGGTAGGGTGGTGTCTCATTTTGGCCTGATACTATATTGAAGGGTCGCAAGTGTTTACAGGGATTATACAGGGCAAGGGAAGGATTATTGAGAGCCGACCGGCGGGCGGAGGAATGGTCTTTGTCCTTGAGGCGGATTTCGATCTTGTCGACCCCGAGGAGGGTGAGAGCATTGCGGTGAACGGTGTTTGTCTTACTGCTAAGGCTATAGCCGGGCGCCGTTTTGCCGTGGATGTCTCGCCGGAAAGCCTCGCGCGGACCACTCTGGGCAGGTTGGCTCACGGGAAAACAGTTAACCTGGAACGGGCGTTGCGGCTCAGCGATCGTCTGGGAGGACATCTGGTGAGTGGCCATGTGGACGGGGTCGCATCGGTACTCGATGTGCGACCCGAAGGCGATTTTGTCCGTTATACCTTTGGTATTCCCGCCAACCTGGCAAAATATATTATTGAGAAAGGCTCGATTGCCGTCAACGGGATAAGTCTTACGGTCAACAGTTGCGATGCGCAGGTTTTTGCCGTGGCTATTATTCCGCATACCTTGAAGATTACTACCATGGGCAGTTTGAAGAAGGGGGCTTCGGTTAATATCGAGGTCGATCTGATCGGCAAGTATGTGGAGAAACTTCTCGCAGTGAAACATGAACCGGGCCAGGTGGCCGAGTCGCGGCTCAACCCCGCGTTTCTCGCCGCGCATGGCTACATTAGATAGGGGAAGAAGCATGGGGGTCAGCAAGATCGAAGAGGTTGTCGAAGATATCCGGGCCGGGAAGATGATCATCCTGGTTGATGATGAAGACCGGGAGAACGAGGGTGATCTGTGCATGGCCGCCGAAGCCGTAACACCAGAGGCGATCAACTTCATGGCGAAATACGGCCGGGGATTGATCTGTCTCACTTTAGATCGCGAAATCGTCAAGCAGTTACAGCTTCCCATGATGGTTCGGGATAATCAGTCTCCTTATGGCACTGGTTTTACCGTGAGTATCGAGGCACGCACTGGGGTCACCACAGGTATTTCTGCTGCCGACCGGGCGCGCACTATTCAGGTGGCAGCGGATCCGAATGCCAGACCTTACGATCTGGTCAGTCCGGGCCACATCTTTCCCTTGCGGGCTCGCCGGGGCGGTGTCCTGGAGCGCACCGGTCAGACCGAGGGCTCTGTTGATCTGGCTCGCTTGGCCGGTATGCGCCAGGCCGGTGTGATCTGCGAGATCATGTCGGATGACGGCACCATGGCCCGCATGCCGGATTTGGAGAAATTTGCAGCTGAGCATGACCTGAAGATTGCCACCATTGCCGATCTGGTCGCCTATCGCCTGCGGCGCGACCGGCTGGTGCATCGGGCGGCGGAGGCCCGGCTGCCGTCTCTTTTTGGTGGTGAGTTTCGGGCCATTGTTTATACGAACGACGTGGATAAGCATGAGCATCTGGCATTGGTCATGGGCGATATCGATCCGGAGGAGGAAATCATGGTTCGGGTGCATTCGGAGTGCCTGACCGGCGATGTGTTCGGCTCGGTGCGCTGCGACTGCGGGCCGCAGTTGCAGGAAGCCATGCGGATGGTGGCGGCGGCCGGCCGCGGTGTAGTTCTTTATATGCGCCAGGAAGGCCGCGGAATCGGTCTGATCAACAAATTCAAGGCCTATTATCTGCAGGATAATAACGGGCTGGACACGGTGGATGCCAACTTGGAGCTGGGCTTCAAGGCTGATTTGCGCGACTATGGAATAGGCGCTCAGATTCTTCGGGATCTGGGTGTCAGAAAAATGTGTCTGCTGACCAATAATCCGAAAAAGATCGTCGGGCTTGAGGGGTATGAGCTCCAGGTCACGAGCCGCAAACCAATTGAGGTGAAGTCGCGGCCGGAGAATGTCAAGTATCTGCGGTGCAAGAAGGAGAAACTGGGTCACTTGTTGGAACTGGCTGGGGCTGATTCTCGGGAGAGCGATTAGTCCCATATCAGGCATTGCGCCGGGCGTTATATTGTTTAAGGAAAGGAGAGGGTGGATGGCAAAGTATATTGAGGGTTCTCTGCAGGCGAGTGGTAAAAAGTTCGGGATTATTGTCTCGCGTTTTAATTCTTTTATTGCCGAACGGTTGCTGGAAGGCGCCCTGGATGCCTTGCAACGTTCCGGGGCCAGTGCCGACGATATCGAAGTGGCCAGGGTGCCCGGTGCTTTTGAGATCCCCCTCGTTGCCAGGAAAATGGCGGGGTCTGCCCGGTTTGACGCAGTGATCTGTCTGGGGGCCGTGATCAGGGGAGCTACCTCCCATTACGATCTCGTGGCCAATGAGGCGGCGAAAGGTATTGCCCAGGTCGGGATGGAAACCGGTGTGCCGGTGATTTTCGGAGTGCTTACCACCGATACCATTGAACAGGCCATTGAACGGGCTGGATCAAAGGCCGGGAATAAAGGGTCCGAAGCTGCTATGACCGCCATTGAGATGGTAAATCTTCTTAACTCGATGACCACATGATGTACGTTTCTTGATGGGCACCCGACGGAAATCAAGAGAGATTGCCCTGCAGTCACTCTACCAGATTGAAATGTCAAACCAGCCTCCCGAGGAGGCCTTTGATATTTTCTGCCAGCATTTCGAGGTAAGCAAACAGTCTCTTTCCTACGCGCGCGAGCTGGTCTTCGGGGTCCGCGGGAAATGGGACGAGATCAACGAGATGATCGGTGTGCATGCCGACAACTGGCGAATGGAACGCATGTCTGTGGTCGACCGCAATATCCTGCGGGTGGCGGTATACGAACTCTGCTGCCAGAAGGATATCCCCGCCCGGGTGGTCATCAATGAGGCGATTGAGGTGGCAAAACGCTATGGGACCGACGAGTCCGGGCCGTTTATCAACGGTATCCTCGACGCTATTCAAAAAAAAATGGCCATAGGGTAACCTTTTTCTGTAATACAATAGAATGGCCAGGGAGCAGAAACAACAGTCACGGCCCTCGTTAGGCCAGGAGCTCCTGGCAGTTGCGGGTTTGTTTGGCGCAACATTTCTTTTCCTGTCACTGATCAGTTTCAATCTGCCGGCGGTTCGGACCGCCGTACCGGTAACCGCAGCGGTCAACTGGTGCGGGCCGGTTGGACATTTCGTCGCCAAAAACCTGATGCTCTTTCTGGGTGTCAGTTCCCTATGGTTGATCTTGCTTCTCCTGTTGTTTTCCTGGAGATTGTTTGCCCACAGGTTTCCCCGGAAGCGGTTTTTCTCCATTCTTTTTGGTTCGGGTGGTTTGCTGGTCGCTGCCAGCGGTCTAACGGCTGCGGTCAGGCCAGGCTCGGCAAGCACCTTTCAACTGTTTGATCGTGCTTATCCCGCCGGGGGTCGGATCGGCAATCGGTTGTTGACGTTGCTGCTCGGTTATTTCGGTTGGTCCGGCGCCATCTTGCTTCTGTTGCTCTTTTTCCTTTTTTCCGTGATGCTGGCCCTCCGCTTTTCCCCCTATTTTTTATGGGCGAAGTTATTGGATTTCTGTCGGTGGATAGGAGAAAATCAGCAGAAAATTCTCGTGGCAAAAGAAGAGAAGGTCGCACCCCGTAAGCTGGAACAGATATCCTCGCGCGCTGATACCACTGAAACCGTTTTGAACGTTCAGGAGTTGCCTCAGAGTCCTGATCCGCAGGGACGGGATGAAGATTTTCGGGTCATGCCGGTTGCTGCCGGGGCATACCAACTGCCCGGGCTCGGTCTCCTCGATAAGGTGGAGTCCGGCCGCTACGAGGTGGACCGCGATCATTACTATGCGGTCAGCCAGCAACTGGAGGCAAAACTCCTGGATTTCGGAGTGGCCGGCAAGGTCATCGGCATTTCGCCAGGGCCGGTGGTCACTACGTACGAATTCACTCCGGCTCCCGGCATTAAAATCAACAAGGTAGTTGCGTTGGCAGATGATTTGGCCATGGGGCTCAAGGCCGAGTCGGTCCGAATCGTCGGTTCAATCCCCGGCAAGGCTGCGCTTGGCATTGAAATCCCCAACCCGCAAAGAGAAATTGTTTATGCGCGTGATATTTTTGCCAGCGATAGTTTCTGGAAGTCTCCTTCGAAATTGACCCTGGCCCTGGGCAAGGATGTAGTGGGTAAGCCGGTATTTGCCGATCTGGCCAAGATGCCGCATCTGCTCATCGCCGGCGCGACCGGCTCAGGGAAGAGCGTTGGCATCAATACTATAATCTGTAGCATTCTCTTTCGTGCCACTCCTGACGAGGTGCGGTTTCTGATGATTGATCCGAAACGGATCGAATTATCCGGATATGAAGCCATTCCTCACTTGCTGCATCCGGTTGTTGTTGAGCCGAAAATGGCGAACAGGGCGCTGCAGTGGGCGGTCCGCGAAATGGAACGACGTTATGAACTGTTGGAAGAGTTGCGGGTAAAAAATATTTCATCTTATAATGAAGTGGCAGAGGTAAAGCTGCCGTTAATTGTCATTGTGGTTGACGAACTGGCCGATCTGATGATGGTTTCATCAAGGGATGTGGAAGAATCCATCGCACGGTTGGCCCAGATGGCTCGGGCGGCTGGTATTCATCTCATTTTGGCGACGCAGCGGCCATCGGTTGATGTGCTGACCGGTTTGATTAAGGCCAATTTGCCCACCCGGATTTCGTTCAAGGTTTTCTCTAAAATCGATTCCAGGACCATTCTCGACGGCAGTGGCGCAGAGCACTTGCTCGGTGACGGCGATATGCTGTTTATGCCGCCAGGCAAGGCCAGGCTATTACGGATTCACGGGGCCTATCTTTCGGAAAGGGAGGCGGAACGGGTTGTTGCCTTTCTGAAGGAACAGGGAGTCGCCCAGTATGACGAATCCGTATTAAAGATTGCCGACGAGGCGAACGAGAATGAAGAAGGGGGGGCTGTCGACGAATATGATGAAAAATATGACGAGGCCGTGGCCTTGGTCTGCGAAACCGGCCAGGCTTCGATCTCCATGATTCAGAGACGGTTACGGGTCGGTTATAATCGCGCGGCGCGCATGATTGAACTCATGGAAAAGGAAGGAGTCGTCGGCCCGAGCGACGGCTCTCGACCTCGTGATGTGTTAACAAGGAAAGGCTATTGAGCCAACCTTGCCGATGCCCGCGACCCTAATGTGCCGCCCAGCTGGTTTCGTTCCTAAATCATTGATATTTCAATGTGCCGATGGCATTACCTCCGCTTTACTGTGAAACTGCCAAGTTTGCGTGGTTTTCTCAAAATTAAATTTTTCTCCTTCCTGCTGCCCTGCCAATTAAATGTTTTTTCCTTGACATTTACCATACGACAAATTATACAACCGTTGGGCAGAAAATGAGTGACCGTTCAGTCATAAACCGGGCTGGAACGGTACCATCCGGAATGCTTAGAAAAATTAGTCTGATATCTTGGATTGAGCCTGAAGCGGCCTGTTCCGGTCAGCCGAAGGAATATTTTTGCCCAAGAATTTTTCTGTAGCGCCTTGCACAAGAACAAGTTTTGGGTTTAGCAGGCTGCGAGTGAAAAGCGGTTTTGGTGGTCGCGGGCAGTCTGATTGTTATAGAAGAGTAATAAAAACGGGTTTTGCTTTTGGCGGAGCCTGCAAAGGTCAAACAAATGTGAGGAGGTAATTTAATGCCAAGCTATGTAGAAGCATCAAAATGTGATGGTTGTAAAGGCGGCGATAAGACGGCTTGCATGTACATCTGCCCCAATGACCTCATGGTCTTGAACAAGGAGGAGATGAAGGCCTACAATCAGGAGCCGGATGCATGCTGGGAATGCTACTCCTGCGTAAAGATCTGCCCGCAGGGCGCCATCGCGGTCCGCGGCTACAACGACTTCGTTCCCATGGGCGGCCAGGTGCATCCGATGCGGAGCTCCGATTCCATCATGTGGACCGTCAAGTTCCGGAACGGCAATATGAAGCGGTTCAAGTTCCCCATTCGCACCACGGCTGAGGGCGCTGCCAATGCCTACAAGGACGGCAAGGGCGCCAACCTGGATGACGAGTGCTTGTTCCTGGAGGCTGCACTTCCTACTCCCAAGAAATAATTTCGCCAATAAACTGTTTAATAATATACATTTTTAAGGAGGAAACGAATATGGCGTTACCGAATAAACCGTTGGGAGAGCTTCCCGCCGTGGCCAATCCTGAAATTGCCGAGCACACTTGCGATTGCCTGATCGTCGGTGGTGGTATGGCCGCCTGCGGCGCCGCTTTTGAGATCAAGAAGTGGGCCCCGGCTGATATGAAAATTCTTTTGGTTGACAAGGCGTCCATGGAGCGTTCCGGCGCTGTTGCCCAGGGCCTCTCCGCCATCAACACCTACATCGGCGAAAACCCAATCGAGAATTACGTAAAAATGGTGCGCAACGACCTGATGGGCGTGGTCCGCGAAGACCTGATTTACGACTGCGGCCGGCACGTTGACGAGTCTGTGAAGTTGTTCGAAGAGTGGGGTCTGCCCATCTGGAAAGTTGATGCCGATGGAGAGACTCTTGACGGCTCCAAGCCGGCGCCAACCCTGCGGCAGGGTGGCAAGCCGGTACGGACCGGTAAGTGGCAGATCATGATCAACGGCGAATCCTACAAATGCATCGTGGCCGAGCCGGCCAAGGCTGCCCTGGGCGAAGAAAACTGCCTGGAGCGGATTTTCATCGTCAAGCTGCTCCTTGACAAGAACGTGCCAAACCAGATCGCCGGCGCGGTGGGTTTCTCCACCCGCGAGAATAAAGTGCATGTATTCAAGTGTACGTCTATGCTGGTAGCCTGCGGTGGTGCGGTCAACATTTTCCGGCCGCGGTCCACTGGTGAAGGCAAGGGCCGGGCCTGGTACCCTGTATGGAACGCCGGATCCACCTACACCATGTGCGCCCAGGTTGGTGCTACGCTGACCATGATGGAAAATCGTTTCACGCCTGCCCGTTTCAAAGATGGGTACGGTCCGGTCGGTGCCTGGTTCTTGCTGTTCAAGGCCAAGGTGCAGAACGGTCTTGGCGAATTCTACGCTAACAGCGATGCAGTCAAGGGCGAGTTGGAAAAGTTCATGCCGTACGGTGCCTCCCCCGTTACGCCGACCTGTCTGCGGAACCACCTGATGCTGAACGAACTGAAAGCTGGCCGTGGTCCGATTTACATGGCCACCGATGTTGCCCTGAACGCCTTCCTGGATGCTAGAAGGGCTAAGGGCATGGATGAGAAGTCTGTTCAGAAATACTGGAAACACCTTGAGTCCGAGGCCTGGGAAGACTTCCTCGATATGTCTGTTGGCCAGGCCGGTCTTTGGGCCGGTGCCAACATCGAGCCGGAAAAAGTCGGCTCCGAGATCATGCCCACTGAGCCGTACATGCTGGGTTCCCACTCCGGCTGTTGCGGTATCTGGACCTCCGGTCCCAATGAGGACTGGGTACCTGCTGCCTACAAATGGGGCTACAACCGGATGACCACGGTTAACGGCTTGTTCACCGCCGGTGACGGCGTGGGCGCTTCCGGTCACAAGTTCTCCTCAGGTTCCCATGCCGAGGGCCGTATTGTTGCCAAGCAGATGGTTAAATACTGCCGTGATCATGCCAGCTTCAAGCCTGAACTGAAGCAGACCGCTCAGGAACTGGCCGATGAAATCTACGCCCCGGTCAAGCTGTATATCAAGCATGCCGGCGAGAACACGTCTTCTGATATCAACCTCAACTTCTGCAAGCCGGCCGGTCTGATGATGCGCCTGATGAAGGCCACCGATGAGTACGGCGGCGGCGTTGCCACTTACTACATGACCTCCGGCAAACTGCTCAACATCTGCCTGGATCTCCTCAGGATGATGCGTGAAGATGCCGAGAAGATGGCAGCCGGCGACTTGCATGAACTGATGCGGGCCTGGGAGAACTACCACCGGATCTGGTGTGTAGAAACCCATATCCGTCACATCGAGTTCCGGAAAGAGTCCCGTTACCCGGGCTTCTACTACAGGTCAGACTACCCGACCTGCGATGACGAGAACTGGAAGTGCTTTGTCAACTCCACGTTCAATCCTGATACCAAGGAATGGAAGTGCGAAAAAGTTGAATGCATCAACGTAGTCGCAACGGATCCTTGGCTGTAGTTGTCTTCTAGGGTCGATGAAATTTTTAATGATCCGAAGATAGATGCGGTAAAAAAAAATCTCCAGGCACCGATTGCGGTGCCTGGAGATTTTTCTATACGGATTCCTTAATAGTTTCTGCAAACGACTGGTTCGGTTGATTGAGTTGGTATGTGTCGCGGCATGAATCTCCATTTGTTTAGGGATACATGCCGATTGAACCAACAGAACCAATCTCATACAGGAAATCATCACTTTATTAATGGAGGAATGGCATGACGGACGAACGCAGCACACCTGGGACCGGTGGCATATTGGTCGTTGGCGGTGGCATCAGCGGGCTGACGACTGCGGTGGAAGCCGCGGAGGTAGGTAACGATGTCTTTCTGGTTGAGCGGAATCCATACATGGGGGGGAGAGTGGCTCAGCTGAATCAATATTTTCCGAAGTTATGCCCCCCAACCTGTGGTCTGGAAATCAATTTTAAACGGGTCAAGAACAACCGGAAAATTCGGATGTACACCATGACCGAGGTGCAGAGCATTTCAGGCGCTCCTGGTAGTTACCAGGTTACCTTGGTGAGTAAACCTCGTTATGTAAACAACAACTGTACTGGCTGCAATGCCTGTGTTGATGCATGCCCTGAGCAACGCGACAATGCGTTTAATTTTGACATGGATAAAACAAAGGCTATTTATAAAGCCCATGACATGGCTTTTCCCATGAAGTATGTCATTGACATGCCCGCCTGCACCAAGTGCGGTAAATGCAAGGATGCCTGCAAATACGACGCGGTTGACCTTGATATGGAGTCCAAGACCTTTACCCTGGATGTCGCCTCTATCGTCTGGGCCACGGGTTGGAATCCCTATGATGCCACAAAGATGGATAATCTTAAGTTCGGTCAGAGCAACGCCATCATCACCAATATGATGATGGAAAGACTGGCTGCTCCAAACGGTCCGACCGGCGGGAAGATTCTGCGGCCAGGTGATAACAAGGAGCCGGGTAGTTTTGCTTTTGTGCAATGCGCCGGATCCCGTGATGAGAATCATCTTGAATATTGCTCTTACATCTGTTGCATGGCAACCATGAAGCAGATTACCTATATTCGTGAGCGGTATCCCACCGCAAAGATATATGTATTCTACATCGACCTGCGTACGCCTGGCAAGTATGAGAAATTCCGTGAAAAACTGATGGCAGATGCCAACACTGTGTTTATTAAGGGCAAGGTGGCTAATATTACCCCCGAGGCAGACGGTGGTGTTACAGTCGTGGCTGAAAATGCCATGACCGGTGAAAAAATACAGCAGAAGGTTGATTTGGCGATTCTTGCGACTGGCATGGCACCCGCACTCAAGCTTCAGGGTGCCTCTCTGGGCGTTCAGTTGGACAGCAACGGTTTCGTGATGTCTGATACCGCAAAAGGGATTATCGCGGCCGGTTGTGCCAAAAAAGCTGCTGACGTCGTCACCTGTGGCCAGAACTCTACAGCCGCAGCCTTAAAAGCCATTCAAGCGACAAGGAGGTAATAGTCGATGGATAAAAAATATGGTGCATTTATATGCACAGGATGTGGGATAGGGGACACCCTTGATATCGGAGCTCTTTCCGGAGTGGTTTCCGGTGAAATGAAAATGAGCTGCAAGACCCATGAGTTCCTGTGCGGCGCGGAAGGACGAGCCCTGATCGAAAAAGATATAAACGAGGAGGGCGTGAATAGTGTCGTGATTGGTGCCTGTTCTCCCAGGGTAATGCAGGATGAATTCAATTTCGGCGGAGATAAGATCTCCGTGCGGGCGAATTTGCGTGAACAGGTGGTGTGGGCCAAGGCCGAGGACGCCAAAGCAGATTTTGTCCTGGAATTGGCGTCGGACAATATGCGGATGGCGTGTGCGCAGATCAAGAAAACCGAGCTGCCTGAGCCCTATCAACTTGAGACGGTCAATAAAAAGATTTTGGTGGTCGGCGGCGGTGTTGCCGGGTTGACTGCCGCAGTCGAGGCCGCTCAAACGGGCTATGATGTCACGATTGTTGAAAAGAGCGATGCCCTCGGTGGGTTTGCCAAGCAGTGGCGGAAACAGTTGCCTTCCAGAGCCCCATGGACCGATTTGGAGACTCCGGTGGTTGGATCTCTGCTAAAGTCAGTTGAGGCATCTGACAAAATTACAGTGAAAACCGGAACCGAAGTAGCACGCATAGCTGGGGCCCCTGGCGCCTTTGAGGTAACCTTTAAGCCGGCAGGTACCAGTGGTGAGTGGGATGCCCCGGCCAAGGTCGGTGTCGACGAACAAGATAAAATCGATAAGGGACTGATGGAAGACCCGAACAAAGAATTCAGGAAATATACGGACAAGAATTCTGATGCCGAGGGATTTGGTTCGGTTATTCTGGCCACAGGTTGGAACCCGGCCGATGTTTCCGAATACGCGCACTTGGGATATGGCCAGTTCAAGAACGTCGTGACCAATGTCGAGTTTGAACAGCTTGCTGCCAAAGGGAAGATCGCGCGACCGTCAGATGGCAAGCCCGTCGAGTCAGTGGCTTTTGTTCAAAGTCCTGGCGGGGCGGAACATGACAAGGATTTTCCCTATTGCAACTCTGTAACCAGTTTGGTGGCATTGAAGCAGGCCCGTTATGTCCGTGAGGACAATGCCAACGCCAAGGCATATATCCTCTACCAGCACATGCGCACTCCTGGCAATATGGAGTTGTTTTACAAAGCGGCGCAGAATGATGACGGGGTATTCTTGACCAAAGCAAATGTCATGCAAGTCACGGAAGAGAGCGACGGTTCGCTCAGCGTGGCGGTTGAGAACACCCTGCTCAATGAAAACATGAATATCAATGTGGATATGGTTGTCCTTGCCGCAGGCATGGTTCCCACCACCAAGGATGCGCCAATCATTAATCTTGCGTATCGTCAAGGGCCGGCTTTTCTTGATCTCGACATTTTTGATGGCCATGCTGACTCCCACTTCATTTGCTTCCCTTATGAGACCAGAAGGACCGGCATTTATGCCTGTGGTGGTGTCAGGAAGTCCATGACCGTGGAGGAAACCATGGATGATGCCACGGGTGCTGCATTGAAAGCAATTCAGTGTCTTGAGTCGGTGGATCGTGGCGTGGCTGTCCATCCACGTTCCGGTGACAAGTCCTATCCGGAATTCTTCTTTCAGCGCTGCACCCAGTGTAAGCGGTGCACTGAGGAGTGCCCCTTCGGAGCCTTGGATGATGATGAAAAAGGCACACCGCTGCCTAATCCGACCCGCTGCCGGCGCTGTGGAACCTGCATGGGGGCGTGCCCTGAGCGGATCATTGGCTTCAAGAACTATAACGTTGACATGATTGGTTCCATGGTTAAAGCCATCGAGGTCCCGGATGACGATGAAGAAAAACTGCGGATTCTCGCGCTGGTCTGTGAGAACGACGCCTATCCTGCCTTGGACATGGCCGGCATGCGCCGTTTGGGTCTCAACAACTTGGTGCGTGTAATTCCGGTAAGGTGCCTGGGTTCAGTCAACATGGTCTGGATTAAGGATGCCATGTCTGCAGGGATGGACGGCGCCATTCTCCTGGGTTGCAAATATGGTGACGATTATCAGTGCCATTTCGTCAAGGGCAGTGAGATTGCCAATAAACGAATGGACAATATCGGCGAAACCCTGAAGAGTCTAGGCCTGGAAACGGCTCGTGTCGCCACCAGGCAGATTGCTATTTCCGACTATGATAAAGTTCCAGAGATTATAAATGAATTTGTCGAGTCGATAGTCGCGATGGGGCCAAATCCATTTAAGGGTTTTTAGGGTAATTGACTCGATATGCCATAAAATTCACAATAGTCGTTTGGCGGCTAGTTGCATAACCGCCAAACGACTATTATTGTTTTTTGGTTGCCATCATTCGAGTAGATATGGTAATGCAGCCTAGCTGAAAACGAAATATGATTTTGCGGCAAGGAGATATGTGTTAACCACGGGAGTGAAGGATTGAAACGGGAGGCATGAAATGACAATGAACGTAAATCCTGATTTGAGTTTCATCAAGTTTTTGAAAAGTGCGGGCGGGGATACTCTGAAAAAGTGCTATCAGTGCGCGACCTGTTCGGTAGTTTGTCCTCTGTCCTCCGACAAAAAGCCTTTTCCTCGGAAAGAAATGGTCTGGGCGCAATGGGGGTTGAAAGACAAGCTGATAGGCGACCCTGATATCCTGCTTTGCCACCAGTGCGGCGACTGCACTGCATATTGCCCCAGAGGAGCGAAGCCGGGTGATGTGTTGGGAGCGATTCGGGCCTATATCTACACCTACTATGGGTTCCCCCAAGGTCTTGCGAAATTGGCAAGTAATGGCAAGAATCTCCCGTTGCTGATTGGTATTCCGGCAGCGGTCATCCTGATTATGTGGCTTATCTCCGGTGGGATGCATCTACCTACTGAGGAAGTATTTACAAAATACGGCTTCTCGCAGTTCTTCGGGCATTGGGATTTTCGTTGGCTGTCCAAGAACGTTTTTTTCATTGACATAATTTTTCTGCCGGCTGCCGCCTTAGCGCTTTTTTCCGCCTATAAAGGGGCTTCCGCCATGTGGCAGAAGATGAATGAGGGTTTAAATTCCGACAGTAATTTCCGGCCTTCCTGTAATCAGTTTGTGCTTGATTATCTTTGGCCGGCAATCAAGGAAACCGTGCTGCACAAACGGTTCAACGAGTGTGGCGTCAACATTGACCGAGTCAAAGGTCATCTGCCCCTATTGCTTGCCTTTATTGGTCTCTTTATTGTCACCACTTATGGTTTTATCCGTAAAGATTTACTGGGTGTTTTTATCCCAGCATTGCACGGCGTAATTCCGCAATACGATCCATTTAAACTGCTGGCAAACGTCAGTGCTATTGCCCTGATTATCGGTATTGGGATTCTTTGGGCAAATCGCGCCAACATGGAAGAGAAGAAGGGGATAGTCCCGACTTTTTATGACTGGTTTCTGATCGGTGAGATTATGGCGGTCGGCGTAACCGGCTTAGGCGCCGAATTATTGCGGCTGGCTGATTTCATGACAGTGGCGTATGTCGTCTACTACGCCCATCTGGTATCTGTCTTGATGCTGTTTCTGTATATGCCCTATACAAAGTTTGCTCACTTGGTGTACCGAACGGTTGCCATGGCTTTTGAGAAATATCGCGAAAGCGGCTTCGTTAACAAGGGTGCCTAATCGCCTGCTGATTGCTGCGAAAGATAAACGTATAGCGAATAACGATAATTGTTTTCCGAAGATAAATTAGCTGTGAAAAAACAGTTGATTTTTGTCTGTGGAAAGATTATCGTTTTTCGCTTCTGCGCTGGCGTAGCTCAACTGGCAGAGCAGCTGATTTGTAATCAGCAGGTTGCGGGTTCAAGTCCCATCGCCAGCTCCAACAGGAAAATTTGAGATTCGGCCGTGTAGCGTCGGATTGATGCATATTCCCGTCGTTAGAGGATGGCATGGAGGGGTTCCCGAGCGGCCAAAGGGAACAGACTGTAAATCTGTCGGCAACGCCTTCGGAGGTTCGAATCCTCCCCCCTCCACCATTTTTATGTTTGGAATGTGTCGCGAACAGAGAGACAGCTTAGTTGTTATGTCGCAGAAGGGGATTGCCGCCGGATCAAGGCATCCTTTTCAATTCCACCTAGACAGGCTCAAAGCGGGAATAGCTCAATTGGTAGAGCATCAGCCTTCCAAGCTGAGGGTTGCGGGTTCGAGACCCGTTTCCCGCTCCAATTGCTTAGCTTAGTGGGCCAGATTCATCGCTGCGATGCCTGCGAGTTGCGAGAAGAAGGATTTGAGACAATATAACTTGTGCCAGCCCACGTAGCTCAGGTGGTAGAGCACTTCCTTGGTAAGGAAGAGGTCACCGGTTCGAGTCCGGTCGTGGGCTCCATTAATTTTCTTGCGAAAAAGGTTGGAAGATTATTAGGCCGCCGGGAAAAAAGTAAGTTCATAGTCATCTGGCACCCAGTAAAATAATCAAGATTAAGGCTTAGGAGAAGAGCGATGGCGAAGCAGAAGTTTGAGCGGACGAAGCCGCATGTGAACGTAGGGACGATTGGGCACATAGACCATGGTAAGACCACGTT
>MGTE01000058.1 GCA_001799275.1 Deltaproteobacteria bacterium RIFOXYD12_FULL_57_12
CCTGAACCAAGCGCGAAGAAGAGCGGCAGCATGCCGAAGATCATGGCGAGCGTGGTCATGACGATCGGCCTGAGCCGCACCCGGCCCGCCTGGATCACCGCATCGCGTCGGGGCATTCCGTCCCGCTCCTGCAGCACCTTGGCGTAATCGACCAGGAGGATGGCGTTCTTGGTCACCAGCCCCATCAACATGATAAGGCCGATCAGGCTCATGATATTGATCGTGTCGCCGGTAAGTTTGAGCATCCCGGCCATGCCGAAGATGGAGAGCGGCAGCGACAGCATGATGGCGAACGGCTCCAGGAATGACTCGAACTGGGCGGCCAGGATCAGATAAACGAACACGACCGCGAGAATCAGCGATTCGCCCATGTAGCCGAAGGACTCGGCCATGTCCTCGGCCTCGCCAGAGTAGTTTACGGAGTAGCCGGGCGGCATCTGGATCTTGCCGACGGCGGCTTCCACTTTTTTCACCGCCGTGCCGATGGGCAGATTGTCGAGGTTGGCGCTCACCGTGATCAGACGGGACAGATCGCGGCGATTGATCTCCGACGGGGTGTTGGCCGCCTCAATGCGGGTCAGGGCGGAAAGCGGCAGGAATTTCACCCCGCCAGTTCCATCCGGAACAGTGATCTTCAGGTTGCGGAGCTGGCCGGGATTTGTGCGGAGCGTCTCCGGCAGACGGACCCGTACGTTCACCGCGTCGCCGTCCTCGTCCTCGTAGGAGGTGACCGCCTCGCCGCCCACTAGCCGCGACAGGGCGGTTACAATGTCATTCGAGCTCACCCCGGCGGCGAGCGCCCGCTCCCGATCGACCATGAGCCGGTATTCTGGGATGTCGTATTCCAGGGTGGCGGCAATATCGACAATGCCCGGTACCGTGTACAGTTCGTTCTTGAGTCGGGCTGCCAAATCCTTAAGTACGGCGATATCGTCGCCCTTGAGATCGGCATTCAGCGGTTTGGCCGAACCGCCCATGTTGCCGACGATCTCGATGGAGAAGGTGATGCCGGCGATCTTTTCGAGACGCGTCCGGACCTCCCGCTGGATCTCCTGCTGGCTGCGCGTACGCTCTTTTTTCTCGGTCAATTTGATGTAGAGCAGCCCGTCGCGCACCGTGCCGGAATCGCCCGCGCCAATGGTGGCATAGGTGTGGTCGATCTCCGTGATGCCGCCGACCGCGTCGAGCACGGCGGCCATGCGGTTCTCGGTTTCGTCGATGCCGGCGTCCGGCGCGGTTTTGAAGGAAACCTGGAACTCGGCCTTGTCTTCGGTTGTCATGAAGGAGGATTCCAGCGTCCCGAAGATCATGATGCCGACGGCAAAGGCGGCGAGCGCTGAAAACAGAACGGTTTTTCGGTGGGAAAGAGCCCAGCCGATGGCAGTCCGGTAGTTGTCCGCCGTGCGGTCAAACCAGTCGTTGAAGGACTCCAGGAGCCGGGCCAGGCCGCGCCTCCGACCATGGGCGCCGATGGACGGATCGTGCCAGCGGGAGGAAAGCATCGGGTCAAGGGTGAAGGAGACGAGCAGCGAAACCAGGACCGCGAAGGAGACCGTGACCCCGAACGGGAAGAAGAAACGGCCGACAATGCCCCGCATGTAAGCCACGGGCACGAATACCGCGATCACCGACATGGTGGTGGCGAAAACCGCAAGTCCGATCTCGGCGGTGCCGAAACGGGCGGCCTCCATGTGGTCCTTGCCGTGTTCCAGGTGGCGGACAATGTTCTCCCGGACCACGATGGCGTCGTCGATCAGAAGGCCGATGGCGAGCGACAGGGCCATCAGGGTCATGACGTTCAGGGTCATGCCCATGGCGTTCATGACGATGAAGGAGGAGATCACCGAGATTGGCAGGGTCACGCCGGTGATGACGGTGGAGCGCCAGGAATTGATGAAGCAGAAGACAATGATCACGGTGAGGATGCCGCCGATGACAAGCGTCTCCTGAACATCGGCCAGGGATTCGCGGGTCATGATCGAGCCGTCCCGGACCAGCGACAGCGAAACGCCCGGCGGCAGCTCCTCAGCAACCTTGGCCATCGACTTTTTGATGGCGTCCACCACCTGTACCTGGTTGGCGCCGGACTGTTTGTAGATATCGAGCCCGATGGCGGGCTGGCCGTTGACCAGGGCAAGCCGACGCTTTTCCTCGCTGCCGTCCCTGACCTGGGCCACCTCAGCAAGAGTGACGGGCCGGCCGTTTTTTCGGGCAATCACCATCGTCTTGTAGTCCGCAACTCTCTCCGGCTTGCCTTCGATGCGCAGCGGATATTCGCTTGTGCCATGGGTGAGCCGGCCAAGCGGCGTGTTGGTGTTTTCGGCCACGAGCCCGCTTACCAGGTCGTTCACGCCGAGTCCCAGGGCCTCCAGCCGGGCCGGATCAATATCGACCCCCACCTCCCGTTTCCGGCCGCCGACCATGTCGACCTTGCCGACCCCGGCGATACTTTCGAAACGCTTCTTTATTTTTTTCTCGACCAGCACGGTCAGATCGCGGACCGGCAGCGCCGCGGACTGCACGGCCAGCGAGGCGACCGGCATGGCGTTGAAATCGAGCTTCTGGAGGATCGGTTCCTCGATGTCGTCCGGCATCTGACCCCGGATGGAGCTGATCTTGGCCCGCGCCTCCTGGGCCACGTCGTTCAGCTTTTCCTCCAGTCGGAACTCCGCGACCACCGTGGAGACGCCCTCGCGGGAAAAAGACATGACGTGTTTGACCCCGGCCACCTGGTTGACCGCCTCCTCGATCTGCTTCGAGACCTCGCGTTCAACCGTTTCCGGCGAGGCGCCGGGATACCTGGTGATGATGGAGATGACCGGAACCTCGACGTTCGGGAACATTTCGACCGACAGCCGCCGATAGGAAAAAATGCCGAGCGTCACCAGCGACAGCATCAGCACTGCCGCGAAGACAGGACGCTTGATGGAAAGATCGGAGATGATCATTTGCCGCCCCCGGCCTTGGCCGCGGCAACCTGAACGTCATCGCCGTCCTTAAGCGTGAAGCCGCCACGGAGTACGTAGTGTTCGCCTGCCGCGACACCGGAAACGATTTCCACGAGATCGTCTTGCACGCTGCCGGTCGTGACCTGTCGCAGTCGTGCCTTTTTTCCCTCGACCACGAAAAGACCGGCCTGCCCGGTTTCCATGTTCCAGCCGACCAGGGCGGCGCGGGGCGTTCGCAGCACGCCTTGCTTTTGTCCGGTGATGATCCGGCCGCTGACGAACATCCCACCCTTGAGAAGCCCGGCGCTGTTTTCGACTTCTACCATGACTTTAAGTGAGCGGTCGGCAGCCTCCAGTCTCGGGTTGATGTGCGTCACCCTGCCGCGGATAAAGGTCTGTCCTGGCAGCGCCTCGGTAGAGAAGACAACGGTCTGGCCGACCGCGATTCTGCCAGTTGCCGGCGAGGGCACGGTGACCGTCAGATCGAGGATGCGATTGTCGACGATGACAAAGATCGGCTTGGCAGTGGCGGCGTCGCTCGTCAGATCGCCGACGTTGACGTTCCGGGCCGCGACAATGCCATCCAGAGGCGATAGCACCAACCCCTTGGCGAGCCGCGACTGGACCTGACGGAGCTCCTCTTCCGCTGCCTGGAGTTGGCCTTGGGTTGCCTCCATCCTGGCGGTGGTCGCCGCTGCCTCGCTGGCCGCGTCCTCGGCCTGCTGCCTGGTGGCGAGGCCGGCCGCCTTCAACTCCTCGGTCCGCGTTCGTTCCCGGTCGGCGCGGATGCTGGCGGCCTTGGCCTCGGCAAGAACCGATTTAGCCGAGGCGATGGCCGCCTGGGCCCGTCGGGTCGCGGCCTCGGTCTCGGCCAGATCGATTCGGGCAAGCGGTTGCCCTTTTTTTACCTGCACCCACTCGGTGACATATACCTCTCGGACCAGGCCGGGGATCTGGGTCTTGACCTCGGCCTCAAACTTCGGGGCAAGCGAGCCGGTGACCGCGACCGCCTCCTCGACCGTGGTCGCGGCCAGTTTCGTAACCTCGACCGCCACGGCCGGTTTCATCACGGCCGAAGCTGCCGGGGCGTCTTCCGGCCGCGAACAGCCGGCAAGGTAAGCGGCTCCGAGGAGCACGGCGAAAAAAACTGCAAGCGTCTTGTTCATGTTCTTTTTCCGACGGCAATGCCATCCAGGTAGAGGTTCAGCATGCTCATCAACCGCGCCCGGTCCGCTCGGGGCGGGACATGGCAGATCTGCTCCTCCATGATCGTGTTCATGGAGGAGACAATGGTCCAGGCCACGTCATCGACCTCTACCTTGCGGAACTCACCGGCGTCCATTCCCTCTTGCGCCATGTTGGCGATCACTGCCAGCATGGTGGTGAAGTAATGGTCATGGGGAAAATGGGGTGTGCCCTGGGGCGGCCCGAAGAAAATGGCGTAGATAAGTCGCACCACCTCGATATTTTCAAGGACGCTGTCAAAGATCATGGTGGCGAAATGGATGATGCGTTCCCGGGCCGGCCCGTGGCTGTCGCTAATTTGATCGACAATCCCCTGAAACAGGGCAAAGGTTCGGGTCATCATCTCCAGATAGATGCCTTCCTTGTTGGTGAAATAGTAGTAGAGCGTCGGTTTGCTGACCCCGGCGGCAGCCACGATTTCGCGGACGGTCGTGGCTGCATAGCCCTTGCGGACAAAGAGATCCAGGGCCGCGGTCAGCAGTCGCTGTCGCACCATCTGTTCATTTTTCATGGGTTTTTTCCTTTGACCTGAAGTCTCATGATCCCGTGGGGGATAGGCACAGGAAGGCTGTGCAATCGACGGATACCTTGCTTACCTAACGGTAGGTACATAATTTGAGCAGCATTGTCAACTGTAAAAATTGGCTCTTCTGGAGAAATCGCGGGGAGTTGTCAGCGCCTTACGCCGCCGGGGCGGCGATTTATCATAAAGTAACTTTATCGCCAGCCCTTGCCTTGAAGAAGGCAGAAGAGAATATCGAATATCGAACAAGGAATAATG
>MGTE01000059.1:0-5770 GCA_001799275.1 Deltaproteobacteria bacterium RIFOXYD12_FULL_57_12
CGGCAATTGATATCATCAAATCGCTCCGGCAATCAAGGCAAATAATATCGCCATCTCACTGAGTTGGCGCAACTCAGAAAGTTGAGGTAATGACCAGATCAAAGCCGGCCGGATCCACCTGAAATATTCGCAAGGCCTCCCGGCCGTTGGCGGCGACCGCCACCTGGTAGCCGCACTGTTCCAGGATATTCCGGCCGATCTCCGCAAGGGTCTCCTCGTCATCCACAAAGAGAACCCGTTCCCGGCCGGCGGCGACGCCGGAAGCGGGTTCGGTTAATGTACGGCTTCCACTGGGTTCGCTCCTGGGCAGAAAAACCTGGAAAACAGAGCCAATCCCGACGCCGCTCTGCACCGTAATAGTGCCGCCGTGGTTTCTGGCGATACCCAGAGCAACGGCAAGCCCCAGACCGGTGCCCTCGCCTGTTTCCCTGGTGGTGAAATAGGGGTCGAAAACCCGCTCCATGACCTCCGGCTCCATGCCGACGCCGGTATCGCCCACGGAAATCTTGCTGTAGCCGCCCGGTTCCAGTCCCAGCATCATCCCGTAAATACCCGGCTCGATCTTCAGTTCATCCAGGGTCACTGAGAGCACGCCACCCGACTTTTCCATGGCATGCATGGCATTGGTGCAGAGATTCATCATCACCTGATGAATCTGCGAGCCATCCGCCATGACCGTAGCCCCTTCCCGGAACACGGTATACCGAACGTCGATGCCGGGCGGCAGAATCGCCTTCATAAAACTCAAAACCTCTCTGATGATCGGATCGAGTTGGACCGAATTTTTTTCCTGCCGGCCACGCCGGCTAAAGGTCAGAATCTGCTGAACGAGCGCCTTGGCTCGGTAGGCGGCACGAATTACCTCAGCCAGTTTGGGCCGGACCAAGCTATCCGCCGGCAGATCGAACATCTCGATGATCTCGGCGTAGCCGATGATCGTACCGAGGATGTTGTTGAAGTCGTGGGCGATGCCGCCGGCCAGAGTGCCGAGCGCCTCACTTTTCTGGGCCTGCAGCAGATCGCTTTCCACCCTTTTGCGCTCGGTGATATCACGGTCGAATGCCAGAATATACCGACGGTTTTCTATTTCCAGCAGCCCGGCGCTGATCTCCACCGGAAAAACCGTGCCATCTTTCTTCCGATGAGAGATTTCTTCCTTTATCCACTCGCCGGCCATGATCCTTCTGACGCGGTCCGGCATGCTGCGGGCCGCCTCCGGGGTATCCATATCCCTGATGTTGAGGGAGAGCAACTCATCAAAGGAATAACCGTGCATATCAGCCGCGGCTTGATTCGTGCTGATGATCTTGCCGACATCGGGCTCTTCGGCCTCCAGGAGAAAAACCGCATCACCGGCTTTCTCGATCAGGGCGCGGTAAAGTTTTTCACTTATCTGCAGGGACTCTTCAGCCTGTTCCCGTTCCCTGATCTCCTGTTGCAGCAGAAGGTTGGCCAGTTCAACCTCGGCCATACGCTCCTTGACTTTTGCCTCCAGCCGGAGGCGGTACTGTTCCATTTCATCCTCGACCCGCTTGCGGGCAGTGATGTCGGTAACCACTGTCAGCACGCCGGAAACCGTACCTGCCCCGGATTTCAACGGGTAATAGTTTGTCTGCCAGACATGTTCCTTCTCGGAGTCGGCTGCGGTTCGACCCGTTACCTCATGGTTGAGCACCGGCAATCCGGTTTCGATCACCTGCCGATAAATGGGCGCCAGCCGGTCGGCGATGCCCGGCACCACCTCGTCGGGCGTGCGGCCGAGATGCTCCTCCACCGTGCTGCCGTTCATGGCGGCCAAGAAATCGTTAATCCGCACATAACGCAGCTCGCGGTCCACAAACCCGAGGCCGATGGGGGTGTTTCGATAGACGTTCTCCAGTTCAGCCAGTTGCGCCCTGGCCTGCTGCTCGTTGCGGCGCAGCGCCCTCTCCGCCCGCCGGCGAAGGACAATGTTGACCAGCAGACTAACCACGAGCACCAGCAGTCCGGCCACGGCATAAGGCTGAAGAAGAAAATTCTCCAGCGGCTGGCGCCAGGTAGCCGTGTCAACTGCCATAGTCGGCGACGTAACGCCGGAGAATACGACCAGAGTTAGGGAAAGGGGAAAGATCAATGCGCAATACCCGACTTACAAAATGTTTTTTCACTTTGACAAAGTCGCAAGTCATTCTATCCTGCAAATGCGCAGGGCTCGCAGAAAAAACTCATCAAACCAAAAGATAATTTTTCTCTGCGTCTCTACGCGAGTCTAAGATTTTCGTAAATTCATCAACTTTGGTTGCTGCCAACCTGCTTCGCAGCTATCTTCATAACTATCTTTTTTCTCGCACCGTCTTATTTTTCGAAAAGAGGCGCAGAAACCCATCCGGCTGTTGGCGCGTGAACTCCATACGCTTTCCCGTGACCGGATGGGCAAAGGCAAGATAACTGCCGTGCAGGGCCAGACGGCCCAAGGGGTCTGTCTTGGCGCCGTACTTCCGGTCGCCGGCAACCGGATGGCCAAGGTCGGCCATGTGTACGCGAATCTGATTCTTTCTGCCGGTAACTAAATCAATATCTAGCAGCGAGTAGCCATTGCCGGATTGAAGCACGGTGTATCCGGTCACCGCATATTGGTCGCCCTCCTGCCCGCCTTTAACCGTATGAACCCGCAGGGCCTTTGATTCGCGCAGGTGGCCGGCGACCTGGCCGCTCATTGCAGCAGGCACCCCCTCCACAACCGCACTATATTTTTTATCAACCTTTGACCAGTTCTCCTGGAGGACACGCTTGGCAATCTCATTCTTGGCAAAAACCAGCAGGCCGGAGGTATCACGATCCAGGCGATGCACGATAAAAATCCGCTCCGTTGCCGCCCCGGGCTGCCCTGCAAGATAATCGTTCAGCATGTAGTAGGCGGTTTTTGTCCTCTCCCTGGCCGTGGCGATGGTCAGCAAGCCGGCCGGTTTGTCGATGACAAGGATCTCGTTATCCTCGTAAACGATCTCCAGCCCGGGACAATGCCGCGCCTCGACAATCGCCTCCCGGGGCGACCTGATGAGGACCTCATCTCCCGGCAGGAGACGATGATCATGCCGGGTCATTGTCAGCGCACCAACGGCAATCGCCCGATGTTTCAGGAGTTGCTTCACCTTGGTCCGCGAATAGCCGGCCCCGGTCAGCAGATCAAACAGGTTTGTTTCCTCTTTTGCCACTATTTTTCTCATGATTCTTTTCCGTTGGCAGACACCTCCCTCAGGAGGGGATCTGATGGAGTTTCATCTTTTCCCAGAGATTCTTACGACTGATTCCCAGGAGCCTGGCGGCCTCGGTCTTGTTGCCGACCGTCTGCTGCAGGGCCCGCAGGATGCAGCTTTTTTCGGTCTTGGCCAGAACCACGGCCAGTTCCATGGTGCCGGCGCCGCGTTCCTCCACCGCACCGGCCAGATCCAACGGCAGGTTCCATGGTTCGATCACCGGCGAATGGGCGAGCACCGTGGCCCGCTCCATGATATTCCGCAACTCCCGGACATTACCTGGGAAATCATAGGCCATCACCAATTTAAGCGCCTCGTCGGAAAGCCGGAAATGGACGCCACGCTCGCGGCTGAACTCGTCCAAAAAAAAGCGGCAGAGTTCCGGGATGTCCTCCTTTCTGTTCCGCAAGGCCGGCGCCTCGATGGGAATCACCTGCAGCCGGTAGAAAAGATCCTCCCGGAAGTTGCCCTTTTCAACCTCCTCGGCCAGTTTCCGAGCAGTGGCGCAGATGAGTCGTACGTCAACCTTGATGGTCCGGGTGCCACCGACCCGCTCGATCTCCCGCTCCTGCAGCACCCGCAACAGTTTGGCCTGCAGGGCCAGCGGCAGATCGCCGATCTCGTCGAGCAGGATGGTGCCGTTGTTCGCCATTTCAAAACGGCCGATCTTGCGGGCTACCGCCCCGGTGAACGCGCCCTTTTCATGACCGAACAACTCGGATTCAATCAACCCTTCGGCAATGGCTGCGCAGTTGATACAGACATAAGGATGATCAGCGCGGCGGCTGCCATAATGGATGGCGGCGGCGATCAGTTCCTTGCCGGTGCCTGATTCGCCAGTGATCAGCACCGAGGCATCGGTCATCGCCACCTGGCCGATCATATTCAGAATGGTGCGGATGGCCGGGCTGCTGCCGACAATCGGAACCTGCCGTCGGCCGCAGCCCTCTTCCAGGGACTGGCACCGGGCCTTGATGGCCCGCATCTCCAACAAACGGCATATCCGGATAATGAGGTCATCCGGATCAAATGGCTTGAGAATATAGTCGGCCGCGCCTTTTTTGAGGCAGGCAACCGCGTCGTCGGCACTGCCAAAGGCGGTCATCAGGATGACATCGGTATCGGGCGAAAGGCGGACCACCTCCTCCAGGAGACGATTGCCGTCCAGCCCCGGCATCCGGATATCGGACAGCACCAGATGATACGTCTCGGTCTCGATCAACCGTAGGGCCTCCCGGCCGTCCACTGCCTGATCCACCAGCCAATGCTGTTTTTTAAGCCGGTCGTAGAGCGTGACCCGCATAATCTCGTCGTCTTCCACCAGCAGAATCCGCGCCGCGCCCATTTGCCCTCCAGTTGAGACTGCCAGCAGAACCGGCAGTCGATGTCAAATCGCCGTCATCGGCAGTTCGATCCGAAAAATGGTGCCTCGGCCCGGCTCACTTTCCACCGAAATCGTTCCGCCCATGCGCTGGACCAGCGAATGGCTGATCGATAAACCGAGGCCGGTGCCCTGCCCCACCTCCTTGGTAGTAAAAAAGGGCTCGAAAATCTTTGCCATGTGGTCCGGATCGATGCCGGAACCGGTGTCGGCAAAGGAGAGGACAACGCCCGCATCAGCCGCCGCGCTACGGACTGTGAGCGTTCCGCCCTGCGCCATAGCCTGGATGGCGTTGAGTCCGATGTTGACGATTACCTGCTTGAGCGCCTCCAGATCCACCGGATAGGCTTCCCGCAGGTGCAGATCAAGGTTGAATTCGATATTGTTGTGGCTGTGGGCCAGAAGCGCGCAGCATTCTCTGATCAGTTCGTCAATCTGCACCGGTTTAAGCTGCAGAGGGTCACGCCGGCCAAAGTTCAACAACTGACGAACGGTCTGGCCGATGCGGGTCAGTCCCTTATCCAGCAGATCCAGGTAACGGCCCGCCATTTCACGATCATCGGGATCCTCCCGCATGCCCTTGACACAGTTCAACATGCCGCCGAGCGGGTTGTTGATCTCATGGGCAATACCAGCGGTGAGCCGGCCGAGGGCGGCAAGTTTCTCGTTCTGGAAGACTTGGGCGCGGGCCTGATCCAGTTCCTGTTGCGAGGCTGTCAGCCGGGCACAGAGTTCCCGGAATTTATTAGCCAGTTCGCCGACTTCATCGGGGCCGGCCGGCAACCCGTCGGCCCCGGCCTCCTGCGGATAGCGCTCCATGGCCCGGGCAAGCAGGGCCAGACGCCGCACCACCAGCGAGTCGAGCAGCAAAAAGATGGCCCCGCCAACCACCAGGATGGTGATGATGGCGATACCGAGCAACATCCGGTTGTTGCTGCCGATGCCGGCAAAGGCCCAGTCAACCGGAATGGTGATGCTGAGACCGCCAAGGATATCGCCCACCGCAAAACCCTGGCCGGCATGACATTCCAAACAGGAGGATTCCACCACCAACGGCGCCATGTAGCGCAAGACGCGGCCGTCGCTATTCTTCTGGATCTCAATCGCCTCGGTTTCCTTTCCCTGACTGGAAAACCGCTGCAGACTCCGCCGC
>MGTE01000059.1:5884-38152 GCA_001799275.1 Deltaproteobacteria bacterium RIFOXYD12_FULL_57_12
CCGGCCGCATCAAGAACCTCGGGGTCAACAAGATAGGGATTGGCCTCGACGCCCGGCTGCTTGAGGAGAAAAATACCATTGTGGTCCGCCACCCATTTACGGGTCAACAGGATCTGTTTATGGAGCATGCGGGCCTGGAGGGCAGCCTGGGTAATAACCAGCTGCTGCTGAAAGGAGGAGGTTCGGTAAAAGGTGATCCCGTAGGAAACGACAACCACCAGACCGACAAATATTAGAAACTTCGTCCTGAGCCGCATGGGACACCTGCCGATGTCGAACATTCTCGCAGTCAGGCCGACCGCGGTCCGCCACCGCTCCCGGAAACAACGCCTTGCCGGCCCGCTGCTCATTCTGTCTCCGTTGACATCGTGCAATTTCTGTTCCGCCCAGTTTTATCTATGCACAACCGCACACGACTGTCTGTTGTGTAACCAACTGGTAACACCACGGTCAACCATACGTTACCAAAAAGTAACACCAAGGTAAACCATAAACGGTTAACAAGCCGTAAATAAAGATAATTCAGCGTGGCATCGAGCTTGCTATCAATAACAGAAAGGGATGCCGCCGGGTTTCGCCCACAGAACCACTTGACGTTATGGCATCCCTTCCCCTGGAAGACGCAGAACGTGCATAATACAGGTTCCAACAGAGGAGGTGGGAGGATGGGTGATAAGAAGAAAAGGATAGGCCTGTACGGTCTTGCCGTGCTCGGCGCCGGGCTGGTTGTTGCCCTTTTCCTGCTGCTGGGCCCCCCAAAGCTGCTTGCCGAATCCGAGTCGCCGGTCTTCTGCGCCGGCTGCCATGTGATGGAGGCGGAATATGAGGCATGGGACCATGCCGGGGCGCACCGGCGGATAAAATGCGTCGACTGCCATCTGCCCAATGAGGGCAGAGTTCTACACTACACCTGGAAATCCATCGACGGCATGAAGGATGTCCTGGTGTTCTATTCAGGCAAGGTGCCCGAGCGGATCGCCATCACCAATCACGGCAAAGAAGTGGTCCAGGGCAACTGCATCAGATGCCATGAGACCACGGTGGGGCACATCGATCAGGAGCGTCTCTGCTGGGACTGTCACCGACGCATCGCCCACCGGCGGAGCGGCTCGATGCAGACACTATAATGAACGGCTGGAGCAAAACAGAGTGAAAGGAGGAGCGTCATGAGAAACGGTTATGTTTGGTCCCTGGTCCTTATCGCCTGCAGCGGTCTTTTTTTGCTTTCCGGCTGCCAGGCGCCCCAGAAAGCGGAGCCTGTCCGCCCGGTGAAGATTGCCGATGGCGAAGTCGATCCGGCGGAATGGGGCAAGGTCTATCCGGTCAACTACGATATGTGGAAACAAACCGCCGACCCAACCGCGGTCGGCAAGAGCAAGTATAAACGCGGCTTTGACGCCGACGGCATTACCTATGACAAGCTCTCGGAATTCCCCTATATGGCCCTGCTCTTCAACGGCTGGGGCTTTGGCGTCGAGTATAATGAACCGCGCGGCCATGCCTACATGCTCAAGGATCAGGTCATCATCGACTCCTCACGGGTGGGCGCCGGTGGCGTCTGTCTGACCTGCAAAACCCCCTATGCCCCCGCCCTTGAAAAAGAAAAAGGCCTGGTTTACTACAGCAGTTCGTGGGCCGAGGTCCGCGCCATGATCCCGGAAAAACACCAGGAACTGGGCGTGGCCTGTATCGACTGCCACGACAACAAGGACATGACCCTGAAGCTCTCCCGCGAATTCACCCTGGGCAAGGCCCTGGCGGAATTGAAGGTCGACAGGAGTAAGGTGACCCATCAGGAGATGCGCTCACTGGTCTGCGCCCAGTGCCACGTGACCTACAATATTAACAAGGACGAGAACAAGAAATCCGTGGGCGTCTATTTCCCGTGGCAGGGCAGCTCCTGGGGAAATATTCCGGTGGAGAACATCATCAAGCAGATCCGTGGCGACGAAACGGTCCGCGAGTGGACCCAGAAGGTGACCGGCTACCGGATGCCTTTCATGCGTCATGCCGAATTCGAGTTGTTCTCGTTCAACAGCGTCCATTGGCAGGCCGGCGTCTCCTGCGTCGATTGCCATATGCCGTACACCAAGGTGGGCGCGGTCAAGGTTTCCGACCACCGGGTGATGAGCCCGCTCAAGAATGACATGAAGGCCTGCCAGCAGTGCCACACCGAAACGCCCGAATGGCTGCGCAACCAAGTCTTCGCGATCCAGGACCGGACAATATCAATGATGATCCGCTCCGGCTACGCCACCGCCACCGCGGCGAAACTCATCGAAAAGGCCCATCAACTGCGGGAGGCTGGCAAGGAAATCGACAACGGTCTTTATGAACAGGCCAAGGATTTCTACATGGAGGCATTCTTACGCACCCTGTACATCGGCGGCGAAAACTCAACAGGATTCCACAACCCGACCGAGGCCATGCGGATTCTCGGCGACTCCACCGCCTTTGCCATGAAGGCCGAAGCACTCCTCCGGCAGGCCCTTACCAAGGCCGGCGAGAATGTGCCGATGGTCGTGGACCTCGAGCTGGATAACTACCTGAATGAGCGGGGCAAAAAGAAACTCATGACCCAACCGGGCGTGGAGATCGCGGACCCGTTCGGCGTCGAGGCCAAGCTGCGGCAGGTGCAACCCGCCAAATAGCATGTCTTCCCCCGGCATGCCCGCCATCAGCGGCTGGCATGCCGGTATCTCGTCCCCCCAAAGCAAGCCTTACCAAAAAAGATCAGCACTGCGTTTTTTCATGGCCATGCCCGCCGCAGCCGCAGCCAGGCGCATGGTTCTTGTTAAGGCTCAACAGCAGTTCCCGCAATTCCGGCGGCGCATTTTCCAGGCAGTAAATCATGGCAGCCACCTGCTGCGGGCTGTTGTCGGCCGCATTCATACAGACCTCAAGGGCCTCTTCGAACGACTTGAATTCCATCTTTCCTCCTTTGCTTCATCTTGATCGAGCTATCGATTTTTTGCACTCCACGTTATTCATTCCGCACCGCGGCCAACGGCCGCGTCATGCATTCACGGGCACGACCTCAAGGGGCGCACACCTGTAACGCGTCACTGTAGCCGCTGCATGTATTTTGTCAAATCCTGTTTTATGGATCTTCCAGCCCTTATTATCGTCCACGGAACACGGGCAATCTGCTGCGACATGTGAAAAAATCCAGCGTTCCACAAAAGTATTTCCTTGAAAAATTATACGATTTCTCTATAGATACTTTCGCGGACGGATGAACGGACGACTTACAGTTCTATTCCGACCTGGCCTGACTTATGGCGCGAACAACTGCCAGAGCCGCCCGAAAGGTCGATGTGAGCCGCTTTATCAATGTCAGGACCGGGCGATACAGCCTCCTGCATCAGTTGGCTGCAGGGTATAAAGAGAGGATGCTCCCATGATACAATGGCTTCGTTCGGTAAACGGACAGCTGGTGGCGGCGGAAACCCGGGCGCAGTCGGAAATCATCCGTCTGGTGGCGCCCAGCAGCGAGGAACTGGCTGCCGTATGTAAAATCACCGGCGCCCCCGAGGATTTCCTGCTGGCCGCGACCGACCGTTTTGAACGGCCGCGCATCGAAACCGAGAACGGCGCCAGCCTGGTAATCATCCGCGTCCCTCACGAAGACACCAAATCGGATGTCCCGTATATGACCGTATCCTTCGGGATCATTCTCACGCCCAGCCACATCATAACCGTCTGCGCCGTGGAATCGCCGGTCTGGGACACCCTGCAGCGGGCAAAAACCAGAATGCCCTTGCCCGCCAATCGCATCGCCTTTCTCTGCGCCCTGTTCATGCAGGTCGCCCGTCTTTACCTGGAATATCTGTACAGAATCAGAAACGAGGCAGATTCTGTCGAGCGGGAAATTCATCACTCCATGAAGAATATCATGCTGATCAGGATGTTGAATCTGGAGAAATGTCTGGTTTATTTCACGACATCGCTGCGGGCAAATGAACCCATGTGGGATCGAATCCGCAAGATCTATGGCCGTGAACTTTCCGAAGAGGAACAGGACCTGCTCGACGACGTGCGGATCGAATTCCGGCAGGCCCAGGAATTGGCCGATATCCACAGCAACATCCTGAGCGGCATGATGGACGCCTTTGCCTCCATTATTTCGAACAACCTGAACGTGGTGATGAAGTTCCTCACCGCCGTCACCATCATCCTGATGATCCCGACGCTCATCGCCAGCGTCTTTGGCATGAACGTCGAGTTGCCGTTCCAGCAATCGCCGCATGCCTTTTTAATCACAATGGTTTTATCAGTCGTGCTGTCGGCCATCGGCGTTATTTTCTTTCTGAAAAAAAAGCTTTTTTGATGGGCAAAGGTGGAGGTCATGCAACGTTTTTCGATTTGTTTTCTGGCCACGGTGATTCTGGTCTGGACCGGCACGACGTCAGCCGCAATCGACCTGAAGAAATTCGGCAGAATCATCAACACCGAGGGTCAGGTCACCCTTGTACACCACGACGGCAAACGTGCGGCCGGCGCCCCGAATCTGCCATTGCAACCCGGCGACCGGCTGATCACGGGCGAGAACGGTGTGGTCAGGTTCCTGCTTGATGAAGGGTATTTCTTTACCCTTTTTGAAAAATCAGCGGCAACCATTGATGAACTGGTTCTCTTCGATCCTGAAAAATCACCGGCCCTGCTCCTGGAAGCAGGCCACCTGCAGACCGAGCAGGCCTTTCGCGTAAACTCGATCGGCCTGGCGCTGCCGGTTATTTATACCCCGGGCGTTATCATTCAGACGAAAATCGCCACATTCGATACCGTGGTCTCTCCAGACGGCACCACCGCCATTGCGGTTAAACAGGGATTGATCAAGATAAAAAGGGAGCGAGACTGGCTAACCCTTTCCGGAGGAGAAAACGTGGTGCTCGGCATGGACGGCCAGCCGGACGAATCCGCCCTGAACCTTCCCGGCCAGAACGACACGGTGCGACAATGGCGCAAGGCACAGACGGCCAAGCTGGCGGCCGGACTCAAGAGAACACTGCCGCAACTGCACGCCACCTTTGAACAAGCCACAACCAGCCTCCAGGAAGAGATCAAACACCTGACCGAAGTGGCCCGCAGTCTTGACGAACCGCTGACTGCCCAAAAGAACGGCCTGGAGCAGAGCCGTAAATACGATCAGACCCTGGGCAGACAGATGAGCGTCCGCCAGAAAACCTTTGACCAGCGGACCGGGTGGTTCAGGGAAAAACTGAACCGGGTGACAGTGCTGGCCGGTCTGCTGCCGCGGCTTGACCAGGAGCTCACCGCGTCAGGCACGGCGGCCGACAACGAAAGCCGCGCCCAGCTTAAAATTGAGCTTGAGTTCGTCAAAACGAAAATGCCGGGACTCCAAAAACAGACTGCCGCTATGATCGATGTCATCCGGCAGATCGACGCAAGAAACCGTGAACTAGCCGCATTGCAAGCCAAAACCGAATCGAGATACAAAGCCGGCCTGGAGGTCATCAAAGACAAGTAAACCCGGCCGGTTTTCCCATGTGTTAGCTTTCACCTACACTGCAAAAGCTACGAATCTCGGCCATGAACTCGGCGCCGTAGCGTTCGAGCTTATGAAGGCCGACGCCGTGGATGCGCAGGAATGCCTCGTTATCGGCCGGCAGATAAGCTGCCATCTCGGCCAGGCTGGTGTCGCTGAAAATAACGAACGGCGGCACCCCGGCCTCCTCGGCCTTTTTTTTCCGCAGGGCCCGCAGTGCATCAAAAAGCGTCCGGTCATAATCCAGATCGCCGGCCGGCCGGCGGCCGATTTTCTTTTCAGCCACCGGTTTGACGCGCGGCGCGGCCATGGTCAGCTGCTGTTCGCCACGCAACAGCGGCCGGGCGGCATCAGTCAGCTTCAGCACTGAAAAATTACCCACGTCCTGTTCCAGATAGCCGTGGTACACCAGATGGCGCAGCAGGCCGCCCCAGTATTCCTGACTTTTATCACTGCCGATGCCGTAAGTGGACAGCCGGTCGTGACGCAGCTGCAGGAGCCGCTCTTTCTTGGCACCGCGCAGCACATCGATCACATGCCCCATGCCGAACCGCTGTCCGACCCGATAAATACAGGATAACGCCTTGCGGGCGTCTTCAGTGACATCGTGCAGCACCGGCGGATTCAGGCAGACGTCGCAGTTGCCGCAGTCCGCTTCCAACGGTTCGCCGAAATAACCGAGCAGAATCCGCCGCCGACAGCTGGTAGCCTCGGCAAACCCCACCATGGAGTTCAGTTTATGCAACTCAATCCGCTTCCGTTCCGGGTTGTGCGTGTTGTCGATTAAACCGCGAGCCACGGCGATGTCCCCATAACCGAACAGCAGCAGGGCCTCGGCCGCCAGGCCATCCCGGCCGGCCCGGCCAGTCTCCTGATAGTAGCTTTCGATATTTTTCGGAATATCGTAATGCACCACGTAGCGGACATTGGATTTGTCGATCCCCATGCCAAAGGCCACCGTGGCCACGATAATCCGAATATCGTCCCGCAGAAAATCATCCTGCACCGCCTTCCGCTCTGCCGCCGCCAGGCCGGCATGATAGGCTGCCGCGCTGAAACCGGCCGTCACCAGCCGATCCACCACCTGTTCCACCCGCTTGCGGCTCAGGCAGTAAACAATACCCGCTTCATCGACCCTGTTTTTCAGAAAGGCGCTCAACTGATCAAAGGGTTTCTTCTTCTCCAGCACCGAATACCGGATATTCGGCCGGTCGAATCCCGAAACAAAAGAAAGCGCCTGTTGCAGACGAAGGCGCTCAAGAATGTCCTTACGGGTGTGGGCCTCGGCCGTGGCGGTAAGCGCGATGAGCGGCACCCGGGGGAAATGGCTGCGCAATTGACCGAGCCTGATGTATTCCGGCCGGAAATCGTGGCCCCACTGAGAAACGCAGTGCGCCTCGTCAATGGCGAACAGGGCGATTGGCAGCCCTTGCAACCGCTCAAGGAATTCCTCACTCATCAGCCGCTCCGGGGCAATATACAGCAGATCCAGCTTGCCTTCGTGCAGCATGGCCAGCACCCGGCGGGCCTCAACACTGTTCAGCGACGAATTATAAAAGGCGGCACGCACACCGCAGGCAACAAGACTGTCCACCTGATCCTTCATCAGGGAAATAAGTGGCGAAACCACGACGCCCACACCCGGCCGATGCAGGGCCGGAATCTGATAACAGAGCGATTTGCCGCCGCCGGTAGGCATCAGGACAAAAACATCCTCGCCGTTAATTAAACAGTCGATGATCTCCTGCTGGGGAGCACGAAAGGTTTCGTATCCGAAGATTTTTTTGAGAGTTTCGCGAGGTGTATTATCCATAGACATTTCGGTGCGTCATGAACTCCGGCTACGGCTGTATGTTTTGTTTGTGACGATGGACCGGACCACCTACCGGTCTCCTGCCCTGCCGAGATTATAGCACGATTTCCGACAAGAAACACACCCTGCGTTTCTCTCTATCGAATGGCAGAATAATGCCGGTCATTTGCAGACACGGGATTGCCCAGCCTGATTTTTTGTATTATCGTCTTTTGTAACTAATCAGGTGGTTAGTCTGTAGGTATTTAGCCTATTAGTGATGGAATATTAAAGGATAAGGTCTGTTTTGGTCCCGCCAATTCGTACATTTTTTTGACTACCAGACTACAGTCTAACAAACCAAACAACCTGCGTCACCGGCAGATGATTGAAATTTCGCAAAACATCCTGATCCGGGAAGATGAACTCTCCTTTACCTTTTCCCGGAGCAGCGGCCCTGGCGGGCAAAACGTCAACAAGGTGAACACACGAGTCACCCTGCTGTTTGATGTCGAACATTCGTCCAGCCTGCCCCCCGACGCGAAGAGCCTCGTTCTCCAAAAGCTGTCCACCAGGATCAACAAGCTTGGGCAGCTGCAGGTGAGCAGCTACCGGCACCGCACCCAGTTCGCCAACCGACTCGCAACCGTGGAACGTTTTGTCGACCTGCTGCAGGAGGCGTTGCGGCAAGAGAAGCCCCGAAAGAAGACCAAGGCGTCACGGGCGTCAAGGGAGCGGCGGCTTGCTGCCAAGCTACAGCGCAGCAGATTAAAACAGTCGCGCCGAAGCGGCACCGGGGAATAGCGGCCCATGCTCCTCATCCACCCCCCGGTTGCCAAGCCCTGCGAAGCACCGGCCGGTATCGCCAGGCTGGCTGGTGCCCTGCGCGGCAGCGGACTCCCCTGCACCCTGGTGGACGCCAATCTCGAGGCCCTCTCCTTCCTGCTGGCCAGACCGCTGACCGCCACGGATACCTGGAGCAGCCGGGCCCGCCGGCATCTGGCGGCCAATCTCGCCGCCCTGCGTACCCCCGATCTTTATAGAAACCCGGCCCGTTACCAACGAGCCGTTGTCGACATCAACCGGCTTGTGGAACTAGCCGGCCGGCCGCACAACTGTTTGATCAGCCTGGCCAACTATCAGGAATCGGGCATCTCGCCGCAGAAAAGTACCGACCTGCTGCGCAATGCCGAACAATTTGAGAAAAACATTTATTATGACTATTTCAGCCGACGGCTGCCGGAGTTGGTGAACCAGCACCAGCCAAACCTGGTCGGCTTCTCGCTCAACTACCTGAGCCAGGCGGCCACCACCTTTGCCATGATCGGTTTTTTCAAGGCATCATATCCCGGTCTGCCGATAGTAGTCGGCGGCGGCCTTGTCACCTCCTGGCTCAGCAACCCGGCCTGGCGCAACCCTTTTGCCGGGCTAATCGATCACCTGGTAGCCGGGCCGGGCGAGGAATCGCTCCTTAAACTGCTGGGTTCCAAGGACACGGTCGGACCCGCCCCGCCTTCCTACGACGGACTGTTGCGCACCGCCTACCTGGCGCCGGGCTTTATCCTGCCCTACGCCGCATCCTCCGGCTGCTACTGGAACAAATGCTCCTTTTGCCCGGAAAAGGTGGAAGGCAACCCCTATTTGCCCATGCCTCCCGACCAGGTGCTTGCCGAGGTTACCGATCTTGTCGCCCGCACCAGACCGGCCCTGCTGCACTTTCTGGACAACGCAATAAGTCCGGCGCTTTTGCGGGCGCTCAGCAGGCAACCGCCAGGTATTGCCTGGTATGGTTTTGCCCGGGCAGACCGCCAGCTTACCGATGTCGATTTCTGCCGGGCGCTCCGGCAGGCCGGTTGCGTCATGCTCAAGCTGGGGCTTGAGTCGGGCGATCAGGGCGTACTGGACGCCATGGACAAAGGCATTGATCTGGACATGGTCTCCCGGACGCTTGCGGCGCTCCGCCAGGCCGGTATCGCCACCTATGTCTATCTCCTGTTCGGCACCCCGGCCGAAGCACTCCCCGAGGCCCACCGCACCCTGGAATTCGTGTCCCGTCACAGCGCAGCCATCACCTTTCTCAACCTGGCGATCTTCAATATGCCGGTCAACAGCCCTGAGGCGCAACATCTGTTTGTCATGGACTTCTACGAGGGCGACCTCTCCCTTTACACCGATTTCATCCACCCCAGGGGCTGGAACCGCCATGCAGTCCGCAGCTTCCTGGATAAGGAATTCAAGCGCCACCCGAAAATAGCCGCCATCCTGCGTCGCGATCCCTTCCTGTTCACCTCGAACCACGCCCCCTTCTTCTGCTGATCGCATGGAAGCTTTTTTCGCCAACCACGGTTATTTAATGCTCTTTCTCGTGAGCTTTCTGGCGGCCACCCTCCTGCCCCTCGGTTCGGAATGGCTGCTGGCCGCCATGCTCCTTCAGGACTTTGCTCCGTTGCCGGTAATTGCCGTTGCCACCCTCGGCAACACGCTCGGCGCCTGCACCACCTACCTGATCGGGTTATACGGCGGCCCGTTTTTGATCAGAAAGCTCCTCAGGATTAATGAGCCTGCCCAGCAGCGGGCAGAGAGGTTTTTCCAGAAATACGGCGTCTGGGCACTCCTTTTTTCCTGGCTGCCGGTGGTCGGCGACCCCCTTTGCCTGGCGGGCGGCTTGTTCCGCGTCCCCTTCAGTCGCTTCTCCCTGCTGGTCTTTATCGGCAAACTGGGCCGCTACGCCACCCTTGCCGTATTTGTTCTGGGCGGCATGCAGGTTATAAGCGGCTGATGGCGGCACAGCGGGATGGCTCAATACCAGAAAATGTTCCGCTGCTGTTACCATCTGTATTTATAAGTAAAAAACATGGATAATGATATTTCTCTGCTGTACAATACGCCCCTCAACTCCACGCAGATACAGCCATCTGTCACAATTGGTTTACAATTTTCTTTTCAGGGGAGTATCACCTGTGTCCTACCCTGTCGCCCTCGCCCGCAAAAACCTGTTCCATGACCGGACCCGGTTTGCCATCACCTTGGTCGGCATTGCCTTTTCCGTGGTGTTGATCCTCGTGCAGGTCGGCGTCTATCTGGGCATGATGTACAACACCTCCAGCATCATCGAACATACTGACGCGGATATCTGGATCACCTCCCGTAACAATCGGAACTTCGATTTTTCCATGCCTTTTCCCGAACACCGCGAGAACCAGGCCCGGGCCGTGCCGGGTGTCGCCTGGACCAAAAAGCTGATCCTGGTCTGGTCGCTCATGAAAATCAAGGGTGGCGGCAGCGAGAACGTTGAGATGGTCGGATTCGACCCGGAAAGCGGCATCGGCGGCCCATGGGAAATGGTGCGGGGCAATGTCAGAGATGTAAAATTCCACCGGGGGGTGATCATCGATGAATCGAGCATTGCCAAGCTGGGGGAGATGGATATCGGCGATTACCGGGAGGTGGTCAACAAGAAGGTACGGATTGTCGGAATCAGCCGCGGCGCTAGGCGGATCACCACTGCCCCCGTCCTCTTCACCTCCTATCGGACTGCCCAGGAGCTGAATCCATGGATCGAGAGCCAGACCGTCTTTGTCCTGGTCAAGGTGGAGCCCGGCGCTGACGTACGCACGGTCCGCGACCGTCTCGAACAGGTAATGAACCTGGAGGACGTCTATACCCGGGATGAGTTCATCAGCGCAACCCGCCGCTACTGGACCTTCAGCACCGGCATGGGTATTGCCTTCGGCTTTACCATCCTGATGGGGATCATCGTCGGGGCGGTGATCGTCAGTCAAACAATCTACAGCGCCACCATTGAGCACCTGCGGGAGTTCGGCACGTTAAAGGCCCTGGGCGCTGAGAACCGGATGGTTTACGGCATCATCCTTCAGCAGGCCCTGTTGAGCGGCATCATCGGTTTTGCCATCGGCCTGGCTATCAACTTTGTGGTGGTCAGACTCTACAGCAACACCGGCCAGGTGATCATTCAACCCTGGCTGCTTTTTGCCGGCGACATGGTGATTACCCTGGCCACCTGCATGGTTGCCTCGCTGATCTCGGTGCGCCGGGCCATGCAGGTTGATCCCATGGAGGTGTTCCGGGCGTGAGCGAAACAACCGTCAACGTTACTGGTGTCTCCAAGATCTACGGCAGCCAGGCCCTGCCGATAACCGCGGTGCGGAACGCCACCTTTGCCTGTTGCGCCGGCACAGTGACCGCGATCATGGGGCCGTCCGGCAGCGGCAAGACCACCATCCTCTCCATCCTCGGCCTGCTGCTGAAGCCAAGCCAGGGCAGGGTGGCGATCATGGGTCGCGATGTCACGGACTTGGACGAACAGCGCCTGCCAGCCCTGCGACGGACCAGCATCGGCTTTATCTTCCAGTCGTTCAATCTTTTTTCGGCCTTGACCGTGCTGGAAAATGTCCTGCTTGCCCTGCAGCTCAAAAAGGTGCCGGGCAGAGAGGCAGCCAATCGCGCCATTGCGGCGCTCGAACGGGTGGAACTGGTCAAACGGTGCGGCTTTTATCCCCGCGATCTATCCGGCGGTGAAAAACAGCGGGTTTCCATTGCCCGCGCCATTGCGGCGGACGCCCCGATTATTCTGGCCGATGAACCAACCGCCAATCTCGACTCGAAAACCGGCCTGCGGATCATCGATCTTTTATATGAACTTAGCGGCGAGCAAAACAAGACCGTGGTGGTGGTCAGCCACGATCTTCGCATTAAAGAGCATGTCAACCGGGTACTCTGGATGGAGGACGGCGTAATTCATGAAGACTAGATATATCACGTTACTGGCCATGACCGGCCTGTTTCTTCTTTTCCCGCCAGATGGCTACCCTGCGGCCCCAGCGCCGCCGGCCACGAAGTCGGAAATCGTCGCGGTCTACGCCTACGGCATCGTGGAGGCGCGCCATCACTCCACCCTGAGCGCCAAGTTCCCGGGCAAGCTCGAAAAAAGCCTGGTGCAGGAAGGCGAAAAGGTCAAAAAAGGCCAACTGCTCGCCCAGTTCGAGGCCCGCGATCTGGAGGCCCAGAATAAAGTGGCGGCCACGGCGATCGAGATAGCCGCCGCCGCCCTGGCCGAGGCCGAGGCCGGCGCTCGACCGCAGGAGATTAAAGCGGCTGCCGAACAACTGGCTGAAGCGGATGCGCAACTGGCCAAGGCAAAAGCGGACTGGAAACGATACGAGCGGCTGCTTGCCGGCAAGGCCGTTGCCACCTCGGATTGGGAGCAGTACCGGCTCCGCCTCGACAGTGCCCAGGCCAATCGGAATGGTGCGCACCAGCGATTGCTGCTGCTTCAGGAAGGCACCCGGCCTGAGACGGTCGCGGTCTTGAAAAAACGGCTGCAATTGGCCAGGGCCGAGGCAGACCATAGCGCGGCCGTGCTGGACAACGCCCGGCTTACTGCCCCCTACGACGGGGTGATCACCAGGAAGCACCGCGAAGAGGGCGAGGCCCTTGATATTGGCCAGCCGGTCATGGACATCGCCACCCTGGATGACCGCTACATCCGGGCGGAGATCGATGAGACCGATATCGGCCGGGTGCGGACGGGCCAGGCAGTGCAGATAACAGCCGACGGCTTTCCCGGACTGACCTTCGAGGGAAAGGTCATTGAGATCAAACAGCAGATGGGGCCGAAAAAACTTATCCCCACTGATCCCGCCAAGATCATCGACTACAAGGTCCTGGACCTGGAGGTCTCTTTGCCGCCAGACTGCCCCTTTCCCATCAAATTGCCGGTGAATGTTCACATTTCGCTCAAGTAAGCAAAATCCCGGCCGCGCTGCCGGCAATTGATCCGCTTGACCCGTTCCGATTCGCCGGGTATTCTCAACCCGCGGACAACTATTGCGCTCCGGACCGCGGCAGCGCACCCATATCAACTCTTTCCGCTGCTAACGGACTTATGAAGACAACCACCCGCGACAACATTGTCCTCGTTGCCAACGAGGACTCCGACGATCTGGCCCGCAAGGTGGCCGTTGCCATGGAGGTGCCCTACACCGCCGTGCTCAGGAAACAGTTCCAGGATGGCGAGGTCTATCATGCCATCCCAGGCAAAATCGCCGGCCGCGATCTGGTCATCATCGGCAGCACCCATGACGACCGCGCCCTGCAGGAGGTAATCGACCTCATCGACGGCTGCCACTACTGGCGGGCCGATTCAATCAACGTCATCATCCCCTACCATGGCTATTCAACCATGGAACGGGCCAAGCCCGGCTCCGGCGAGATTCCCAAGGGCATCACCCGGACCAGACAGCTCTTCCGGGCCTGTCCGGACTTTGTCGGCTTCATCGACCTGCACTCCGAGGCCATCCTCCATGCCCATGGGGGCAATATCCACACCAAGCACATCCAGACCGACCGTCTCATAATCGACAAGATCAGAGCCATGGGCAACGGTGATCTCGTGCTGGTCTCGCCCGATTACGGCCGCAGCAAATGGGTGGCCGGGCTGGCCAGCCGGCTGGCCATGCCGCATACCGCTGCCGACAAGGACCGGTTTGCCACGGACCGCACCCTGGTCCACCAGGTGTCCAGTGTGGTGCAGGACCGGATCGCCATTATCTGCGACGACATGATCCGCACCGGCGGCTCCATCATCCAGACCGCGGAGCGCTGCCGGCAGGCCGGCGCCCGGGATGTGATGATCATGGCCACCCATCTGGTGCTCTGCGGCAAGGCCAGGCAACAGATCCAGGCGGCCGGCATCAAAAAAATCATCGGCGCTGATACCTATCCCGGCGTAGTGAGCGACGATCTGCTCGATGTCTACTCGGTGGCGCCGATGATCGCCGAGGAACTGATCAAGCAACTCCGGGTGGTCTGAAGCTGCCCGGCAAAAAAATCTTCCTGCTGATCGAAAAACGTAATATAGTGGCGGCAACCTGTCCGACGCGGGATTTCGATATCCGGAAAACCGCGCCAGCAAAGAAGGGAAACCGAATCATCCGCATACAATGTTGTAGCCGAAACGGCGCGCCCAAAACTGCGGCGCGACGTACGGGGGACCCAGAATCTGGGGCGCATTCCCGCAAGGGATAGGGTACTTCTCCTGCCCGAGCCCGTCAGCTAACCTCGTAGGCAATAAGGGAAGGGCAACAGCACAATAAACGCCAAGCGCCCGCGTTTTTTGTTCCACGCTGCCCGTTGAGGAACAATACTGCAATGTCCGGTCGCGATGAAGCACCGGCCAAAGGCATCATCAATGCCTTTGGACTGGTATTTGGTGATATCGGCACAAGCCCCATCTACACTCTTTCTGTCATCTTCCTGGTTCTGCCGCCGGAACGCACCAACGTCATCGGCGTTCTCTCCTGCATTATCTGGACCCTGATCCTCCTGGTGACCGTGGAGTACAGCTGGCTGGCCATGAGCCTCGGCCGGCGCGGCGAAGGCGGAACCATCGTGCTGCAAGAGACCCTGCTGCCGTTGCTCTCCTCCGGCCGCCAGGCAGCCTTTGTGACCATCCTCACCTATCTGGGCATTTCGCTGCTGGCAGGCGACGGAGTAATCACTCCGGCCATCAGTATTCTCTCGGCCGTTGAGGGGATTCTCCTGATTCCTGGTTGCGAACGGACGCCTAATTGGATTCTGGTGGGCACGGCCATTATCATCGCGGCTTTACTCTTTGCGTGGCAAAAAAAAGGCACCGACCGAGTGGCCGGTTTTTTTGGTCCCCTCATGGTGGTCTGGTTCGTGGTGCTGTCGATCTCTGGACTTGCGGCACTCTGGACTTTCCCCTCGGTACTTGCCGCCTTCTCGCCGCTCTATGCCATCAATTTTCTGGGCCACCACGGCGTGGCCGGATTTTTTCTGCTTTCCGAGGTCACCCTCTGCGCCACCGGCGGCGAGGCCCTTTACGCCGACATGGGCCACCTCGGCCGCAGTCCCATCCGCCGGGCCTGGGCGCTGGTGATGCCGGCGCTCATCCTCTGTTACCTCGGCCAGGGTGCCTTCATCATCCTACACCCGGAGAACCGAAACATTCTCTTTGCCATGCTCCGCGACCAGGCACCGCTGCTCTACGTCCCCTTTCTGCTCCTGAGCCTGATCGCCACCATCATCGCCTCCCAGGCCATGATCAGCGGCATGTTCTCCATCGTTTACCAGGGGATTATGGCCCGCATCCTTCCCCTGCTTAAAGTCGACTTCACCTCCAAGGAGGTACGCTCCCAGATCTATATCGACGCGGTCAACTGGCTGCTGTTCGCGGCGGTCGTCATCGTCATGCTCTCCTTTGGCGAGTCCAGTCGGCTGGCTGCCGCCTACGGGCTGGCGGTAACCGGTACCATGACGCTTACCGGCATCATGATGACCTGGATCTTCTCCCTGCGAAAACAACATGGCAAGGCCTGCCTCGCCCTGCTCGTCACCCTGGTCGACATGGTGTATCTTGGCGCCAACACCCTGAAAATCCCCCACGGCGGCTACTGGTCGCTGCTGGTGGCCGCCATTCCACTCGGCTGCATCCTGCTCTACACCAGAGGCCAGAAGCGCCTCTATAAGACCATGGCCTTCATGGACCTTGAGCCATTTCTCAAGGAATACCACAGCCACTATCGGAAAAAAAACCGCATCCAGGGCTCGGCCCTCTATTTTACCCGCGACATCCGCCGGGTGCCGCCCTTCATGGTGCAGACCATGCTGATCAACCACATCCTGTACGACGACAACATTGTCGTCTCCATTACCCGCCTTGATGAACCTTACGGCGCAGCCGGCTCTTTCCGGGAATGTTACGATAACGGGCTCCGCCTCTTCGAGATCCGGCTCGGCTACATGCAGGTGGCGGACATTCCCGCGATCCTCAAGAAGGCGGGCATCCATGCGCGGACCATATTCTACGGCGTCGAGGAAATCATTACCACCAACCCCCTGTGGCGTCTGTTTGCCGCTCTCAAACGTCTCACCCCGACCTATGTCCAGTTCTACAATTTGCCCGCCGACCGCCTGCACGGGGTAATGACGCGGGTCCGCATGTAGGCGGGGATGCCAACCATAACCTTTTGCCCTTACGAGACCTCATGGAATTAGCCAAATATCTCATCGACATCATTCTGCACGTTGACGTGCACCTGAGCACACTGATCGAAGGCACCGGAATCTGGGTTTATCTCATTCTCTTTGCCATTATCTTCTGCGAAACCGGGCTCGTCATCACCCCGTTTCTGCCGGGCGATTCGCTCCTGTTCGCGGTCGGTACCTTTGCGGCCATCGGCGTTCTTGACCCTTTATGGCTCTTCTGCCTGCTCACCGGTGCCGCCATTCTCGGCGACTCGTTCAATTTCGCCATTGGCAATGCCATCGGCCACACCATCGTCCGCCACGCCGGCAACCGCTTCCTGCGCAAGGAACATCTGGACCGCACCCACCGCTTCTATGAGAAGCATGGCGGCAAGACTATCATCCTGGCCAGATTCATCCCGATCATCCGCACCTTTGCCCCCTTTGTCGCCGGAATCGGCAGCATGCAGTACAGCCGGTTTCTTTTGTTCAACATAAGCGGCGCCCTGCTGTGGATCGGCCTGCTGGGCGGCGCCGGCTATTTCTTCGGCAATATCCCCTTTGTCAGGCAACATTTTTCAATAGTTATCCTCGCCATCATCATCATCTCCTGTTTGCCGGGCGTGATCGAATACCTGCGGCAGAGAAAAAAAACCACCGCTCCCTGAATGGCCCGCAAATTTATCACCCTCCCCTGTCCAACAGCCACCGTGAGTCTTATAGTTTTATCAGCGAGAGAGATACAATCCGGCATCCGGATAACCTCGCGGCAAGTGAAACTTTTACAGGGAGGAACGGCCATGACAGACCTGACGATTTACATTGTTCTCGGTGCGGTCATCCCGGCGCTGCTGGTCATCGGCATTGCCCTGCGGGAAACGATCATGGAGCATTTCCGGCATCACCATGGCGGACGCCATGCGGTTTAGTCCGTGCTCTTTTCAGGTGGTTGGTTTGTTGGGCGGCAGGAGTAGCAGCAGTGAAAACTGGCGGACTATTCCTGAGAGGTGGTAGTCTGCGACTAGCGGACAACGCCGCCAAAAGTCATCCCGACTTTTTATTCCTGCCCGTTCAAGGGCGAGGGTAGAGGACGTTGCAAGTCCGTCAAGACAATGGCGCATCATTTTCCGGCGCGGACTGCAATCCTCCTTTGAAGGCATAGACAATCCCGGCCAACAATCCCATCAAGACCATAAAAAAAGTTGTCAGCAAAGACAAAGCCAGTGCTTTGTCCGGCGTGGCAAACTCGGCGAGATAGAAGAGAAAAATCGCCTCCCGTACGCCGATGCCGTTTACGGACGGAGCCAGGGCCATCACCAGCAGAATCGGGATGAAGAAAAAGAAAAAGGATAAGGGGATATCAAGCAGAAGACTGCGGGAGAGCAAAAAATTGACAAAGACGTAGGAAGTCTGGCCCACTGCGGTCAACAGAAGACAGCTGGCCATGATTTCCTTGTGATCCCGATACTGGTGCATTGCCTGATAGGTCTCCCTGAGTTTGTCAAGGAGCACACCAGGCAGGAGCGGCACATGCAGGCGGCACAGGTACTCCACCACCTTGCCATTAAAGATGAAGAACGCCACGCAGCCGGTGACTCCGCCAATCGTTGCCAGGCTGATCAGAATTTTTGAGGAAACCTGGACAGGGCCTACCAAGAAAACCGCTGCCGCCCCCATCAGGGTAAGAACGGCAAGACCGAACAACCTGTCGATCACTACGGCGCTGAGGGCGGTCACCCGGCCATTCGTGCTTCTGTAGAGATAATAGGCCTTGACCATCTCCCCGCCCATCGACGACGGCAGGATATTGTTAAAAAACAGGGCGATGATATTAACGTAGTAGGCATCAAGAAAAGGGAGCCTGAAGGCATGCGCCCGCAAGACAAGCTGCAGACGTACAGCGGTAAAAATCAATCCGAAAAAATAAATAAAGACCGCGGCCAGGAAATAGAACGGATCGGTTTTCCCTAGGTTGCTGATCACTGCCGGGAGCTGCGCCCGAAACATATAAACGATGACGGCAATCGCCCCGAAACTGACAAAAAAACGCAAGACTGTAGCGAGATGGTGACCGCGGCCAGACTTCTGTCCGGTATCGGTCATGTCCTCTCCGTCAGCACACATAATCGGCGCCGGTCAGACAACCAGGGACAACCAGGTTGCCACAAACAGAGTCAGGCTGATCAAGCCGTTCATGGTGAAAAAGGAAAGCTGAATCCGTGACAGATCTCGGGGATTGACCACAATGTGCTGATAAAAAAGGGCCACCCCGGTAAAAGTAAGGCCGGCGTAATAAAAAAAATTCAGCCGGGAAAGAATACCGGTGGCCAGAAACAGACCAAAGGCGATCACATGAAAAATAACAGCCAGACGAAAGGCTGCCGGCCGGCCGAAACGGGCCGGCAGCGAAAACAAACCAACCCGGCGGTCAAAATCGGCATCCAGGCAGGCATAGACCGTATCAAAGCCGGCAACCCAGAAAAGCACGCCGGCGGACAACACAAATGGAAAGTCCGTAAGGGTTCCCTTGACCGCCACCCAGCCGCCCAGCGGTGAAAAGGCCAGGGCCATGCCGAGCACCACATGACAGAGCCAGGTGAATCGCTTGGTGAGGGAATAAAACAGGGTCATGGCCAGGGCGAAAGGGGAAAGCAGCAAGGTGAGCCGGTTCAGGTTGTAACAGGCATAAAAGAACACGACACCGGCCGAAATAACCAGAGCCCACGCCTCCCCAACCTTAACCTGGGCGGCGGGCAACGCCCGGTCTGCCGTGCGAGGATTCAGTTTGTCGAAATTACGGTCCACGATCCGATTGAAGCCCATGGCGCAGGTTCGAGCGCCGACCATGGCCAAAACGATCCAGCCGAAGACAGTGAGGCCAGGCACCCCTCGGCCGGCAAGAAAGGCGCCAATCAAGGCAAACGGCAGTGCGAACACCGTATGCTCGAATTTTATCATCTCCAGAAGAATGGCGATTTTTTTGATCATCGGTCTGATCCCATGCAGACGATTGCTAAATGCCACCGGCCCAACGGTTGACCGCCGGCACATCAAGACCCAGCAGGTCGCCAAGTCGGCAGGCAAAAAAACGGGCCATTTCTTCCAGAGAACGCGGTCGATGATAAAAGGCGGGCATGGGTGGACAGATCAGAGCCCCGGCCTCCTGGACCTTGAGCATATTCCTCAGATGCGTCCGGTTCAAAGGGGTCTCGCGCACGGCCAGCAGCAAAGGCCGTTGCTCCTTGAGCATGACATCCGCCGCCCGGTGGATCAGGTTAGCGGAAATGCCGTTGGCAATCGCCGCCAGGCTGCCCATGGAACAGGGCAACACAACCATGGCGTCAAACCGGCTGGAACCACTGGCCATGGCCGCGGTAAAATCGCTGACCGGATACCAGGCATGGACAAGATCCGCCAGATCCTCCGGCGTGCAGGCCAATTCAAAACCCATGACCTCACGGCCGGCAGCGGATACGATCCCGTGCACCTCAACATCGAGTTCCTGCATGAGCCGCAGAAACTCCCGGGCATACAGGCTGCCGCTTGCCCCGGTGATCGCCAGAATGATCCGCTTCACACTGTCCCTGTTCATTTTATCCCAACATAGAGGGTGACGATGCCCATGGTCAACGGCCGACAATAAACTCGGCTAAACCCGGCCTTCTGCATCATGCCGAGCAACTCCTGCGGTTCATAAAACTCGGCGATGGAACTGGCCAGATACTCGTAGGCCTCCTTGTCGCCGGAAACCAATCCGGCCACCCTGGGCAGTATCCTGTTCAGATAAAAATTGTATACCGGCTTAACCAGCGGATTCCTGGGACGGGAGAATTCCAGGATCAATAATTTCCCCCCAGGACGCAAGACACGGCACATCTCTTCTAATCCCTGCTGGACCCGGGAAAGATTCCGTACGCCAAAGGCCACGGTCACGCCCCAGAAACTCCCGGCCGCCGCAGGAATCTCCTCGCCATCGCCGCAGACCGCAGTGATTCTGGCCGCCCGCCCATCCCGAACTGCTGAGGCCGGCAAATTCTTATGACCGCTGCGCAGCATGTCCTCGCAAAAATCAACAGCCAGTACCTGACGCTGCGGCGCCTGCCGGGCCAGTTCCAGAGAAAGCGGCAGCGTGCCGGCGCACAGATCAAGAATTGCGCCTTCCGGGAACTCTTTCAGTTCCCGGGTCGTAACCCAGCGCCAGTAGCGGTCGATCTGCATGCTCAGCACCGAATTAAGCAGGTCATATCTCGGGCTGATGGCGGCGAATTTTTCCCTGACAAATTTTTTCTTATCTTCCGGAGTCCGCATGGAACAAAAACTCGTTAGAAAAACTCGTTAGTAAAGCTTGTCTTGTTTTGCCGGCCCACTACATGGTCACCGGCGTTCATCGGCTATATACCCAGCCCAGCAGAGCTGGATAAGTCCCTTAACATCAAAAACATCGAATGTCCAGTGAGCGTAAGGTATATAAAATTTTGTCCGCAAACTGTTAACAATCAACGTCTAGCCCCGACAAACAGAATATTCGCCTTCACGAAATAATTTTCTAAAAAACGCGAAGAATATTATTTCTGGGGTACTAAGGGACTAATCAGCCCCATATCTTCAAGGGCAGAGCGTTTGAATCGGCCTCTCCCCGCTTGATAAGATAGTCAAAAAACAGGCGAAGCGCTGTCTGTTTTTCCGGTTGCAGGTCATACTCAAGTGCCTGCAGATACTCGTAGCAGACTGCCGGCTCCATGGGAATCCTGGGGGCGACCGCTGCACTGATCGCGGTCAGATCCCGGCGGCCTTCAGCCACGCACCGCTTTAGCTCACGATGAATCGCCGCCACTTCCTGCGGATATGCTTCGCAGAACGCCTCCCGTACAACCCACAGGGCAAAAACAAAGGGCAAGCCCGTATGTTGGCGCCATACCTCCCCCAGATCCAATCGTACCGGGTAGCGGCCGTCCCTGCTCAGGCGCAGGGCATCATCGCCGATGGCCAGCACAGCGCCCGGCGGTTCAGACAACTTTTCCGGATGCAGAACATTGCCGCTCGCATAGCGCGGCGCAATCCCATAAAACTCCTCAAGAACAATCTTGACCAGATGAACCGAGGTCTGGGACTGGTTACTGAGCAGAACCAGCCGGCCGGCCAGACTCTCGACCCGGACATCCGAAAACAGAAAAACACTGCCCACCGGGCCGGAGGCGCTGATGGAAAGATCGGCAAGTATCCGATAACGGTCGGGATGCAAAGCATATTCGTGGGAGGAAACCATTCCCAGGTCAAGCTCGCTTTGGAATAGCAACCGGTTCAGATCGCTGGGCGGCGCCTCGATAACCCGCCAGGCCGGGTGATGCACCGTGCGTTTCCAGACCTCGTAAAGCGGAGCGGTGTTGATAAAATTCACCATGCCGATGCGGGTATGTGTTGTCGCGGCCATATGTTTTTGTTTTTCAGGAAACCCAGGTAACTTCCGGAGACAACCCCGGCGAAGTCAATATTTCAAAAACATCAGTAACGGCCGACAATCGACTGTCACGGATTTCCAGGATGGCCGCCTCCTTGCCCGGAGCCAACGAACCAAAGGCATCAGCACGTCCTAAGGCCGCAGCCCCACCCCGGGTAGCCATCGCAAATACAGTCTCCGGCGCGATCCCGGGATGATCCTGGCGCAGAATCCGCATCTCCTGCCAGAGATCCAGCACAGGATTGCTGGCCAGACTGTCGGTACCCAGGGCCGGCAATATGCCGGCCGCCAGCATCGCCGGCACTGGCGCCTTTCCAACTCCTGTCCGGCGATTACTGCCGGGGCACAGACAAATCCTGGCCCCACGCTCTGCGAGCAGGGCAATCTCCTGGTCAGAAACCTGCACGGCATGTACGCATAGCGTCTTGGCGTCAAGCAGGCCCAGCCGGTCCAGATAGGTCACCGGCGCTACGCCGGGCACGGCAAAGGTTCCGTCCCAGACCCTTCGCTCCTCCAAAAACATCCTGAAGCTTCCGGTTCCCTGCTGCAGGAACTCAACCTCGGCAGGCGATTCGGCCACATGGATGGAAAAAACCTGATCCCGGGCTGCGGCCCGCGCCTTCAGAAAACGAAGCAGCTCAGGGGCCACCGAATAAGGGGCATGCGCCGTGAAAGCAGATCGGTCCGTATCAGGCAGCCCGCCTACGCGTTGCATGGTTTCCTGGACTGCAGTATCGGTCATGCCCAACATTTCCCGATAAAAAAACACCTGAACCGGATGACCACGGCCGATCAGGCCACTCTGGGCCTCATTGCCAATATCAGCCACAAGACCTACCCCGCTGTTCCACAAATCATCCAGAGCCCGCCGGCCAGCCACACGAACCGCCTCAACTGCATCGCCGGTCGTCTGAGCAAAATCCCGGCGCATCTGGAGCAGCTCCCTAATCCACTCAGTGAAATCCCTCTTCGGCTCCACGCCATCCCGGCCCAGGCCGGCCAGACAAGACAACTCCAGATGGACATGGGCATTGACCAGGGCGGGCGCCAGGAGGCTCTCATCGTGGTCGATCACGGCACAGCCGCTATATTGCCGGCGGAGCCCCGCAAATCCCCCTACAGCCAAGATACGGCCGCGATCAACAACCACTCCGGCATTTTCCAACAGCAGACCGCCCGGCGCCGAGTCGGACGCCGCCAGAACCCAGGAAGCCCGATGCAGATGTATCTTGTTCTGAGGGGATGAATAAAGATCGGACATAGAATCACGGCTCCCGGCACGAATCTCAAACGCCCCGCATTGTACCGGGTAGCAGACTATCTGTCCACAAAGGTATAATCCATGGTGCGCTGACGCGGTTCAAAACCAGCGCTCTTCACCAGGGAACGGATCTCGGATTCGGAGAGCCTGAAACTGACTCCGGCCGCGGCCACGACATTCTCCTCAATCATGGTGCTGCCAAAATCGTTGGCCCCGAAGAAGAGCGAAATCTGGGCGATTTTTGGCCCTTGGGTCACCCATGAGGCCTGGATATTCGGAAAGTTATCAAGCACAATACGCGACCAGGCCAACATTTTCAGATAGGTAAAGGCAGAGGCCTTGGGCAGATCGGCATAGGCGGTATTGGCAGGCTGGAACGGCCAGGGAATAAAGGCAGTGAAGCCGCCGGTGCGGTCCTGAAGCTCCCGGAGCCGGAGCAGATGCTCCAGCCGTTCCGCCAGGGTCTCGATGTGGCCGAACATCATGGTGGCCGTAGTACGCATCCCCAAACCGTGTGCCTCAGCCATGACATCGATCCACTGATCTGCCGAACATTTTCTGGGAGCGGCAGCAGTCCGCACTCGATCAGCAAGAATCTCCGCGCCACCGCCCGGTATGGAATCAAGGCCGGCCTTTTGGAGACGAACCAACACCTCGCGAACGGTCAGACCGGCAAGCGCGGCAAAATGGCAGATTTCAGGAGGGGAAAAACCATGGACATGGATGCCGGAGGTCTCCTTGATATAGCGGAGCATCTCCTCGTAAAACTCAAGCGGCTTATCCGGATGCAAACCGCCCTGCAGAAGGATCTGGGTACCGCCCAGTTCCAGGGTTTCCAGGATCTTCTCGCCCAGTTCCTCAAAAGACAGGACCGTGCCGCCAGCGTTTTCCGGCGCCTTGTAAAACGCACAAAACTTACAGGCCGAGATGCAGATATCGGTATAGTTGATATTCCGGTCGACTACATAGGTAACAACGGGCTCGGGATGCAGTCTTTTCCGGATCGTATCGGCCAGGAAGCCCAGATCGTACAGATCACCTTTTTCCGCCAACAGCAAGGCCTCGCCTGCCGAGAGCCTCGCCCCGTCTAACACCTTTGCCCGGATAGTTTCCATCATTGTTCTCGCCGAAACGGCGGAGCATCTCCACGTTCGTTTTATTTCCTTGCTCAAAAAACCTGCAGCACATTGTAGAGCGTGTCACGTTCGACCGGCTGCCTGCCCGCCTCCCGGATCAGTCGGATCAACTGGTCGCTGCCAATGGCCTGATCCGTGTCAGCCCCGGCCATATGCGTGATAACCTCCTCCTTGACCGTGCCGTCCATGTCGTCGGCGCCAAAAGACAATGCAACCTGCGCCAGTTTTGGTCCGATCATCACCCAGTAGGCCTTGATATGCGGGAAATTATCCAGATAACAACGGGCTACGGCGATATTTTTGAGATCCTCAATACCCGTGGTTCTGGAACATTGCGCCATTTCCGTATTCTTCGGATGAAAGGCCAGAGGGATAAAGGCAAGAAAGCCACCGGTTTGATCCTGGGTGGAACGGAGCATTTCGAGATGCTCAACGCGCTCCTCCACGGTTTCGATGTGGCCGTAAAGCATGGTGGCGTTGGTGTGAAGACCAAACCGGTGGGCTGTGGCAGCGACCTCCAGCCAGCCGGTGCCGGAGAGTTTCTTCTCACAGGTCAACTGCCGGATGCGCGGGCTGAACACCTCAGCCCCGCCACCGGGGATAGAGCCGAGCCCGGCCGCCTGCAAATCCTTGAGGGTATCGCTGACCGATTGGCCAGCGATCTCGGCCAGATGAGCGATTTCCACGCAGGTGAAGGCCTGGATGTGCACAGTGGGCCGCACAGACTTGATGCCCTGCAGGAGCTCAAGATAATAGCTGTACGGCAGATCGGGGTGAATGCCGCCCACCATGTGGATCTCGGTGATGGGCTCGTCCAGTCGCTCGCGCACCTTGGCGACCACATCGTCAACGTTCATCTCATAGGCGAGCGGCGAAGACTTATCCTTGCCGAAAGCACAAAACTTGCACAGATTCGTGCAGACATTCGAGTAGTTGATATGCTGATTATAGATGAAATACGCCTTGTCGCCGTTCAACCGTTCCCGGACAATATTGGCGAGATAACCCACGGCCAGCAAATCAGGACAGCGATAGAGCCGTACCCCGTCATCAAAAGAGAGCCGTTCCCCATCCTTAACCTTGTCGAGAAGATCGCCAAGGCCCGCCTGAACAACATGAGAGTCCATATGAGATGATTGATTCAAAAAACCAGCGAGGCTGAAAGCGCTGACGGGTTAATCGAGAAAATGTTTCAGTTTATCGCGGCGGCTGGAATGCCGGAGACGATTGAGCGCCTTCTTTTCGATCTGCCTGATCCGTTCCCGGGAGACATTGAAACGTTTGCCGATCTCCTCCAGGGTGTATTCAGCCTTCTCGCCAATACCGAACCGCAGGCGGATAATCTTCTCTTCCCGCTTGCTCAGGGTATTCAGGATATTCTGGACGCGGCTGGACAGTTCCCGATTCTGCACGGCGTCATACGGAGAAACCGATTCCTGGTTTTCGAGAAAATCACCCAAGGTGCTGTCATCATCGCCGATTGGTGTCTCCAGCGAAATCGGTTCCCGAGACGCCTCAAGAATGGCCAGGATCTTGTTCATGGGCAGATCGGTCTGCTTGGAGATTTCAACCGGTGTCGGTTCGCGGCCCAGTTCCTTAAGTAGCGAATAAAAAGCCTTAAAAAATTGACTCCGCAATTCCAAAAAATGCACGGGAAGCCGGATAGTCCGCGTCTTGTCAAGAATCGCCCGGGTAATGGCCTGCCGAATCCACCAACTGGCGTACGTGCTGAACTTGTTGCCCTTGGTATAATCAAACCGGAACACGGCCCGCATCAAACCGAGGTTCCCTTCCTGAATCAGATCAGCCAAGGTAAGACCCTGATGCATGTATCGCTTGGCGATACTGACCACAAGCCGTAGATTGGCCCGGATCATCTCATCCTTGGCCGCCTCGATGGAACGGACATAGGCCTCCACCCTGGTCTGCAATTCAAGAAGCTCACGAATCGATGCATGGGCGGCAGCGGCCCGGTTCACCGATTCCTTCATGAAATTGAGTTGCTGTTTTTTAGGCTTGAGGGTAGGGTCCCGCTTTTCCCACAGATCAAGTCTCGCCTTGAGGATACGCATCTCGTCGACGCCGGACGAATCATCCCGTATGGCCCGGATGATCGCATCAAACCCCTCCCGAATGGTTCGGCTGTACTTACCCTCCTCCTCCGGGGTCAGAAGATCAAAACGCCCCATCTCGCGAAGGTAGGTAGTGGTCGTCTCTTCCTGATCATGGGACTCATCCTCCGACGAGATAGAGAGAAGGCCTTCACTGATAGTGATGTCCTTGACAACATCCATTTCACTGGCTGCATTCTTCTGAAAATCTTCCCATTTCTCGCCGGAGAGGGTCCGTTTCTGGCCCGGCTTGTCCTCGGAAACGATTTCTATATTGTTATTTCCGAGAAAATCAAATATTTCTTCTATAGCGTTAGGCTCCTTTATGTCATCAGGCAATAGCTCATTTAACAGGGCAAACGAAATACATCCCTCGTCTTTTCCAGCTTCCAGCAATTTTGCTTTTATATTGGCTAGCACGTGACGGCCACTCCTTTGCTTGTTTTTTTGGCGCGGAACTGATCAGCCATTCCTCACCCTAAAGACACCTTACCCGAGGCGACGGGGATCAGGCAGAGAGTGAAACCTAGTAGAATCAAAATGTTTTTCAGATCAATGCAGGGAAATATGGGCAACAATGGATATCGTTTCATTACGCCAAGATGTTCATCAGACATAAAATGTTTGAGTATATATCATCGGCCGCCAAAAAAAAACAAAAAAAACGCGAAGGGCCAACTTGCGGACAAACCCCGCCACCCAGCGGACTTCTTGACATGGTTGCTCGGCCATCACTATAATGAAAACTTTACGTTAAGCTCGATCCAGGCAATTGACAAGGCCTCCCGATACGTTATCGCGAATAATTATAAGGCCAGGACATCTCTCGCCAGCCTGGCCAACAACTCAATGCCACCCACAAAAACTCCAACGTATTTTCACCAACCAAAACCGACGGGTAACAGCCCGAGGAGTAGGCCCAAACGATGATTCCAACCCATGATAGGCGTGGCAGCGGCATTCTGCTTCACATCACTTCCCTGCCCGGCGCATACGGCTTCGGCGACCTGGGTGCTACCGCCTTCCGGTTCATCGACTTTCTGGCAGAGGCTGGCCAGCGATACTGGCAAATCCTGCCATTCGGCCCGACCAACTCTGTCTTTGGCAATTCACCGTATATGAGCATGTCGGCCTTTGCCGGCAATCCGTTATGCATCGCCCTGGACGATCTGCAGGCAGCCGGCCTGCTCTCTGGGGCCAACCTGTCGACAACGCCTCCCTTTTCGGAATACCTGGTGGATTTCGACGCAGTGCTCGGCCATCGAAACAAACTGCTCCACCAGGCCTTTTTAAATTTTACCCGGCAGGGTGGCAATGACTCTGCCGATTTCCAGGCGTTCTGTTGCCAAGCCGGAGCCTGGCTTGACGATTATGCCCTTTTCATGAGTCTCAAGGAGCAATACCGGCTCAAGCCATGGAACCAATGGCCACGGCCGATTGCAACACGAACAGAGGATTCCCTCACCTCCTGGCGAGTCCGGCTTGCCGGCCGGATACAGTACTACAAATTTGAACAATTCTGCTTTGCCAGCCAGTGGCGCCGAGTACACGACTACGCCACACAAAAGGGCATTTCCCTGATCGGCGACATCCCGATCTATCTGGCCAATGACAGCGCTGATGTCTGGACCAACCAGGATTTTTTCAAGCTTGACCCCAAGACCCTGGAGCCGACTCATGTGGCCGGAGTGCCGCCTGACTATTTCAGTAAAACCGGCCAGCGCTGGGGGAACCCGGTCTACCGCTGGCAGATGCCGGATAACACCATGAACAGCCGGCTGCTCTCCTGGTGGCAGGAACGATTCAGACACCTTTTCAGCCTGCTGGATCTCATCCGAATCGATCATTTCCGCGGCTTTGAATCCTACTGGGAGATCCCGGCCAACGAAAAAACCGCGATCAATGGCCAGTGGATCAAGGGACCAGGCCCGGAGTTCTTCAAGGAAGTCGAAAACAAACTCGGGCCGCTAGCGATCATCGCCGAAGACCTGGGCCTGATCACGCCGGCCGTGGAAAAACTCCGGGACGACCTGGGCTATCCGGGCATGAAGGTTCTGCAGTTCGCCTTTGATTCGGACGAGACCAACCCTTACCTGCCGCACAACTACCGAGATCCCAATTGCGTAGTCTATACCGGCACCCATGACAATGACACCGCCGTCGGCTGGTTATTAAGCGACATGGCATCTCCGCCTGCCCGCCGGCGGCTGAAGAAATACGCCAACAGTCACGACGACCAACAGATTCACTGGGATCTGATCCGGTTGGCACTTGCTTCGGTGGCAAAGCTGGCCATCATTCCCCTCCAGGACCTTCTGGGATTCGGCGGCGACTGCCGGATGAACCTGCCCGGTACCAGTCAGGGCAACTGGCGATGGCGCTGCGCCCCCCGCTTCCTGACCGCCGAACTATCGACGCGGCTGCGGGCCGAGACCGAATTTTACAATCGTTGTCAAAGGCCGCTGCAGGACGATGCCTTCGATACCGATGGCGGTTGAGACGATTCCCCCCAGAGGAGAGACGACAATGACGGATGTTCTTGCATTCCTGGGCAGCCCACGCAAAGGCGGCAACTCTGAGGAACTGCTCATGGCCATGCTCCGCGGCGTTGAAGCGGCTGGCGGCCTTGCCGAACTCATTAGATTATGCGACCTCCGGATTGAGCCCTGCCTCAGTTGCGGCGGCTGTGACCATACCGGCAAATGCGTGATCGAAGATGACATGGGCCTGCTTTATGAAAAAATCATCAAGACCGACCGAATCATTCTGGCCTCACCCATCTTTTTTTATGGGGTCACTGCCCAGGCCAAGGCCTTTATCGACCGCACCCAGGCTCTCTGGAACCGGAAAAAGCTGCTTAAGGAAAAAGGCGAATGGCAGAATCAACCGGGCAGAAATGGTTTTTTCATTTCCGTGGCCGCAACGCATGGCTCACGGGTGTTCGAGGGCGCGGTGCTGACCATGAAATACGCCTTCGACGCCATGGACATGCATTACGCCGGCGATCTGCTGGTCAGGGGCATAGACAAACGAGGCGAGATGAAGAGGGCGGACCGGGATCTCGCCGCGGCCGAAGAGGCTGGCAAGAATTTTTTTCTTAACCGGAAATCCCATGTGGATTGATGCTGGTTCTTCAACTAATCCTTGACAAACACGGGGGCATCATTTACAAAGTGTCCTTCACCGGGCCCCATCGTCTAGCGGTCTAGGACACCGGCCTCTCACGCCGGCAGCACGGGTTCGATTCCCGTTGGGGTCACCAGAAACGAATGAAGGGATTAAGCCAAGCGGCTTAATCCCTTTTTTTTGTTTTCGGACCAGAAGATGAAACGACTCAGGAAACAAGATTTGGATACTAATCTGTTTATCCATGGCGACACCCTACGAGCGTAACGCAGGTCCGGCCAGTAGGCATGGCAAGTAGTTCGGGCAACAAAAAAACAAGATAGAAATGCAACTCATTAAACCAATGCAACCTATCAGTCTGCAGCAAACGTGCCTGAGATGAGCAACCACGCTCACTACTCCGGCATGTTCCTGTCAGAACAAGCCGCCCTGCAGGCAGGGCAACACTCCTGACCGGTGTAGCCGTGCGGGTGCTCCATGACATAGGTGGTCACTGCATTCCAGAACTCCTCGTCGTTCCGGCGGGCTCGGCAGTGGAAACAGACAGGAATCAAGCGTCGCAGAGACCGAATTTCGTCCTGCGCTTTTTCCAACTCCTCAGCCAGTTGCTCCTTTTCTTCCTCGGATTTCCGACGTTCGCTGATGTCAAGCAGGATACAGTGCGTTTGCTTGAAATTCCCTTTTTTGTCCCGGTTAATTTTACCGTTGAAAAACACCGTAACAACAGAACCGTCCTTTTTCAGCATCTCAAATTCCACACCAAGAATTTCCCCGACCGCCAGAAAACGGGGGAAATTTTCCTTAAAACAATCCCGCCATTCCCCATACAGAAAATTGATAAAGCTTTGACCGATCACTTCCTCCCTGCTGTACCCCAACAAATCCAGCCAGGACTGGTTCACATCAAGAAAACAGCCGTTCTCATCCAATGACTGATAGCCGACTGGCGTCGTTTCGTAGATCAGTCGGAACCGTTTTTCACACTCGCGCAAAACCTCTTCAACCTGACTGGAGGCGGCAACTTTTTCCTCAAGTTCTCTGACCTGGTTTTCAAGCTCCTTATTCGTCCGTCTCGCCATTAATCCTCCTCGTACGGAATAAAACAGGCCCGCCATACCATTCAAGTACGCGGGCCTGTTCGCTGTTTCATAATGATACCTCTTTCGCAATAACAGCACATACCACATTGTAGCATAATTTTTACTTTACGCACGGGTGGTTGTCAACAACAAACAAAAACCCGCCATGTTAGCATGATCAAGCCTTCTGCCGCACTCTTCTCTCCAAAAAACACGGATCATACCGCATGTAATTCCGTTCGAGTTGCCCGCCATATCCACTCTGGAGGGAGACCAAACAAATCGGTTGCAATAACGCAACAACATATTGATTCTATGAAACAAACAGGATACACTGCAAGCAGGCCTAATATCTGCCCGCCCGAATCAAACAAAAAATATGGAGTTTCAACAAGTTCTCCGTCCCCAAAAATCCACTGCCGACAAAGGGAGAATATTCCAGGATGACATGCAACGCAGGATATCGACTTCTTGTCTTGACTCTCATTATACTGGCTGCCCCGCTTTTCGGAACGAGCCGGCCCCTGGCTGCCGAAAACCCCTTGCAAGCCGGCAAGTCCTATTTTGACCAAGGGAAATTTGATCTGGCACACGAGGCCTTACTGGAGGCGTTCAAATCCGACCCTGGGAATCTTGACATCAGCTTTTATCTTGGCCGGGCCGCCTTTGAAAAGGGAGACTACGAAGCGGCGGTCATGACCTTTGACCGAATCCTGATCATGAATCCGGACGCATCCCGCGTCAAACTGGAACTTGCCAGGAGCTATCTGAAGCTTGGGGCAACAGACACTGCCCGCCAATATTTCCAGGAAGTGCTGGCAACCGACCCGCCGGCCGCGGTCCGCGCCAATGTTGAAAAATATCTTGCCACCATCCAGACTCTCACAAAAAAACACTATTTCAGCGGCCTGGTCGCTCTGGGATACGACTTCAACGACAACGTTCGTTCGGCACCGATCAGCGAAACGGTCAAGACGGTTATCGGCGATGTCACTCTGGTCGGCCCGACCAGCACCCCGCAACACGATCAGATTTTCAGCACCACCGTCGCGCTGAACCACGTATACAGCGATCAGGACCGGAGTAGAAGCTGGAAAACCAGCGGGATGGTCTACAATGCACTTTACGGTAAGCAGCATGATCTCGACGTCAGCTTCTTCAACCTGTCAACCGGGCCGGCCTGGCGATCCGAATCTTTTCTGTTGGAGCTTTACGGCACGGCCTCCTACCTGAATCTGGACGATGACCGCTATCTCGGCTCAATCGGCGCCGGCGCCACCGCGACTTTTGTAATAGACCCCCGCCTGTCCGTCAGCGTTCAGCTGCAACTGAGCGACAACAATTATTTCCAGGATGCGAACCGGGACGCCTTTACCACAACCGTTGCCGCTGGTCCGGTGCTTACCCTGGATAAGAACCGGCTGAGCGCCACCATCAGCCTGACCGACGAAAACGCCACCCATGATGTCTATAGTTTTCTGCGAACCGGCGCCGGACTGCGCTATGACCGGCAACTGACCGCCGATCTCGCCCTGTTTGCCAGCGGCCGCTACCGGGAAACCAATTATGAAGGTGTTGAAGCGCTGTTTGACAAGGACCGCCTTGATAAAATCTGGGACATGGGCGTTGGCATCACCAAGGTGATGTGGCGCTCGGCTACGCAACAACGCCAGCTTTCCGTACAACTCTCCCACACCTATACGGACGCCAACTCAACCATCGACCTGTACACCTATGAAAAGAATGTAACGGCAACCCTGTTGCAGTTTGCCTTCTAGGCAAAACGA
>MGTE01000060.1:0-954 GCA_001799275.1 Deltaproteobacteria bacterium RIFOXYD12_FULL_57_12
GAAGTGGCGGTGCCCATGTCATTCATGGTGCCCTAAACATTCAGCAGAAGCGGAACAGCCGTACAGTTCTCGACAGACAGCCCTCGACGTCAAACGAGGTGGTGGCGGTTTGGCAATAGATTTCGGAGAGGGAGGACTTGGGCAGGAATGGCCGGCCGCTGTCGGCGATGATCACCTCGCAGCCCTGGGCGTGGGCGCGTGTCAACGCCGTCATCAGCCTGATCGATAATTCTCTTTGATAGAAGAGATCGGCAACCAGGATCACCTCGAATTTCAGCGGATCACAGCAGTCGATGACATCTTGGCAGATAAATTCGGTCGCCACTCTATTGGCGGCGGCATTGCATTGAGCAACGGCCACTGCCGATGCATCCAGATCGCAACCGGTTGCCTGCCGTGCCCCGCTTGCCGTCGCCGCTATCGCGGTTACGCCTCCGCCGCAACCGCAATCAAGGATTGATCTACCTTTGACCAGAGATTGATTTTTGGAGAGGTACTGCGAGAGTACCTGGGCTGCAGGCCAGACAATGGCCCAGTATGGGACCTCGCAGACAGCGCCGCACTCAGCTTCCCAGGCCTGCCAGAGGGCGAAGACATCGGCACTTTGATGAGCGACAAGGTGTGGAGATCCGCTGACTGGCGCGAGCGGGGCGCAGCGCTCAAGTAAGGTGGGAGAAGGGGTCATGTCGTCTGCATCTTAGCCGGTTTTCGGCCTGACGCGCGTTTCGAAAGAAGAGATTGCGGGTTTCGAGAATAGATTGCCCTTCTGTCTGGAGCGAGGAGGGGTGTGAGGTGTCAAAGAAATAGGCGAAACCCGCATATCTTGTTCTGCCAGTAGGGTTGGAGTGGCGAGAGGTTTGTCCCTTTTCTGCATTCGGCATGATAGAAGGAGTCGGCGTCGTTGACGATCCCGCAATGCCGCAGGTTGTCGAAAAAGACGATGGTCCCGAAACG
>MGTE01000060.1:1038-5425 GCA_001799275.1 Deltaproteobacteria bacterium RIFOXYD12_FULL_57_12
CCCCAGGATGGGGGAAAGCAGGGCTACGGCAACGGCCGAGATGGTGACGGCCCGCGACCAGAGCACCGTGCCGGTGATCTCGTCGTTGGCAATGGCCTTGGTAAAGTAGGTGGCATAGATGAAGGTGACCACCAGGGTGGTGAAGGCCGAGTTGGCAAAGTCGTACATGGCCCAGCCGAAGATGGCCTTTCTGTCCATGGGATGTCCGTTTTTGTTCGTGCCGGCCGGCAGTGGCCAAGAAGCTTGTCGTTGACAGGGTTCTTGCCGAATATATCGTAAATCGTCACTTGCTTGAAGGAAAAACGGATGAATATCCTTGAAAAAAATATCCAACAGACCGCCTTCCACGCCCTGACACCGGATGCGGTGATCTCCCTGGCGGAAACAGCCCTGGGCGGCCGCTGCACCAATCTCTTCCGGCCGCTGGCGAGTTATATCAACCGGGTGTATGAACTGCAGCGGGAAGACGGCAGCGGGCTGATCGCCAAGTTCTACCGGCCGGGCCGCTGGTCCGGGGCGGCCCTGCGGGATGAGCATGACTTCCTCCGGGAGTTGGCGGCGCAGGAAATCCCGGTGGTGGCGCCACTCACCCTGCTGGACGGCACCACCCTGGGTTGCCAGGCGGGCATGCATTTTGCCCTGTTTCCGAAAAAGGGCGGCCGCAGCTTTGATGAATACAACGATGACCAGTGGCTGGAACTCGGGCGGCTGCTCGGCCGGGTGCATGCGGTGGGCGGCAGTCGTCTGGCGCGGGAGAGAATCACCATGGCGCCGGACCGCTCAACCCGGGAGCAGGTGGAGTATATTTTGAAGGGCGTGAAGGGCGGTTTTATGCCGGCGGATCTGGTCAAGGAGTACCGGGCGATCGCCGAGTCCCTGGTCAGGGAAATCAGCCCGCTGTTTGCCGGCGTCGAGTTGATCCGTATTCATGGCGACTGCCATTTCTCGAACCTGATCTATCGGCCGGAAGAATCTTTTTTCCTTATTGATTTTGACGACATGGCCGTGGGGCCGCCGGTCCAGGATTTCTGGATGCTGCTTCCCGGCCGTCGAGAAGAGTCGTTTGCCGAAATTGAGCTGTTCCTGGAAGGGTACGAAACCTTTCAACGGTTCGACCGGCGCACCCTGGCCCTGATCGAACCGCTGCGGGCCATGCGCTATATCCATTACACGGCCTGGTGCGCCCACCAGGCCGCCGAGGACGGCGTCTGCCGCGCCGTGCCCGATTTCGGCAGCCGGGAGTACTGGCGGCGCGAAACCGGAGATCTGGCCGATCAGCTGCAACAAATCAGAAAGGGCGAGGAGTCGGCCGGCTGATGTTTTCCGAGACGAGGCACGGGGCGATATTGCCGGCCGGCTCGCGGCCGTTTATTCAGCGACAGCCGCAGCCACAGCCGCCGGCCGGCTTCTTATCATCGCCGCCGCAGCCGCAGGCATCATCCCCGTCTTCACAGCCGCAATCGCAGCCGTCCGTTTCTTCCAGGGCGGCCAGTTCTTCGACGCTGGGGTCACGGACCTCGACCACCTTGACATCGAAAAAAAGGCGCTGGCCGGCCAGGGGATGGTTGAGGTTGACGGTGACGGTATCGTTGGCATTCACCGAATCGATGACAATGGTGACCGGTCCGTGCGGACCCTCGGTCTCAAAGACCATGCCCGCCTCGATTTCCTCATCATCCGGGAACTGGTCCCTGGGCACTTCCATGAGGAGTTCGTCCTGCCGCTCGCCGTAGCCGTCCTCCGGCTCAACGGTGATCCGGGCGCTGTCGCCGGCAACCATGCCCATGAGTGCGTTCTCCAGGCCGGGAATGATCTGGTCGGCGCCGGTGATGAATCCGAGCGGCTCGCCCTCGGAGCGGTCGATTATCTCGCCCGAATCCAGGGCAAGGGAGTAATCTATGGCTACATACGTGTTGTCGGCAATCTTCATGAAATTTTCTCCTGTGAGCAATAACCCCGATAAACGGGATAAGTACCTTCACGAAAAAATTTTCCGCCAAAAACGCGCAGAAAATTTTTTCTAAAGTACTAAAAAAAACTCCGGGTTACGCTCCGTTCTGTGAACGTAACCCGGAGGGCTTCGGTCTGGTTTTTGATTCGCGGCATCCGCAGAAGACGGCGAGCATGATACCATGAAACCGTTGCGGAGGCCAACAGGATTTTCGGGCCGGCAAGCTGTTGGTCAGTGGTCGGATGCGGGCAGGACGCCGTCGGCAAGTCCCTGCCGGAACTCCTTGAGCCGGGTAAATTCCTGTGTCAGGAGGGCGACTGCGGCCGGCAGTTTGGCAAGATCGCCTGCCTTGCCGAGTTGTTCGATCTGCGCGGCGATGGCGGCCAGGGGCTCCGCGGCCAGGTTCGCGGCGCCGCCCTTGATCGCGTGCGCCGTTTTTCTGACGGTCTCGGCATCGCCGCTGGCAGCCGCCTCGCGGATTACGGCGAGCTGGCCCTCGACATTGCGGATAAAGCCATCCAGGACCTGGAGAAAAAAGTCCCGGTCTCCGGCAAATTCTTCTACTGCCCTGGCGATATCCAACGGCAGGGCGGTGCCGCGGGACGCCACTGGCGTAGCGCCGGTGGCCGGAGCGGCTTGTTCGTCAGACCCCGGCCGGCCTTTCGTCCATTTTGCAACCATGGCCAGGAGGTCCTTTTTCAGTACGGGTTTTGCCAGATAATCATCCAGGCCGACAGCCAGGCACTCCTCCCGCATCCCCTTTAAGGCATGGGCGGTCATGGCCACGGCCGGCACCCGGCTGTCGGGCGCCGGCCGTGGGGCGTCCTGCTCCAACTTCCGGATTGCCGCGGTCGCCTTATAGCCGTCCATCACCGGCATTTCAATGTCCATGAGAATGAGGTCGTATGGTTTTCTGGCAAATGCCTCCACCGCGACGTGGCCGTTTTCCGCCAGGTCGATCCGGTGGCCCATCTTCTGCAGATGGCGCATGACCACCTGCTGGTTGGTGGGATAATCCTCGACCAGCAGGATTTCCATGCCTGCGCCTCGCGGTTCGTCGCGCTCGCGCACCTTCTCGGCCAGGTCGGCCGGCTGCGGCGTGTGCCGGGCAAGGTCAAGGGTGACGGAAAAGCTGCTGCCCACGCCTTCTTTGCTCCGCAGGGAAATGTCGCCGCCCATCAGTTCGGTCAGCTGTTTGGCAATGGTGGTGCCCAGGCCGCTCCCGCCATATTTCCTGGTGGTTGAATCATCCGCCTGGGTGAAACTCGCAAAAATTGCCGCCTGCTTCTCCTTGGGAATGCCGATGCCGGTGTCCGTAACGGTAAAACAGACCTTGGTCTTCTCGCCGATCTCGGCAAGCTGTTCGGCTTTTATGGTGATCTCCCCCTGGCTGGTGAATTTCAGGGCATTGGTGGCAAGATTCATGAGGATTTGGCGCAGCCGGCCCGGATCGCCCTTCACCCAGGCCGGGACCGCCGGCGAAAAAGAGGACGAGAAACGCAGACCTTTCTGTTTGGCGCGCAAGGCCATACCGGCTGAGAAATCGGCAAAAAGCTGCGCCAGATCAAAGGGGATCTGCTCGATCATCAGTTTGCCTGCCTCGATCTTCGAGAAGTCGAGGATGTCGTTGATGAGGCCGAGCAGGGAGTTGGTCTCGGAGGAAATCGTCTGCACCAGGAACCGCTGGTTGTCGTCCATGGTGGTTTCCTGCAGCAGTTCGGTCATGCCGATGATGCCGTTCATGGGTGTCCTGATCTCGTGGCTCAGCTTGGCGATGAAATCGCTCTTCGCCCTGTTTGCCACTTCGGCCCGGTATTTTTCGAGCAGGAGGATTTCGGTTTTTTTTCGCTCGCTGATGTCGCGGACCACGGCCATCCGGTGCATGGCATTCATGAGCGGGATGTCGGTGCCGCGGAGTTCGACATGAAAGGCTTCGCCGTCGGCGCACAGGTTGACCAGTTCCGTGAAATCCTCCGGGGCATTGGCCTGGCCCTGAAGAAATTGCGCGAACAGAGCGTGGTAATCGTGATGCACGATATCCCAGCCGGAGAGGCCCTGGAACGCGTCGTCGGTGTACCCGTAAAGTACGCAGGCCGCCTTGTTTACCTCAACGATCCGGCCGGTTTTGTCGAAAATCAGGAAGGCGTCGCCGGCGGCGTGGAATATCCCCCGGTACTGGGCCTCGCTCTCCTGCAGCGCCTTCTGACTCCGCATGAGTTCCTGGCTCCGCGCCTCCAGTTCCTGGTTTGCCTGGCTGATCTCCCTGACCTGCCGGTTAATCGCCCGGATGATCAGGAAGGAAAGGCCAAGGAAGATGAAAGCGGCAACGGTGCCGATGGCCAGAATGGCCTGCCAGGCCCGGGTAAGAGCCTTTTCCCCCTTCTGCCGCTCGGTCAGGCTGAACTCTTCGGTGTGGGATGCGATCTGCTCAAGGAT
>MGTE01000060.1:5444-9798 GCA_001799275.1 Deltaproteobacteria bacterium RIFOXYD12_FULL_57_12
AGTTCATCGAATTTATTGCGCAGCGCCGTCCGGGTGTCGTGCAGCCGCAGCATCTCTTCATACCGGCCGTATAAACCGTCACTGCCGGGCAGGATGGTCTGGTGCGACTCATCAATGCTGTAGCCTTTGCCGAACAAAGCCTCTTCAAATTGAGCGAGCTGCTGCGCCAGGTCGGATGACGTGGCCGTTTCATCGCCTGAAAACATCGGGCTGCGCCGCAGTCTGGTCAGCAGGGTTCTGAATTTGTTGTCCTTCAGGTCGGCGAGCAGGTCGCTCTGCAGGACGCGGTCAAGATGCTCAGTCAGCAGCGCAATGTCCGCGATGTCCCGCTGGAGCCCGGCGAGACTGGTCGAGGCGCCCATGTTGTTGAGCAGTGAATTGGCCAACGCCGGGGCGCCTTTCTCCAAACCCCGCCGGTAGTGGAGATAGAGGGCAGCCTGCGACAAACGCTGTTGCCCGTTGGTTTTGTCCGCCGTCTCGGTCAAGCGGTTCAGCGCTGTCTGCACCCCCCGCCTGGTCTCCGGAATTTTTGCCTCAAGTTCAAGATACCGCCGGCTCCAGTCCATGACGTCGTTATGTGCCTGCAGCGTGTCCTGAATATTGCGGCGCAGCCTGCTGATGGCGCTGGCAATGGCCGGGTTCGGGGCAATGTCCTCGAACCGATCGGCAAGTTGCCCCAGTTCGGCGTGGACGAAATGCTGGTTGCCGGGCTTTCCTTCCAGATAGCCGGCGACCTCCAGATCCAACAGGCTGGTCTGCTGGTCGAGTTCGGCCTCCATGTCATTGAGGGATGTCTGCAGCGCATGCAGTTTTTCCCGCTCCTGCCGGAGGTCGGTGAGGGTCCAGCCGACAATGACCAACATGGCCATGCCGAGCCCGAAACCAACGGAGATGATCAGCCAGACCAGGCGGGTCGGGTTCGTGCGCAGGAGTCGCTTCAGATAACTATTCATCGCCGACCTTTCAGGTTCTGCCAGGCAAAGGGCACGACCTTGCCCTGCCTGATAACGGTGGGCCAGACCTGATGACTGGCCTGGTGTTCCTCTTTGCTCAGCAGCAGGGGGGCCTGGAGTCCGACATCAAATTCGCCGAGACCTTCCAGGGCGTCGATGATCGACTCCCTGGTGATGGCGTCGTCGATCCTGTGCAGGGCGAGCAGCAGGATGCGGGTGGCGATATAGCCTTCCAGGGCGCCGAACGAGGGCGTAATGTCCTGGTTCCAGGTTTCCAGTGCCTTTCTGAAGTCGCGGACGATCGGCAGGTCGGCTTCGAAGTGGGGAACCACCTGGGTGATGATCACGCCGTCGCCCTGGTCGCCCAGTCCTTTGGCAAGCGGCGCTGCCCCGACAAAGGAGACATTCAGGAATAAAGCGTCAAGTCCGTACTTTTTGGCGAGTTGGATGAATTCGGCGCAGGGGGCATAGGTGCCGACCATGATCACGGCGCGGGGCACGGTCTCGGCCAGCATGATGTCGGCCAGGCCGTTTTCAACGGCCAGGGTGTTTCTTTCATAGCGGCCGTGGGCGATTTTGTTTTCCTGGCGCAGGCCATGCTGTTTCAGGGCGGTAAGCCCGCCGACGAAGCCGGCGTCGCCAAAGGCGTCCCGTTGGGTGAAAAAGGCGATTTCCTCGGGCCGCAGTCCGCCATGTTCGATTAAAGCGTCCACCATGGCGGCGGTCTCTTCCCCATAGCTGGCCCGGTAGTTGATGACATAGCGGTCCGGCGGCGACTTGCGGAGGATGCCGGCGCCGGTAAAGGCTCCGTAAAACGGGGTGTTAGCCCGGAGGGCGATGGGTAAAGCCGCCACGGCCGTGGGTGTGCCCACGTTGCCGATCAGGGCGAGCACCTGCTGCGCGTTGATCAGGGTGAGCATGTTCGGCACGGTTTGGGCAGGTTCGTACCCGTCGTCGAGGGCGGCAAGACAGAGCTGGCGGCCCTTGATGCCCTGGCCGCGGTTCGCCTCGTCGAGGGCGGCGAGCACGCCATCCCGCATATTTATGCCGAGATCGGCCGCCGGCCCGGTTAAAGCGGTGGACATGCCCAGGGCCAGCGCCTCAGGCGGACAGGGAGATTCCCCGGCAACGACCCGGCCATGTCCGCTCAGAAACAGAAACAGGAGCAGGCCGGCCAGACAGATGCGGCAAAGTCCATGCAGAAATCGGTAGATCAGGCTTGACATTTTTTCCCTCGTTTCGGCCGCGCCAGCCGGGTGATTGGCGGCTGTCAGAAGAAAGGCCCTACAACAGCGCCAGGCTGGAGAGTTATTATGGTCATCATAACGTAATCTTATAGATATTCCAGCAAAATTTGGGGGACGCGCCATTCGTTGCGGCCTGCTGTCGCAGCCCGGGCCAGGCGCCGCGTCGGTGGGGCTCTTTTTTTTCCGCGTTGAACGTTCTATAATGCGGGCAGACGCGGCAGAGGGCAGGGCGAGCGGCCTTGTTGTCATGTTCGAGGACGGTGGGAGAAGGCCATGGCGGAGATCGTGCGGATTGACGGCGGCTTGGGAGAGGGCGGCGGCCAGATACTGCGCACTGCCCTGGCCCTGGCCGCCCTCTGCCAACAACCCGTCGAGCTTGTCAACATCCGGGCGCGTCGCCGGAAACCCGGCCTGCGGCCCCAGCATCTCGCGGCGGTGCAGGCGCTCGCCGCGATCACCGGCGGTGCCGTGGAAGGGGCGGCAGAGCATTCGCGTTGCCTGCTGTTTACGCCCGGCGCCATCCGTGGCGGCAGCTTCCGTTTTGCCGTCGGCACCGCCGGCGCCACCACCCTGGTCCTGGCCGCCATCCTGCCGCCCCTGCTTTTTGCGCGCGAATCGTCAACAATAACCATCATCGGCGGCACCCATGTGCCGTTCAGTCCGCCCTTTCCGTATCTGGATGGGGTTTTTCTGCCGGCCTTGCAGAGTCTCGGCGGCCGGCTGCGGGCATCTCTTGACCGCTGGGGCTGGTACCCGGAAGGCGGCGGCGTCCTGCGGGCGGCCATTACTCCAGGTGCGGGGCTGCGGGCCTTGCGCCGGACGGAGCGCGGCCTGATGCACAAGCTTTCCCTGCTGGTGGCGCGCAGCAATCTGCCGGCCGGAATTGCGGCGCGGGAGGAGGCCGTGGTGCGGAACCGGTTGGCCGCGGCCGGCTATGACGTACAAAGCCGTTTGGTTGAGGCGCCGGCGAACGGCAGCGGCAACCTGGTTTTTCTGCGCGGCCTGTTTGGTGGTGGCGCCGTGGGCTTCGGGGCGCTCGGCCGCCGGGGGCTGCCGGCCGAGCAGGTGGCCGCGCAGGTCTGTCGGCAGTGGCTCGCCTTTGCCGCTGGCAAGGCGGCCATGGATTGCTGGCTGGCGGATCAGCTGGTGTTGTACCTGGCGCTGGCCGCTGGCGAATCCGAGCTGGCCGTGGACGGACTTACCGCCCATCTGCTGACCAACATCGCCGTGATCGAGCGCTTTCTGCCGGTGCGCTTCGTGCTCGATCATGACCGCGGCCGGGTGCGGGTTACGGGTTGCGGGTGGGGCGGAGCGTAACTATGGCTGAAGGCGAGAACCCGGACCGGCAAGAGGAAGAAGCCGCCGCCCTGCGGCGGGAGATCGCCCGGCTGCGCGCCGCGCTCGACCGGCTTGGCCCGGATCTTGCGACCTGGCTGCGGATCAGGGGCTTCCGGGTTTATCGTAAAGAACCGGCTGCCGACCTGCTGCGGCCGGCTGCCCGGTTCCTGGACGGATACTACGACAAGATGAAGAAATATTCGTTCCGCCTGTTTCTGCGGGAGGTGATCAACCATCAGGAATTATTTGCCGCGGAGACGGTCAGCCGCTTTGCCGGCATCGAGGCCGCCCAACAGTATCTGGAGTATATTCTGGCCATCGGCCTCGCCGTCCGGCAGCCACGGGGTTGCCGGTTGTGCCGGCCGATCCGGAGTTTCGGCGATACCCTGGAGTGGTTTCTGGCTGAACTCTGTTGCCGGGAGTTCGGCGCCGAGGCCATCTGGGGCGTCAAGTTCAAGCGGGCCGGCATCGGCGGCGATTACGATCTGCTGGCCAGAATCGATGGCCTTGTCCTCTACATGGAGGTGAAGTCGTCGCCGCCCAAGCAGGTCGGCCTCGGGGAGATCGCGGCCTTCCTGGCCAGGGCGGACGACCTGGGGCCGGGGCTTGCCATCTTTTTCATGGATACCGAGCTGCGGATGCAGGACAAAATCGTTCCCATGTTCGCCGAGAGCCTGTGGCTAAGAACTGGCCGGCAGCCCGCGGTGCGGCGGTTGACCCGCGAGATTTACGTGGCGGCCGACCGCTATCTGATCATGAATGCCCGGCCGGAGATTGCGGCCAATCTCGAAACCGTCCTCGCCTGGCGGAGTCGGC